>SKNY01000067.1 GCA_007123105.1 Salinarchaeum sp. | reverse complement strand
GTGATGACGGTGATCATCGCCCTGGCGGGGGACGATGCCGTGGCTGCGTGGGGGATCATCCATCGCCTCTCGTCGCTGCTATTTATGCCGGCCATGGGACTCGCCCGCGGGACCGAAACCGTCGTCGGTCAGAATATCGGTGCGGGTCAATTCGAACGGGCAACCCGCGCAGTCTATCTGAGTTCGGGGATCATCCTGGCCACGTTCGCGATCGCAATGGTCGCAGCCTACCCCCATGCTGAGACCATCGTCGGTTTCTTCCTCGCCCCAGAAGGTGCGGGCAACACCGATGTCGTCATCGCCTACGGTGCCGCCTACATCTGGATCGCCGGACCCTCGTATCTCGCTCTCGGCGTGTTTCAAATGTTGCTCGGCGGCATCCGGGGCAGTGGCAGCACCCGTGCTGCGATGGCCTTCTCCATCTTCGAGCTCTGGATCTTGCGGTTGCCGCTCGCGTACCTTCTACTTGCAGTCACTGACCTCGGCGTTCACGGTGTGTGGTGGGCCGTCGCTGTCTCCTATGTCGGTGCGTTAGTCATCACGGCGTTCTGGTTCTACCGAGGGAGCTGGAAGGCCGGTGCCGTGGGCACCACCCGTCGACCCGTGGCAGATGCCGAGGCAGTCGGCGACGATTAGTCTGCGCTCGGAAACGGAAACAGCTCGTCGACGTCGACCCGATCGAGTTCGACGAGCAACTCCGCGATCCAGTCTGCGGCACCGTCGATGACGGCGTCGCCCTTTTCGACCGAACTCGCCCGCGTCTCACCGCCCGCGCTTGCCGGCATGTACGCGTCCCAGCGCGGGACGAAGGTCACTCGGTCTGACCGGAGCTGCTCCAGGCGGGGCTTGAGGATCGGGAATTCGTCGAACGCCGATTCGTCAACGAGATCCGGTCGAATTGCGAGCATCCGCGAGGTCTCGAGCTCGCCGGCGTGTTCGGATGGGTGTTCGATGCGGTCACGATCCCCTGGTGGGATCGCCCCGGAGTTGCTCGTGAGACACACGAATGCCCCGTCCCCGGGGTCGTGGCGACCGGCGTGTTCGCGTAGCGTCGCCCGCAAGGTTGCGGTGTTCCCACCGTGACCGTTGACGAGGACGATCTTCTCGACGCCTTCGGCCTCGATCGCCTCGATAACGTCAAGGACCACGTCCATCAGTGTGCGAACGCCGATTCGGCAAGCAAACGGGAACGCCTGGAAGTTGACGTTGTTACCGATCGGCAGAGTCGGGTACAGCAACACGGACGCTCCGGCTTCGTTCGCCGCGGTTACCGCTCGCCGACAGATCGTCTCCGTCTGGTAGGTATCCGTGCCGTAGGGCAGGTGCGGGCCGTGAGGTTCGGTGGAGGCGATCCCGAGCACGACGACTTCCGGATCGAGCGTCTCGACCTCGTCGATCGTCATCTCGGTGAGGATGCCGCGGTTGTCGGACGTCATTGGCGGATACCTCGGATTGTGGCCTCTTCGTCCTGCTGGAACCGTCACACCAACAGGATCCCAAGCGGATATGCGCCCGTCTCGGCCGTCCAAACGGTGCCGGTTGTCGGATGAACGAACGAGACTGCGGCATCGTCGTAGTGGGCGAGCACGAATCCGTGATCAGTTGGCTGGGCGTGAATGGCGCCGGCCGGGATCTCGACCGATCTTCCGGTCAAGCTCTCGAGGCGTGCCCGCCCGCGGTCGACCACCCAGGCCGTTTCGTCCCATTCATGGACCTCGACGGGCCGTTCGAAGCCCGGGTGAACCCGCTGGTCATCGAGATCGAGCTCGACAACGTGGACGGTGCCGCTTCCCTGTGCCGGCACGTAGACGACATCGTCGGCCACCGTGAGGTCATACGCGTCACTTCCAATAGGAACCGTGCCGGTGACCGTCAGATCTGTGGGAGCAAACCCGACGAGTCGCTCGCCCCGACGATCCACCGCGAACCCTCGCGTTCCCGTGTGATCGATCCCCACTCCTTCGATCCGGGCGTCGGCTCCAACTTCGACGTCTCCGCACCGTTCGAGTGTCGTCGCATCGATGACGCTGACAACCCCGTCCCGGCGGCTCCCGACGAACACTCGATTGTTGTGGGCGACGAGTTCGTGGGGTTCGGCCCCGACGCCGATTCGGGCCAGTAACCGCGGCTCAAACGGATCGATCGCGGCGACGACATCGCCCGCCGTGCAGGTGACGAACAGTGTCCCCGCGGCACTTGCAAAATGTGAGGGACCGAGGACGCCAACCCGAAACCGTTCGACGTCGCCGTTTGGTTCGATGACCGAAAGCGTCCGTTCGTCCATCGTGGCGACGAAGATTCGGCCGTCAATCGCGTGGGCGTGGACGGGATGCCCACCGACCGGAATCTTGCCGATCGGATTGCCGGTCTCGAAGTCGTGGACAGAGACAACCCCATCGCCCTGGCAGCACACGGCGAGGACAGGGTCCTCAGTTGCAGGTGAAGTCGCCACCGTCTGTCCCGCCGATTTCTCCGTCGACGTCGACTACGGCAGTCGTCCCCGTCTCGACGGGATATCGGCCCTGATCGTCCTGGTTTGCCCATTCTCCGAAGCCGCCGTCGTACAGCCGCACGTCGTCGAATCCGATGGCCCGGAGGGTCACCCACGTCTGGGTCGGGTCAACGTTATCGTTCCCGTAGACGACCACCGGTTCATCGGGTGTGAGCCCGGCGTCCGCGGTGTATCGCTGGTACAGCTCGGCGGGGTCCGCGAGGGACCGCCCGTCGATGTTGCCCATCCAGTGGACGTTGACGGCGCCCGGCAGGTGACCGTGCCTGGCGTGTTCGTCTTCCAACGCGTCCGATCCCACCGCGGCGACGTACGCATCGGGTTCCCGTACGTCGATGAGCCCAGGACCGTCGTCATTGAACGTCCCGACGTGATCGGCGAGCCACGCGCGGTGGACCCATAGATCGGGCTTCGGATCTGGATCGTAAGTGACCGGCGCTGGCGTGCTAGCACGACCAGTCCCGACCCGCCCGTTCCACGCCATGAAACCGCCGTTGAGCACGTGCACGTTCCCCCGATGGCCGAGCGCGTGCAGGACGAACACTGTCCGCGTCACGCGAGCGCCTACGGTGTCTCCGTAGACGACGATGTCCTCATCGGGTGCTACGCCGAGTTCACCGATCGCTGCGGCAAGGGTGTCGGTGTCGGGTACGAGTCCGTGTCCGTCATTCGACTCGGTGCGTGCGATGATCGTCCCGAGCGGAACTCGACGGGCACCGTAGATCCGTTCGGCTCGAAAGAATCGTTCCTGTCTGGCATCAAGGACCGTCACGGAGCCGAGCCGCTCTCGGAGCCACTCGGTTCCCACGAAATACGAGACGTTGCCGGTGATGTCAGTCGCCCGGGCGAGGTCTGCCGGCGTCGTGATCTCGACACAGCCGGCGCTGCCGAGGACGGTCGAACCAGCGGCGGCGGCAAGCAGTGCCCGCCTGGTGCGGTCGGTCGTCATGAGTCGAGGACGATTTCTTCACCACACTGGCGGCCACAATGGCATTCATCCTCGCAGAACGTCGGCGTAACATCCGCCCCAAAGGTGATTCCAACGCTGGCGAACGCCGCCAGGAGCCGCGCCTGGGCGTTCTGGCCGGGCCGAACCGAACGGGCCGTGATCCCGCGCGGCGAGGCGCCGACTTCGATGGAGTCGAATTGGGCGACGGTTTCGTGATCGATGACGGCTACTTCGTCGGTTTCGGTGACGGGAACGTACAGCTTCGTGCGTTCGGGGTTCCAGGTCCCCGTCCGCGTGTCGCCTCCGACATCGATGTTGTCGATGATCTCCAGATTCGGCACGTCGATCACCGTGATGTTCTCGCCGAAGACGTACAGGAGTTCGTCGTCCGGACCCCACTCGCTCGTCATCGGACTGGGGTCGAGACCATCGTCAATCGTGAACCGGTGGATCTCTTCGGGTTCTTCCGGCTCAGAAATATCGATAATGCTCTCCGTGCCACCGTCCTCGAAGTTTTCGATGGCAACGTACTCGCCGTCCCACGACGTCGTGTCCATGAACGGCCCGACGTTGTCGTCGCCGAGTGGTTCGAGCTCAAGCTGTGCAGCAATTTCGAACGGATCAGTCCGGACGACCGTGAGCAGGTCTGCGTCACGGTCTGCACAGTATGAGTAGTCACCGTCTGGCCCGAACGAGATGTCACACGGGGCCGGCGGTGGGTCGGATTCGTCGCTGCGATCGATCTCACCGACCACATCCCCGAAGGAATCGCTTCCGGGATCGGCGTCGACGAGGAAATGTGCGTGCGTGGGTTCGCGGGCGCTGATGACCAGCCGTGACCCGTCGGGCGTCAATTCTTGCCAGTTCGCATTCGTGCCCGTGTCTACTTCAACGAGCTCGGCGAGTTCGTCCGCGGCGTCAAAGCCCACGACGCCCCCCTCGACGTTCATCCAAAGCGTTTCAACGTCTGGGTTGATCGACGCATACTGGTTCGATGGCCAGGAGGCGGTTGTACCGATGAACTCGCTCCGCAGGAGTTCGTCAGTTGCCGGGTCGATCAGACTCACCGTCATATCGCCGGTGTTAAAGACGAAGATCGTCTCCTGGACGTCGGCATCGTCCCCCAGACAGCCCGCAATTGATGCCGTCGCGCCGACTGCCCCTGATGATTTGAGCAGTCGCCGCCGCGACACGCCACTCGCAAATGGGTCGATCCGTCGTCCGGCGACGCGCGGATCGTCCCTGTTCCGGTCGGTACTCATATCATAACCATGCTCATGACCCCTGAAAAACCGCCCGAACCGCGCGGTCGTTACCAGTTGTCCATCACGTCGGTATATATTGCCGCCATATGTGACAGCTGGATCACCGAGTTGTCCGGCTAAACCACCGATATTTGCCGCCCACACCAGTTAGCAGTCTCCAATCTGACCGTACAGATGCCGGCGAGTTTCCAGGCGGATCGACTGGCATAAGTCGGGAGCCCCGATATAGACCGCGTATGGTCGCGCTCTCGCCGACCGGTTACATCGTCGTCTCCATCCTCGTCGGCTTGAGCTTCGGCATCTTCCTGCAGAAGGCCAGGTTCTGTTTTGTCAGTGCGTTCCGCGATTTCATCGCGTTCAAAGATACACGGGTACTGAAGGGAGTGCTCGCCGGGGTGTTCGTCCTGACGATCTTCTGGAGTGCGCAGGCCACCTTCGGATTTTTCCGCGGATTTTGGACGCCAGCGTGGGGGCTGGGGTCGTTCATCGGTGGCGTGGTATTTGGTATCGGTATGACGTATGCGGGCGGCTGTGCGTCTGGCACCCTGTATCGAGCGGGTCAGGGGTACGTCCAGTTCTGGATCGTACTCGCGTTCATGTTTGTCGGGTACATTTTGTTCGCGTTCGCCTTTCCGGTCTTTGAAGTCCACTACTTCGGTCGGCTGAATCCCTTCGCGGGAACCACACTGTACCTGCAGTTCCCCTGGTCACCCGCCGTCACCGGCCTGCTCGCTGCCTTGGTCGGGCTCGTCGCGTACGCCTACATGGTCGGTCGGACGTCCTTGCCCCGCACTCCCGAGGAGGGCCCTCCCACCGGCACGCCCGTGAGCGCAGGCGTGACTCATGCCCCAGCCTTCCTCACCCAGATCGTCGAAGGACTCCGACTGACCGTCGACGGAACGGTCACTCATTTGCGAGGATGGCGCGCCGATGAGCGACCCCTGAAAAAGCGACTCCGTGATCCGTGGGACGCACGGACGGCCGGGATCGGCATGGCTGTTGTCGCGGCAATCTGGTTCTGGGTCCACGGCCACTGGGCGATCACCGGGGCAGAGGCGCAATGGGCAGGCTGGATGCTAAACCAAGCGGGAGTGGACGTCGCCGGTGTCCGCTACTGGGGATCGATTCTCTTTATCGACGGCGCCATTACGATCACCGTCGATATGCTCATGATCGCAGCGCTGATGGCTGGTTCGTTCCTCGCCGCGTACGGCTCCGGTGACTTCCGGATCCGGACACCCCGGCGCAACCGGCTCCCTAACTACGTGGTCGGCGGCTTGCTAATGGGGGTAGGCTCACGCTTGGCGGCCGGCTGTAACATCGCTAATCTGTTCTCGGGCGTGGCGTTGCTCTCGGTCCATTCGTTTCTCGCCGGGTTCGGGATTATCGTCGGCGTCTACGTCATGACTCACTGGATGTACCGTGAAGTCGGCTGTGCGATCTAGCGGTTCGAGGCCAGTGGATTAACGGTGGAGGCTGTCGGATTGCCGGTCGTATGCGCGTCGCCTACGTGTTCAGTACGGCCGGCCAGACGATCGATTACATCCTCGGGGACATGATTCTCCCCCAGCTGGAACAGGACGATCACGGTGCCGAGGTCGCCGGGATGTTCTTCTTCCACGACAACACCTTCGCACTGCGCGCGGGTGATCCGATCGGCGAACGGCTCGCGGCCGTCGCCGACGAGCGGGACATCCTCCTCATGTTGTGTGATCGCTGTGCGACCAAGCGGGGACTGGCCGAACAGGTTGGCGAACACGACAGTGGCCGACCACAATACGAGCCGACTAACGTCGTCGAGGGGGTAACCGTCGGGTGCTTCCCTGACCTCTATGGGGCACTCGCTGGGAACCCGCCGGACCAGGTGATCACGCTCTAAGTATCAGAAACCAGAACAAGAACGAAACAACCCGCCCGTTGATTATGCTTCGAGTTCTTCTTCGGCCTCGAGTTCGTGGTCCCAGTCGTCATAGCCGCCGGCCATGCTCGCGACCGACGCGTCGCCATCGACACCCTCGTAGCTCTGTAAGAGTCGTGCCGCCTGGATCGAGGATTGGCCAATCGGACAGGCCACGACGATGTCATCGCCCCAGTCGTGTTCCTGGACCTTTGCCGGCAGCTCGTTCATGGGGATGTTTGTCGCTCCGGGGATGTGTCCCGCGGCGAACTGCTCGGGGGATCGAATATCGACGACCTGTACCTCTTCCCCGGCGTCGAGCTTCTCTTTGACGTCGTCGGTGGAGATTTCTTCGACCATGGTTACTGGCGGTGGAGAAAGATCCGATAGAAGCCGTCGCCCGACTTCCAGACTTTCGCGTCGGCGAGTTCGCCGACGGCCTTCGGAACGTTTTCGGTGCTCGGGACGTGGTCCGTCTCTTGCACCAGCACCTCGCCGGGCTCGAGCTGCTGGATCGCCTTCTTTGCTTCGACTTGGGGATACGGACATACCTCCCCAGTCATGTCTTGCACCTCGGCCGCCTCGCCGAGGAGCTGGTCGGCCGTGTCGTCATCGAGCTCATCGGGGAGTTCGATCACGTCTTCCCATGCTATGTCGCTCATACGATGTGCTTGTCGGTCATCCCCTTTCCCCGTTTCGGAAGGGACAGGACGGGCCGGTATCCGGGACGCGACCGTTCCGAGGGACATTTGGTGGCCGGGCGGGACCATCTCGTATGGCCGGGTCGGTGGCGATCGACGAATCGACGATCTTCGAGACGCCCCTCGTCGAGCTTGTGCTCGACCTCGAGTGTGATGCGACAGTCCTCGGCAAGGTCGAGTGGTTCAACCTCGTCGGCACGCCCCACGGCGGCGGGTCGGTCAAATCCCGCATTGCGAAAGGGATGCTGGATGCGGCGGAGGACGCTGGCGAGCTCGATCCCGATACGGTGCTCATCGAACCGACCTCCGGCAACACCGGCAGCGAGATCGCCCGCCTCGCGACGGCCCGCGGCTACGAGGTCGAGATCGTGATGCCCGACAACTCGGCCGGCGGCAAGATCGAGGCGGTCCGGGACGCCGGGGCGACCATCGAGTTCGTGCCCGGTGACCTCGGGTACGACGCCGTCCTCGACCGCTGCGAAGAAATCATCGCGGCCGCACCTGAACGGTACCACCGGCTCAACCAGTACGAGAACCCGGCGAACCCGGGCACCCACGAGCGCACGACCGCACCGGAGATCTACGAGGCGACCGACGGCGCAGTGTCACACTTCATCGCCGGTGTGGGGACTGGCGGCACCGTCACCGGCACCGGCCGGGGGCTCCACCACCGGGACGAGTCGATCGCCGTGAGCGGCTTCGAGCCGGCAGAACCGCTCCATGCCATCGACGGCCTGAAATACCTCAAATCGGGCAATCACTATCATCCCGGTATCTATGACGAACGGGTCCTCGATGAGAAGCGCTACGTCGACACGCAGGACGCCTACGATCGGGCACGCGAGCTCCGATCACGATATCAACACCGGATGATTTCCTGTGTCGATTCCGGTCAGCACGACCCGACGGTTGTCCGCGACCACCTCCGGGTCGACGATCAATTCCTGGTCGGTACGTCGAGCGGTGCAGGCGTGCAGGTCGTATACGATCTCGACGCAGCGGGGGCACTCGACGACGGTGACGTTGTGGTCCTCATGCTCTGTGATCGCGGCGATAAATACGCGGATATTCCGCTGTGGGCGGCGTATTTCGACGATTAACGCCCACCGCTGGCCGCCGGCATCACGCGAATGAGCGTGTCGTCGTCGACCGGTTGGTCGAGTGTCGTGGCTTCCTCGCCGTCGACGAAGACGTTGATGAACTCCTTGATCTCGCCGTCCTCGACCACACTATCTCGAAGTTCCGGCCCGTGATCGTTAGCGTGGTTATCGAGGACCTCACCGACGGTGTCGCCACTCACTTCGAGCGTCTCTCCTGCTCCGCCACCGGCCAATGCGGCTGGGACTTTGATCTGTGGCATAGGCGACGGTTGCTGGTCCAACGGCTAAAGCCCACCTGAATCGGATGCGACGTCCGGAGTACCGGAAGATTTCGGCGGTGACCGCGTCGTTTAACCACGTTCGTCGAGTCGTGATATCCATGACAGGATTAGATCTCGATCCGACGCAGCTGGATCGGTATTCCCGCCACATCTTTCTGGACGATGTCGGGACCGAGGGACAGGCGGCGTTACTCGATGCGCGGGTGCTGGTCCTGGGGGCCGGTGGCCTCGGTTCACCGATCATCCAGTACCTCGCCGCGGCCGGCGTCGGTACCATTGGGATCGCAGACGATGACGAAGTCGAACTGTCCAACCTTCAGCGGCAGATCATCCACGGTCACGATGATGTCGGACGGCCAAAGGTGGACAGCGCCGCCGAGTTCGTTGCCGATCTCAACCCCGACGTGGAGGTCATTCCCCACCGTGAACGGGTCACCAAGCATAACGTCGAGGAACTGATCGACCCCTACGATTTCGTCGTCGATGGGACGGATAACTTCGAGACGCGGTATGTGGTCAACGATGCCTGCACGCTTTCGGGGACACCGTTCTCCCACGGCGCCATCTTCCGCTTTGAGGGCCAGATCACCACCTTCGCAGCCGACGACGGCCCGTGTTATCGATGTATCTTCCCGCAGGCGCCGCCGGATGGGTTGGTGCCGAACTGTGCAACCGCCGGTGTCCTCGGTGTGTTGCCCGGCACGGTCGGGTGTATCCAGGCCACCGAGACCGTGAAGGCGATCATCGGCAAGGGCGAGTTGCTCTCGGGGAAACTGATCTTCTACGATGCGCTGGCGATGGATTTCGAGAAGGTCACGATCGAGCGGAAAACAGATTGCCCGGTCTGTGGCGACGATCCGGTCATCGAATCGGTCCAGGACGCCGAATACGAAGGTGCCTGTGCGCTGGACGCGACCGAGCCGCCCCTTGAAGCGTCCGATTAGGCCGCCTGGATCGACTCACTGTCGCGTTCCGCTTTGTTCGAGCACGACTCGTTCTCCGTCGAAGGTACCCTCCTCAGCCCGCCATCGCCACGAGCCAACGTACGGATAGCCGTCGAAGGCCGCAATCACATAGGAGTGATCCGGCCACGTCGCCCGCTCGGCGTCCGTCTCGCTCGGGTGCGGCGGGCCGGCGGGGTGTGAGTGATAAAACCCGACGACGTCGTCATCGTTGGCCTCGATATCCTCGGTGATGGCGAGTTGATCGGCCGGATCGATCGTGTACCGAACTGTGGGGACGTCGGCAACGTTCTCAGCTTGATGGACCGACTTGACGAGGGTTCGTTCGGGTCCGTAGGTGCCTCCCAGAAGCCCGCAGATCTCTTCTTCGTTGCCGCGATACCCCTGCCGGACGATCTCGTCATAGCACGGCCGTGAAAGGACGATCATGCCTGCCGGGTGGTCGGTCCCCCTGATAGCTTCCACGATCGACTGTGACCGATTCCGCAGTGGGTACCTCCTCCAATCGGGTGCCACGTTCGACGGTTGGGGTCGATTCTATATCGCGTGATGTGCTATAGACGAACAACTGATACTATTGCGTGAACTGCCGTGCATGAGCGATTGCAACGACGTGCCAGTTGGGGAGTGTTGCTCTGCACTCCGGTTGCGGTCCTGTCGTTCACTGGCCATGTGATCCCGATGTGTGAAGAACTCGCGCGCTCTTCCCTGAGGCCCTCTTTCTCCGGTCCAGTGTCTCCTTCTCCGTCGGTGGTTCACCATGAGAGCGGCACAAAGGATGGATCCTCTCTTGCAGCTACGTCACTTCACGCGCCACAGTCCGAAATGACTGGCTCAGTGGGAAACGGATTGATTGTCCGCTCCTCACCCGCGTGAGATACATTGATTACGAGCTAGGGGACAGCACCGTCTCGGAATGGTTTCCGTTGAAACACCCCGACTTACGGATGAGGTGCGCCCGATTTGCGGTCCGAAGGGCGAACAAGCGGGAGCAGGCGGCCACATCCGAACCAATGAACGAGTGATCCTGGGGAACGGTATCGGCCAAAGAACGCGAGACTGCCTCTGGTCACCGGCCTGCGAACGAGGACGTTCTGACCCCAGCGACCGTGGAATTCGTTCATTCGAACTCCTCAACCATGTTCGCGTACGCCGACGGACATGATCTAGAATCTCGTGGCATAGACCCGCATCCGTCCTTTTCTCCCTGGACCACTACCGCGATACGGAAGCGTTCAGGACCGGAATGAAAGGCATGGGCACAATGAGTTTGTCTGGTCTGTGTGGGATACGACCCGTATGTACCGTCAAGATTATATAATAAATCAATGACTGCGATACTGAATTCGGCGGGGAATCACTGAATGAAGTCGGTATCGCATCCGAGCGTCCGGAGCAACTTTCGATTCTACGGAATCCACGCAATTTCACCCGGTAATCGTTAGCCCGAAATGGCTTGAACGATCCCCTCGTAGCATCACTTGAGTGATCCCATCGTGAAGACCACCATTCCCATCAGCGGTATGTCGTGCGCCACCTGCGCGGCAACGGTCGAAGAGGCCGTCGGGAACTTGCCCGGGATCGCATCCGTCGATGTCACCGTGGCCACCGATGAGGCGCTGGTGGCCTTTGATCCCGACGTCGTCTCGTTGGCGGAGATCTACACCGCGGTGGAAGATGCAGGATACGAGCCCGACGCAGCCCGGACGGTCGTCGGGGTCGCCGGCATGAGCTGTGCGACGTGTTCCGGGACGGTCGAGGACGCTGTCTCCGAGCTCCCGGGCGTCATCACCGTGGACGCCAACTTCGCCACCGACGAGGCTGTCGTCCGGTTTAACCCGGACGCGACGACGTTGACCGAACTCTATGACGCCATCGAGTCCGCCGGCTACGACCCGGACCGCCAACGCGACGAGGACGGCAAGGATCTGACCGACGATCGCGAGACGGCCGTTGAACGCGATCTCGCCCACAAACAACAGTGGGTGATCATCGGGGGCGTCTTGGCGGCGCCGTTCGCGCTGGTCATGCTCGACATGCTCGTCGTGTCGTTCCTGCCAGGCTGGTTCGACTGGGTCGAATTCCTTCTGGCGTCGGCGCTCATGGCCACCCTCGGGATGCATTTTATCCGGGGTGCTTGGAAGGCTGCCATCGCGAACCATCGCGCGAACATGGATACGCTGGTCGCCATGGGTACCTCGGTTGGCTACGTGTACAGTACGGCCGTCCTCGTGGATGTGATCACTGGCGGCCTCTATTTCGAAGCGGTCGCGTTCATCCTGTGGTTCATCTATCTGGGCGTGTGGTTGGAGGTCCGCTCGAAGGCTCGCGCCGGCAGCGCGTTGCGCGAACTCCTCGAGCTGCAGGCCGACGAGGCAACGATCGTCGAGGACGGCGAGGAGCTTGTCGTGCCAGTGGATGCCGTCGAGGTCGGGGACGTCATGAAGGTCCGCCCCGGCGAACGGATCCCGACTGACGGCGTGATCGTCGATGGGCAAAGCGCCGTGGACGAGTCGATGGTCACCGGCGAGTCGGTCCCTGTCGAGAAGTCCGCGGGTGACGAAGTGATCGGCTCGACGATCAACGAGCACGGTCTCCTCCACGTCGAGGCAACCCGCGTCGGCGAAGAGACGGCCATCCAGCAGATCGTAAAGCGCGTCAAGGAAGCCCAGGCCCGCCAGCCGAACATTCAGCGATTGGTCGATCGCGTGTCGGCGTATTTCGTGCCCGCAGTGATCGTCAACGCCATTATCTGGGCACTGGTGTGGTCGATCCATCCCGAAGCGTTGTTCGCCGTGTCGGCGGCACTCGGCGGATACATCCCCCTGCTCGAACCCGTCGGTGGCGGTCCGGTCGCTGCCGTTCCCGGTGGGATTCCGGTCTTCGAGTTCTCGATCGTGGTGCTCGCCTCCGCGCTGTTGATCGCCTGTCCGTGTGCACTGGGGTTGGCGACCCCAATGGCCACGATGGTCGGTTCGACCATCAGTGCGAAAAACGGCGTGCTGTTCAAAGGGGGCGACATTCTCGAACGGGCCCGCGGGATCGACGTGGTCGTCTTCGATAAGACCGGGACCTTGACCCGCGGGACAATGGAGCTAACCGACGTCGTTTCGATCACAGATGGCGTCGCGACAGACGGTGGCATCGTCACGACAGCGGCCGATGAGACCGCGGCGGACGTGATGCTGCGGCTCGCCGCGAGCGCTGAATCCGGTTCCGAACATCCGCTCGCGCGCGCGATTGTCGAGGGAGCCCGGGAGCGAGACCTCGACCTTGCGCCCCTGGCCGAGTTCGAGAACGTACCCGGTCACGGCATCCGGGCGGTCGTCAACGGGTCGACGGTGCTCGTCGGCAACCGGAAGCTGTTACGCGACAACGGCGTCGATCCGGCGCCCGCCGAGGAGACCATGGAGACGCTCGAATCTGCGGGGAAGACCGCCATGCTCGTCGCGCGGGAGGACGAACTGCTCGGCGTGGTGGCCACGGCCGACACTGTTCGCGAAAGCGCACGCGAAACGGTCGCGACACTCCAGGACCGAGGGTTGACGGTTATGATGTTAACCGGCGACAACGAACGCACGGGCCGGGCGGTGGGCGCCGAACTCGGCATCGACCCCGATCACGTTCGTGCCGAGGTCCTCCCCGAAGCCAAGGCGGATGCCATCGACGCCATCCAGGCCGACGGGCGGCGGGCGGTGATGGTCGGGGACGGTGTAAACGATGCCCCGGCATTGACGACCGCCCACGTCGGGATCGCGATCGGCTCCGGGACGGATGTGGCCATCGAGAGCGCAGATATCACCCTCATGCGGGACGATCCCGCAGACGTGCTGAAGGCGATGCGTATCGCGGATGCGACCATCGCGAAGGTCCGTCAGAACCTCTTCTGGGCGTTCGCTTACAATGCGACGTTGATTCCCATCGCCTCGATCGGGTTGTTGAATCCGGCACTTGCGGGGATTGCCATGGCCGCCTCGAGCGTGTCGGTCGTCTCGAACAGCCTGGCGTTCATGCGGTGGGATCCCCACGAACGCTATGCGTTCCTCCCGACCCGGCCGTTCAGGTGGCTCTTCGGCACACTCGGTATCGACCGTTAGGCGTCGTGCGGTGGCATGGTCGCTCGATTGTGCTCCCGGAGGTACGCTGCGGGAGCCGGTGCGGCCGGAATCCGTACGCCGAGGTCATCGGCGTCGAGTCGCAAGTGGTCCGTGTACCACGTGGCGGTCGCGGCCGCGTCTTCGTCGAAGGCGATGGCGAGTCCGAGGGCAGCCTCACCGATATCATCGAGCTCGAACTGGCGTTTCTCGCCCTCGTATAACACGTAATCGACGGCTTCGACGTCCTGTTCTCGCACCACGCTGGTCGTGATCTCGCGTCCAGCAAAGCGTGCTGCCGGTACGAGACAGGAAACCGTCGTCTCGCCCAGTTCGATGGAATACCGGTTTCCGACTGCGGCTTCGGTGGCCGTCGGCAATAGCACCGCGGTCGTGGCGCCCTCCAACTCCAGGCGGACCCGAAGGTCCGCGCAGTCGAGGCTCCCGTCGATCCCGTCGAGGCTGATGTGTGTATCGCCGCCGTCCGTCGCGATATTGAACCCGACGAGCGCTCGATTGTGGCACTGGGCGGCGGTGGTCTGGGCCGCTGCTAGGTCATAACCGTCCTTGAGCATGCGGACTCGGATCGCGACTGCACCGTCAGCGCTGGCTGCGTACCCGACGACTGCACGGCGCTGGTTCCAACACGACGAGCGGTCGAACGTTCCGATCGCGTAGGTGTCGGTCAGATAGGTACGAGCCGTAAGCGGTCGATCCGCCGCGTCCCCGTAGTGATCGTCGATGCCACGGGTCGCATGTTCGGCAAACAGCGACCGGAGGGTCGGTGGACAGCTAAAGTCCGTGGCATACCAGAGCGGGTCATACTCGATTACCTCCGGGTCGATGCGATCGATCGTCCGGTTCGTTCCCACCTCGAGAAACGACCGGATGCCATCGGACAGCATCGTCCGGTAGGACCGTGCGTGCGGTCCTGCCCATTCGCCCGTGGGCACGTGATAATGAGTAGCCGCCATCGTCCACGCGCGCTCGAGGAGCCGATCTGCCCGTGTTTCCACGGCCGGGGTCGCGGTTTCGGTGGCGAGGCTTCCCAGTTCGACGATGGCGACACGGGTGTAGGTGGGACTGTTGTACTCATCGAAGGCGTCATAGCGGGAAACGTGGGCATCGAACCGCTCGAACCGTTCGATCCCGTATTCGTGGAGATCCGGACGATCGTACGTTTCCCCCGCGATGATGGTCACGAAGGCGCCCATTATTGCTATATTAGTATACCCCGGTCCGACATCCCGTTCGACGATTGCATCGGATGCGGCAAGGACGGCCGTTTCGATCCGGTTGCACAGGTCCGCGGGAAGCCGATCGCCGTGTCGACGGGCGATCAACAACAGTCGCTTGCCACAGAAGTCCGCCCAGTTCCAGTCTGGGGGAGCCATCTCCGTGAGGGGCTCTTCGGTGTACCACGGCCAGATGCCGTAGGTGTCATTGGTTTCATCGAGGTCCTGGTGGTCGAGGACGGTGTCGATAATTTCCGTCGCGCGATCGAGCCGCCCATCACCACCCACGTCAAGGAGTGCGAGGGCATACCCGAGCGATTCGCGTGTCTGGTGGACGGTCTCGACCTCGTCGGGATCAAGGGTCGTGTGATAGCCGGGCCCACCCGTAAATGGCGATTCGAGGAGGCAACGGTCCGGATCGAACTGTTCGTCGAGCTCTGCACACGCGGCTGCCAACAACTGATCGTGGTCGACGGCGTGCATCGACGCAAATGGATCCCTTGCCATCACCGATCAGGACACGGACCGCGACGTAAACGTTGGGTTCGAGTTCAGTATTCCGGGGGCGCGTAGATGTTGATCGTCTCGAGCGGTCCTTCCTCATCAGCCGTTATCTCGTGGGTTTCGCCGGCCTCGATGCAGATGAGTAGTCCCGGGGCGAGCTCGTGGTCGTTGTCCTCGACGGAGGCCGTGCCAGTTCCGTCGATCACGTACAACCACTGATCGCTGCGAGGATGCGCGTTGGTCGGACCGCCCGTCGACTGGCCGGCGTCGAGCACCATGCTCGCTGCCTGTGACCGATCGGTGCCTGCGAGTACCGAAAAGAAGCTTGCCATGTCGGTCGTATCGATGACGTGCATCGACTGTCGGGTAGTCGCCAACCCCCAAAATGTGATGGGTCATGGCATCCGGTGTCTCCTAATAATGATAAGTTAGACAACATTAAGCGCTCGTGTCACGTATGATACCACATGGCAGTGCGGAACCTCGTGAACAGTCGCATCGCCACCCAAGCGCAATGGGGCCCGATCGCCTTTTTGCTGGCCGGCGTACTGTTCTCGCTCGTTGTCATTTCCCTGGTCGCATTTGGTGAGGGTGTCTCCGAGCTCGCGGTGGAAACCGCCATCGCGATCGTCTTCATACTCGTCGGCGCGGGCCTGTTGGCTTTCCGACTCGACGAAGCCCGCATGCCGGGACAGTTTGAATCGGTGGGCCTGCTCGGTGTCGCAGTCGGCATCGTTGGCGGAGCTGTAATCCTCGGTCTCCTCGCCCTGTTGACCGCGGACGTATGGGCCTCCGTGGCACTTGTGGGTGGCGTATGAATGATCACGCTGGTCGCACTCGGCGTGGCATTCCTGGCCTTCGACATCGCGGGCCGCTGGTCCGCGTCGATCCGGCAATGGATCTGGGGGCTCCTCGTCCTCGGTGGCGTAGCGCTTGTGGTCTACGTCGCGACCACGCTCGCGTTCGGCATCGAGCCGTTGGCACTCGGGCTGATGATCGTGTGGGCGTTCTCAATTCTCGGCATCGGGCTCATCTGGCGCAACGAACGCACGCAAGTGGCGTAGCGATCACTCCTGTTCGGCAACGTCGAGTCGGATACAACAAGGCAGCGCGACGTCGACCTCCGGCGGGAGTTCGATTCGCAGCGCATGCTCGTCACACTCCCACGTCACGGCCGCGGTGCTCCCGAGTAGCTCCACCGCGGCTGGTTCAATTGGATCCCCGCCTCGCCGTCGACCCGTCACGCGGCGGGTCAGACTCGTGGTCACCTCGACGACGCCGTCCGGTGGCCGATGGAAGATAAATACGTATCCTGCATCATCGTTTCGGGTGAACCGATGGTCTGCCGAGGTGAATTCGATGGCCGAGGCTTCCTCGAACTCGCCGGAGGTCACGTCCGTGGGTCCTTCGCCGAACGTCCACCACGGTCTGACTCCGCGCAGCCCCGGTCCGTTGACCGCGAGCCAGCTGGCCACCGACTCCAGACACCGATCGGCCTCGACAGGAATCGTTCCGTCGGGTTTCGGGCCGACGTTGAGGATTGTCGCCCCGTACTTGCTCGTCCGGTCGATCAACCCCTCGATGAGCGTCCGGGGATCTTTGTAGTCGGCATCGGTGATGTATCCCCACGACGCCCGATCGATCGAGGTATCAGTCAGCCACGGGCTGGTCGATAATTCCTCCCGGCGACTGCGCTCGTAGTCGAGGATGCCGACGCCAACGGGCAAGTTCCGCTTGTGCGCGATGTCGACGTCGATCTCCCAGTCCGCTGCTGCCGTAAAATAATGGTCGACGACCTCGCGGCGGTAACGGTCGCGTTCGGCAAACGCCTGGTTCCCCCACCCGAAATCGAACCAGCACAGATCCGGCCGGTAGGTATCCATCACTTCGATGGTGAGATCGCGCCACTGCTCGAAATACGATTCCGGCGGCGTCTCGTCGGTGGTAGACGCTCGGTCGCCGTACAGCCCAGCATACGCCGGATCTGTTGTATGAAAGGACGGATCCCGCGGATAGTACCACCAACGCCAGGCGTGGTGAAATGCCGCCATAAAACGCATGTCCCGGTCCCGGACCGCCGTAGCGAGCTCCCCGAGCACGTCCCGTTCGGGTCCCATCTCCGCCGCGTTCCACTCGGTCAGTGCCGAGTCCCAGAGGGCAAAGCCGTCGTGGTGGATTGCCGTGATACCCACCACGTCGGCACCGAGTTCGGCACAGCGGTCGGCCCAGGCCTCGGGATCGAACGCGTTGCCGTGAAAGTCATCGATGAACTCGTGGTACCCTACGTCTGCGGGGTCGCCGTAGTGTTTGACATGATAGTCGTACGCGTCGGTATCCGGGCGATACATGTTTCGCGGATACCACTCGCTGTCGAAAGCCGGGACGGCATATGGTCCCCAGTGAACATACAGGCCGAGACAGGCGTCACGAAGCCAATCCGGGGTCCGATGTCGCTCGAGTACCGACCACGAGGCAGGTTCATCCATGGGCCACCGTCCCCGAGTCCGTGCTTAAATGTTCGCCGGTCCAAACGTATTTCTGGGACGCCCACCCTGGCCCGTGCATGTTCGGTGAAACACGACGGACTCACGTCGGTATCGACGGCGATCGGTTCACCATCAACGGCGCGTTCCCGTACGCCGGGCGCAGTCACGAGGGGACCGCCATTGACGGGCGGCTCTTCAACGCGCGGTTCGTCCACGCCTGTTTCGACGACGAGAACCCCGAAACGGTCGAGAACTGGGCCTATCCGGATACGGGAACCTGGGATCCGGATCGGAACGTCGCGGAATTCCTCGCTGCCATGCCGACCTACTACGAGCACGGGCTTCGGGCGATCGCAACCAATCTCCAGTGTGGCAGCCCGGAGGGCTATTCGAAAGCACAACCCTGGCACGTGTCTGCGTTTCGCCCCGACGGGTCACTAAAACCGGCGTGGATGGCCCGGGTCGAACGCGTCCTCGACCGGGCCGACGCGCTTGGCATGGTCGTCTTCCTCGGGCTGTTCTACTTCGGGCAGGATCACCGACTCGAAGACGAGGCCGCCGTGACGACGGCGGTCGACAACGCCATCGAGTGGTTGCTCGATCGGGAATACACGAATGTGGTAATCGAGGTCGCCAATGAGTGTAACATCAACTACGATCACGACATCATCGACGTCGAGCGGATCCCGGAGCTCATCGAACGCGTCGCGGCGATGGAGCGGGACGGCTTTCGGTATCCTGTCGGCGTGAGCATGAGCGGCGGGGCCATTCCCCCGGATCCCGTGATCGCCGCCTCGGACGTCATCTTTCTCCACGGCAACGGCGTCGAGGATCCCGACCGCATCCGGGAAATGGTCGCGACCGTCCGGGAGAGTCCGGCGTACGACGATCAGCCGATCGCGTTCAACGAGGACGATCACTTCCGCTTCGGTTCGGAATGCAATATGCTCGCTGCCATCGAGTCTGGAGCATCCTGGGGCTATTTCGACCCCGGGAAGAACGACTACTGGCACGGCTATCAGTCCCCGCCGGTTCGCTGGGACCCGAATACGGCCCGGAAACGCGCCTTCTTCGGATATCTGGCGGGCGTTACGGGCCCGGAGGACGCCCCCACTACCTAAATGAGGGGAGGACCTCTGTGGCGAGCCGTTCGAGTTGATCCACCCGACCGTCGATGTCGGCGGCTGTGGCGCTGACCTTGAAGTCGATTCGGTCGGCCCCGGCCGATTCGTACGCCTCAATCCCGCGAATGATGTGGTCTGCCGGACCAATCAGAGGTTCGTCGGTCGGCTCGTCGACGAGGCCGGTCCCATTCCCGATGGCCAGGTACGGCTCGCCCGACCGGTCGAAGTTTGCCCACGCTCGCATGATCCGGTCGCGATCGTCGGCCAGCTCTGCTGGTGTCGTTGTGAACAGCCAGCCGTCTCCGAACTGGGCAGTCCGTCTGAACGCCGGGCTCGAGTGCCCGCCAACCATGATCGGTGGCCCGCCCTCTTGGACGGGTCGTGGGCGGAACGCCGTCTCCTCGATCGCTACCGTATTTCCCTCGAAGGAGACGATCGGTTCCGCACAGACCTGCTCGAACAGGGCCAGAAACTCGTCGGTCCGTTTCCCGCGCTCGTTCGCTGGAACATCGAGCGCCGCGAACTCCGGTTCACACCAGCCGGCGCCAACGCCGAACTCGAATCGCCCCGCCGATAGTTGATCGAGTGTGAGGGCGAGCTTCGCCAGCTGGACGGGATGGCGATACGGGACTACACAAATATTCGTCCCAATGCGAACGGCCTCGGTGAGGCCGGCCACGAATGAAAGCACTGCAAAGACATCACTGGTCGGGAGTTCGACCCCCCAGGATCGATCGTCCTCGAGGAAGACGATGTGGTCTCCCATTCCCACGTAATCGTAGTCGAATCGGTCGGCCGTCACCGCCACGCGCCGCCACGCCACGGGCGTCGCAGCTTCCTCCCATCGCGGTAAGAAGACGCCAAAGTCCATTACGGGAGGGATCGCACCATCGGCTGATGAGTGGTTTGGTGGCGGTCAAATCACCTGGAACCCGCCATCGACAAACACCGTCTCACCGGTGACGTAGGAGGCCCCCTCGCTGGCGAGCAATAGACAGGCACCGACCAAGTCCTCCGGTTCGCCTGACCGACCGAGCGGGATCGGCTTATCGAGCTCCCCTCGTTCGACCGAGGCGCGGCGTTCGGCGGCCGTCCCGTCTCCGAACTCGGTTGCCGTTCGCCCCGGCGCGAGCGCGTTCACACGGACCGCCGGTGCGAACTCGAGGGCGGCGCTACGAGTCAGCATCTGAATCGCGGCCTTCGAGGACTCATAGACCGCTTGGTCTGGCTTGGCCATCTCTGCTGATATTGACGCCAGATTGACGATCGTTCCGCCGCCAGCGGCGAGCATCGCGCGGCCCGCGGCCTGGCAGCCGAAAAACGTCCCCCGGACGTTGATTGCGTGAACGCGGTCGAAGGCTTCGGGAGACACCTCGAGGAACGGCGACTCGAGGTGGACGCCCGCGTTGTTGATCATCACGTCGAGGCCATCCTGATCTGCAACTTCGACCGCTCGCTCGATTGCTGCCGGGTCTGTGACGTCTGTCTCGACGTAGGCGGCCATCCCACCGTCATCGACGATTCGATCGTGTGTCGGTACGGTCGCGTCCGCGTCACTCGGTTCTGGGGTCACGTCGGCGTTGATGACACGGGCACCGGCAGCGCCGAACGCGAGCGCGAGCGCCCGGCCGATGCCGGAGCTCGCACCGGTGATGAGCACCGTTTCGTCACGAAAATCGAAGGTTACCGAACCCATGTCCGCGGATTCACCGCCCAGGGAATAGTCGTTCCCCACCCGAACGGCTTTCGGCGCCCCCATCGATGGCTGTATATGTCGTCCTCAACCTGGGGATCCTGGTTCATCCACGACGAAGTCGAGATGGTCGATCCCGACGGGATGTCGATTTGGTACCTCGGATGTAATGGGTTTATTCTCCGCACCGTGCAGACGACGGTCATCGTCGACCCGTACCTCGGCGCGGGCCGACCGCCACAGCTCGTCCGGATGCAGCCAATCCCCTTTCACCCCCACGCGGTCACCGACTGTGATGCTGTTCTCATCACCCACGAGCACCTCGATCACATGCACCCTCCGTCGATCGTTCCGCTGGTTCGGGATCTCGGTGCCGCGTTGTACGCCCCCGCTGCCGCCTACGACGAGCCCGACCTGCCCGTCGATCGACCGGCGTTCCGCGGTCGGGACCACGTCGTTTCCCCCGGGGACGTCATCGATCTGGGTGATCTGACCGTCGCCGTCCACGAGGCAAACGACCCGGATGCGATCGAGCCGGTTACGTACGTCGTCGAACACGATCGTGGTACGCTGTTCCTCGGTGGCGACACGCGGGAGTCGCCGACATTCCATTCTCTGGGCGAACAGTACGAGATCGATCTCGGGATCCTCGCGACCGGCTCAGTCGGTCGCCAGTACTTCCCGGAGACCGATGAGGTGCGGACGAGAACGGTCTACATGGACGAGGATGAGGTGATTGCTGCCGCCAATGCACTCGCGCTCGACCGCCTTGCGCCGGTCCATCAATCGATGTGGCGTGGCGTGACAGCCGACACCGCGGGGCTGGCCACCAGACGTGCAAGTTTTGCCTATCCGCGCGTCATCGAGCCGATGACGATCGGTGACCGACTCGCCATCGATCGCCCAGGCGTGCTACCGCCCACCGTGCTCGACGACTAATACCAGGTGGCGCCACCGTCGACGTTGATGTCCTGGGCGGTGACGTCCGCTGCGAGCTCGCTCGCGAGAAACGTGGCCATTGATGCGACCGAAGCGGGATCGGTCAGTTCATCGAGCGCGAGATCATCTAAAAACACCGTAGCCGCCGCTTCGTCATACGAGACGCCAAGCCGGTCTGCCTGGGCCTCGATGACACGGTCGAGCCGCGGGCCGCGGACCGGGCCAGGACAAATACAGTTTACACGGACATCTGGGCCGAGTTCGAACGCCAGTGTGCGTGTGAGTCCGATTACTGCCATCTTCGAGGCCGTATAGGGGGACCGATCGACGAGCGGTCGCTTACCGCTGATCGAGGAGATGTTACAGATGCTCGCTCGATCGCTCTCGCGTAGCGTCGGGACGCTGTGTT
>SKNY01000030.1 GCA_007123105.1 Salinarchaeum sp. | reverse complement strand
TGGGACCACCGAATCGTCTTTGAGCGGGTCGGCAAACACGATGTATGGGAGGTCGCGACCGATCAGCTGCTCTATCGCCTCGGTCACCACCTGGCACGCTGTCACAACGCAGGGGTGATCCACGGGGATCCGACCGTCCGGAACGCCCGGGTTGCGCCCGAGTTGCCATCGATCGTCGATGACGGGCTGGGTCGGGTGTATCTGATCGACTTCGGACTCGGCTATCACAGCGATCATCTCGAGGATCGGGCAATGGATCTTCACGTCCTCGGCCAGTCCCTTGATGGCACACTCGAAGATGCGACCGCTGGGCGCGAGGCCGTCCAAGACGGCTATAAGGCCGGGGAAACCAAGTTTGACACGGCTTGTGTGATCCAGCAGGCGGCCGCGATCCTCGAGCGCGGGCGCTACCGCTAGGGTGTGAGCCGCCCTGGATTGCCCGCGGATTTATTGTGTGGAGGACCGTCCCCCTCGATATGGTGGATAAGCCGAGTGCCGGCGAACTCTTTGGGATCCCGTACAACTTCGATCGACCGAGCATCCGCCGCATGTTTGCGGCGTACTGGCAACCCGGTGAACGGATGCTCGTTGAGAAACCCTTCGGTATCGGATACACGTTGAACCTCGCCAACTGGCGATCGTGGATCGTGTTGGGGGCAGTCGCGGCGTTGTTCTATCAGGAACGTGGTAGCGAAGAGTCATCCGCGGACGTTGACGAAGAGCCAATCGAGATCATCGTCGACGACGACTGAATGGTCCGGTACGTAACGAGCAACCCGGGGAAAGCAAGGGAGGCCGCGGCCTACCTCGGGACTGACGTCGAGACCATCGACTACGAGTATCTCGAACCCCAGGCGGACGACCTCGAGCCGGTGGCTCGCTACGGTGCACGCGCCGCGTTCGACGGACTGTCCGGCGACGAACCGGTCATCGTCGACGATGCCGGCCTGTTCATCGAGGCGTTTGACGGGTTTCCGGGGCCATATTCGTCGTACGTCGAGGACACCCTCGGCATCGAGTTGGTAGCAGAGATCGCACGGGGTGCAACCGATCAGCGTGCATCGTTCCGGGCGGTGATCGGCTATTGTGACGGATCGGTGACAGAGACGTTCGCCGGTCGGGTGCGCGGACAGATCGTCGCCCCCCGCGGCGATGGCGGCTTCGGTTACGACCCCATTTTCGAACACGGCGATCGGACGTTTGCCGAAATGAGTGTCGAGGAGAAGAACGCCCACTCCCATCGGGCGCGGGCGCTCGAGCGATTCGCTGCGTGGTATGACGCACACCGCGAATCCGACTGATCGGTACCTGTTCAGGCCCGTGGATCTCGATCGGGGCCCGGATACGGCCCGTCCGCAACCACGCCATAGAGTGACGACGGATCCACCAAGTGGCAAAACGATGCGGGCGATTTCACGCTCGTAGCAAGATAGGGGCGGATCGCCGCTCCCGTTGCCGCACGCTGGAACCGTTCGTCGTGACTCAGAATGGTCGCCGCGTTCCCGTCCGCAGCCGCCACGAGCGCCGGATGTCCCTCGTGGGTCGGTTCGACGACGATTCCGGCCGTTGCCGCTGTTGTTCGCCAGTCGGCCGCCAGCCGATCATCGGCCAGCGTGGCAATGACAGCCGCGGTTTCCTCGAGTAGCGACTCGGTGAGGATGAGCGTGAGCCACGAATGCGAGCGAACGATGTCAAGCGCGGCCCGCGCATCGCCGTCGACGAAGAGGTCCGCAGCGAGGACATCGACGTCGGCGACAACCCGGGTCGGGTCGGGGTCATCCATGCTGGCGCATCCGCTCGACCGCCAGGTGGACATCCGCTGTGCTCAGTTCGTACGTCTGGGCCCGCTGGAACAGCCGCTCCCAGGCGACCCGTTCGGCTGACCGCGTCACGCGTACCCGGCCAGCGCGTCGTTGACCGCTGCGGCCGTATCCCGGTCTGCGATCACGGCGACCCGGTCGCCCGCATCGATCTCGGTCCCTGGAAGCGGAATCTGCATCGGAGCGTCTTCGGGGCCGTGTGCGTAGATGCGCGCGCCGTTGGGCAGATCGAGTTCCGAGATGCGTTGGCCGACCGCAGGTGAACTGGCTTCGATCGTCACCGACAGCATCTGCAACTCTTCGGCAAGGTCGGCGATGACGTGAAAGGTGCCGCCCAACAACGCGGTTTTCGCGCCGGCCGCTCCCAGACGCTCTGGATAGACGACTTCGTCAACATCGTCTGCGTAGCGGCGATAGATCTCCTCGCGGTAGTCGTCGTCGATCCGGATGACCGTGCGGCACCCATGATGGTTGCCCACGGTACAGACCGCGAAGTTGACGTTCAGGTCGCCAGTGAGCGCCGCGACAGCGTCGAAGTCCGCCAGATCCAGCGTTTCAAGCACGGCATCGGAAGCAGCATCGCCCTCGATCGTCTCGATGCCGATCTGGCGACACCGTTCGACCTTCGCCTCGTCGATATCGATTGCGACCACGTCGTGTCCTTCCTCGTGAAGGACACGGGCGGTTCGCATGCCGACCCGGCCGACCCCGACGATCAGGACCTTCATGCGATAGAGTGACGCCGAACCCGCAAAAACGTTCGCGCCTACGCAACGAGTGCGGCGGGCGGTGAGCCGCCGATCCGATCCCGGTCGTGGGGGAGCTGAAAGTCCGGGCCGGGGCCGATCGGCACGAGCTGTCTCGGATTGAGATCCGTATGGCTCCGGTAGTAGTGGCGCTTACAATGATCCATATTACAGGTGTCGGCGACGCCGGGCAGCTGATAGAGCTCACGGGTGTGTCCCCACAGGTGCTCGTAGTCCGTGATGCGAGCACGATTACACTTAAAGTGAGTGTGATAGATTTCGTCGAACCGATACAACGTCGTGAACAGACAGATATCGGCCGCGGTCAGCCGATCACCACACAGATACCGCTGGCGGGCCAGCGTCTCATTCCACTCCTCGAGGGCGCTGAACAGACCTGTGACTGCATCGTCGTAGGCTTCTTGGGTCATGGCAAAGCCCGCCCGGTACACGCCGTTGTTAATCGGTTCGTAGATCTCCTCGATCGTCTCGTGGACCGGGAGATCGTCGGGAAAGAGGGTAAGATCTCGAGTAGCGACGTCATCGAATGCCCGATCGAGCATCGCGATGATCTCGCTCGACTCATTGTTGACGATCGTTTCCCGCTCGCGATCCCAGAGGACGGGGACTGTTACGCGGCCGGTATAGGCGGGATCGGCCAGCCGATACACTTCTCGGAGGAAGTCGGTCTCGTTCACAGTATCGGGCGTGCAGTCGTGTTCGTCCGGGGAGAATTCCCAGCCGTCGTCGATCCGGACGGGGTCGACGATGTCGACACTGATGGCGTCTTCGAGGCCCAATAGTGCCCGGACGATCATCGTCCGATGGGCCCATGGACAAGCCCGCGAGATGTACAGGTGATACCGATCCGCCGCAGGCTCGAACGGGCCATCTCCAGTGATGACATCGCGAAACCGGGATTCAGCCCGTTCGAAGGCGCCCGAGTCATCGTCGGTCGGTTGGTCGATGTCCACCTGCCACTCGCCGTCGATCATGACACCCATGATATGGCTGTAGGGACGAGTCCGGAATAACCCACCGCCACCTGGACCGATGATCGTGTTCAAATCCGCGAGGGCCTCCGGACGCGGCGTGACATGTCACCGCTGCCAAGGTTCTGGGGTCTTCCCGATCATGCGCAGGAAGATTGGATAGGCGATCGCCACGATGGCCGCCACGGCGAGCCGGTAGAGAAACGCCAGATCTTCGACCAGATAATCGGCGATCGTCAGCGCCAACAGGATGAGCACGATCATCGCGATGTAATGGGGCGCCAGAATCCGGAGTCGCTCGCCGTAACTTTCGACCATGTGCGACCGCACCACACGGATTCGCCTAATTGTGTCGATACTGGGCCCTGCGGTCACCGCAACGACGTTGGTGGTCGACCCCCGATTGCCGCCATGCTCCTGGGAGGAGATCGACGTACGTTCGTCGGGGCGGCCCGTGTCGGACGGCTCGCGACGGTGAGGGCGGACGGGCGTCCCCACGTCGTCCCGGTCTGTTTTGCGCTCGTTGACGATCGAGTCGTCTCACCGATCGATGCAAAACCAAAGCGCGTCGATGCTGCACGCCTCCAGCGGGTCCGAAACGTCAGGGCGACGGGCGCCGGATCATTGGTGGTCGATCGGTATGTAGAAGACTGGTCGAAACTGGGCTGGGTCCGAATTGACGGCCCTGCATCGATCGTCGGGCCGGCCGATGACAGTCACGCCGAGGCGATCGCTGCTCTCCGCGAGAAGTATACGCAGTACCGTACGCATCCATTGGAAGCCCAACCGGTGATCGAACTCGACGTCGAGCACGTCGCCGCGTGGGGATCACTCGAGGAACCGTCTTAACCGGTGTTTTTCATTCCCGCCGCAATCCCCTTGACCGAAAGCCGCAGCGTCCGGGATTCGATCGCCGATCGGTCTTCGCGGCCGAGCAGGCGTGCCTGGAGGTAGTTCAGCGGGTCGACGTACGGGTTCCGGAGGTCGAGACTCTCGTCGAGCCAGTCGCGGTCGACGAGGGTGTCCCGCCCGGTGATCTCGCCGACGAGCTCGGTCGCCCGGTCGTACTCGGCGGTGATCCGCGGGAAAAACTCCTCGCGCAGTTCCCGATCGGCGAGGTCAGCGTACAAGCCGGCGATCTCCATATCGCTTTTTGCCATGGCCATCGCGGCGTTATCGAGCGTCGTGGCGAAAAACGGCCACTCCTCGTACATCTCCTGGAGCGTTTCTATTGAACCGTCGCCGGACAGATAGGCGTCGATCCCCGTTGCAAGCGCAAACCAGCCGGGCAGGATACACCGGGCCTGGGTCCAGGAAAACACCCACGGAATGGCTCGGAGATCCTCGGGCGTGCGCTGTTCGGTTCGGGAGGTGGGCCGCGAGCCAAGGTTGAGCTCATCGATCACGCCAATGGGCGTGACCTGTTCGAAATAGGAGACGAATCCGTCCGATTCGAGAAGGTCTTGATAGGCAGTTCGGGCAGCGGTTGCCATCTCCTCCATGGCGACGTGCCAGGCGTCGGGCACGTCGTCTGCGCCGTTCTCGAGCGCGCGTCGGCGCGTCCGCAGCTGGGCATTGAGCATCTGGTCGATCTCCCGGTGGGCGATCGCCGGATTGGCGTAACTTTCCGCGATTGCCTCTCCCTGCACGGTGAACTTGACGTCCCCGGAGACCGTCTCCGTGGGCAATGCCATCAGTGCCCTGTTCATCGGCCCGCCACCACGAGAAATCGAGCCCCCGCGACCGTGGAACAGCCTGAGCGTCACGTCATACTCCTCGGCCACGGCGGCGAGTCGGAGCTGGTTGCTGTAAAGCGACCAGTTCGCCGCCAAAAAGCCGTTCTCCTTATTGGAATCCGAATACCCGATCATTACCTCCTGGACATCCCCTCGCTCGGTGATGAGAGTACCATACACCGGATGCTCAAACAACGTACCCATGATCTCGCGTGCCCGTGACAGCGCCGATTCGGTCTCGAGGAGCGGCACGATGTCGAGCCCGGCGTGTTCTGGCAGGTCGAGTACGCCCACTTGATCGGCCAGGAAAGCCACCTCGAGGACGTGGCTCGGCTGCTCGGTCATACTAATGCAGTACGTATCGACCGCCTCCACGCCGTACTCGCGCTGCCAATCAGCCAAGGAGCGGAACCGTTCGAGGATGGTCGCAGTTGTTTCGTCGAGGTCGTCGTCGATTGCGAGCTCGATGACCGGTTCGTCCTGTTCCATCGCGTCGGTCAGCACGCCCTGTCGGTCCTCCTCGGAAAGGTCGCGATACTCGATGCCGACGCGTCCGAGCAGCGTGTCGACGGCGTGGGTGTGGCGCTCGCGATGGTCCCGGAGATCGTGGCGTGCAAACGTGAACCCGAACGTCTGGACGCGCCGACGGAGCGGATCCACGGCGGTCCTCGCAACCGAATCGGCACCCGAATGGCGCAACGTCGTGGCGATCACGTCGAGGTCGTCGAGGAGCTCGTCCGGTTCGCGGTACCCGCCCGGACGCACGTCTCCCACCCGGTCGAGTCGTTCGGCCATGTAGGCGAGCTTGAGACGATACGGTTCGTCGGGGTCGGCGTCGAGGCGGTCTGCGGTCACGCTCGGCATCCGGTCGCGATCCTCGGCGATCGACCGCTGGAGGGCGTGGCCGTCGTCGATGCGGTCGGCGCTTTGGCTGAGGGTGCTACCGAGCTGCTCGATTGCCGCCCGGTACCGGTCGATGACGAGGTCGCGCTGGCGGGCGAGGACGTCCGTGGTCACGTCTGGGGTTACGTACGGGTTCCCGTCGGCGTCGCTTCCGGCCCACGATCGGAACGCGAACAGCTGGGGGACGTCGACGTCGAGATCTGCCTCGTCGACGGCATCCTCGAGGTCATCGTAGACGGCACCGACGACGTCGAAGAGTGTCTGGTCGAGATACCACTGGACGTTGCGTGCCTCGTCCTGGGGATCAGGCGCCCGATTGCGCAGCTGGGAGGTCTGCCAGAGCGAGAGGATTTCCGCTTCGATCTGCTCCCACCGATCTCCGTTCTCCGCGGTGGTCAGGTTCCGTTCGTCGAGCTCGCGAAGGTGGTGGGCAATCGTCCGGAGCTTCGCCTTGACCGTCTTTCGTCTGGCCTCGGTCGGGTGGGCGGTAAACGTGGGCGCGATCATCACGTCTTCAAACACCTGTGATACGAGCTCCTCGGATTCGAACGTCTCGATGGCGTCCCCGACGGTTTCGCCCAGTTCACCAGCATCCTCATCGGCGCGGAGGACGCGAACACGTTCGCGTTCCTCGGCGAGGTTGAGCAATTCAAAATAGGTGGTGAACGCCCGCGCGATCTGGTATTCCCGACGCGGGGTCAACGCGTCGACGGCGGACTCGAACGGTTCGCGCGACGCTGCACCGCCGCGCCGGTAATCGATCGCCGAGCGTCGAATCTCCTCGACGGCCTCGAACGTCGTCGGCGAGGTCTGGTCCTCGATGATCGAGCCCAGCAACGAGCCGAGCTCCCTGACGTCCCGCCGGATAGTTCGGTTGTGCGTGACCATGGCAAACAAGACCGTGCGGATGACCATTAATTCATGGGATTCGGCGTGAACGTAAAATTTCCCAAACGATCGTGCGGATAACACCGGACGATCGTCCACATCACTTGACGGTCACCAGGATGGCCAATAGGGACTCTCGTCGTGGGCGTCCGTGAAGTAGTGCTCAAATCGCCCGACGACGTCCGGGTGGCCGTTCGACACGTCCGTCGTTTCCGCCTCGTCGCTGGCGAGATCGTACAGTTCCGTTTCACCCGCGCGGTCGTGTCTGACGGCCTTCCAGTGCCCGTAGCGGGCCGCCTGTCCGAGATCGCCATCGGTTCGGGTGCTTTCCCA
>SKNY01000043.1 GCA_007123105.1 Salinarchaeum sp. | reverse complement strand
GTGATCGAATCCGTTGTGGTTGACGTTGGTTGCAAACACGGGTGCGTTGTCTGGATGTGGTTCGAATGATACGACCATCCCCGCTGGCAACATGCTGGCGGCCAGACACGTGTGCGTCCCGATATTCCCGCCGACATCCCAGAAGACGTCATCGGGTTCAAGGGCAGCGAGGAGATCGGCAACGACCTCGCGTTCGCCCACCAGCGTCGCCGCCCGGTTGTATTCGATCCGATTGTGCAATCGCAGTTCGACCGTCGCGGGCCCGACCGCGAGTGGATACGGGTTCGGGGCGAGCCGATAATCCAGCCACTCGATGCCGGTCCGAAGCCGTTCGTAGGTCGATTCAATCGTTGTATCGAGCCCGGATCGGAGGGCCGCTGCCCGGATCGGACCCGCATAGACGGTTCGAAAGAGTACGTCCGCCCGTTCCCTGAGGGGCACGACTGGCTCCTCACCGGGCTACTTCTTATGCCATGCGATTATCGCGTCACCAGGGATCCTCGCTCGTACGCAAGTAGTGGAATAGGTAGGTTTGGGCGTATCCGGCGTATGTTCCTCCGAATTGGGTACGAATCGCCTTCGACGTGGCTGGGTAGGAGTCTCTGGCACACGCGGGATAGACGCGTTCGATGGATTTCCGGATCCACGTATCGAGTGGAACCGCCTCAAGATGATCGAGAGAGAACAACAGCACACAGTCGGCGACCTTTTCGCCAACCCCGGTGAACTGGGTGAGATACGACCGCGCATCCTCGTAGGGCATATCTGCGGCAGTCGTCGGATCGGTGCCGTCGGCGACCATTGCGGCAGTCTCCCGGACGTATGGGGCCCGATATCCGAGTCCAAGCGCCCGCAGGTCTGCTTCGGTGGTCTGCGCCAGCGCCTCTGGTGTCGGGAACGCCTTTGCGTCCGTCCCGGGAACGATTGTACCGTATGTCTCCGTGAGGGCCCGTTGCATGCCGTAGATCCGTTCGACCCGCATTTGGGCCGAACAGATAAAGGAAATTAGACACGCAAAGGGCGGGTCCCGGACCAGTCGCATACCGGGGACGTAGTTGATGGCCGCCTGCAGCATCGGATCCTCGGGAAACTCGGCGTAAATGGACGGAAGATCGTCATCGAGTCGCAATCGATCCATCAAGACCCGCTTGGGATCGCCCGTGCCCTCCCACTCGAGGCGGCCGGCCCGACGTCGGACGCGGAGGAAGCCGGCCTCGTGGGCGAGCTCATACCACGTTTGCTCTGTTGGCGGTGCCTGGTACATCAAGCCGTCCGAACGTGTCCAGAGGTACGATTGTCCGCTTTCGAGGGTCGCCGTGAGCGCACAGCCACCATCCAGGCCATCCAGCTCGATGGCACCCGCTTCCATGTCAGTGCAGAAGTATCGGGCAGGCCAAGGCCATTTCGAAATGTCGGCAGCCGAACCTTGATACCAATGGACGCCCTTCGACCATGATGAGCATGGATTGTCGAGTCGTCGTGGAGGCGGCCGTGCCGGTCTACGACGTGCGGACGTCGGAGGAGGCCATCAAGATTGCCATCTCGAAGACCGGTGAGATGCTCAATCCAGATCTCAATTACGTAGAGATCAACATGGGCAGCCGCACATCGCCCTCGGGGGAAGAACTGGAACCGGCTTTTATCGTGGCCGACGAGGCGCTGGTAGCCCTCGAGCTCGAGATAACTGTGTTTAACGTTGAACAGGAAGAACACGCCGCCCGGATTGCCCGCAAGGAGATCGGACAACGAATGCGGAATATTCCCCTGGATGTGCTTGACGTCGAGGTACTAGAATCGGATGAACCAGAGGATGAACATGAGGAGGATGATGCGGAACCGCAAGAAGATCCAGCTGACGAGGACTTATTGCCGGATTTTGATGAGCTGATCGAGTGAGCAGGAGCTCAATTATCGATAGCGGTTCGAGTAAATATCTAATTAATCGGCTTGCGGGACGGGTGTTTCTGTCTCTGCGGTCTCCACTTCGGCGAAGGCATCCGTGATGCATCGAGCGAGAGCGAAGACAGCTGCCTTGTGATCAGTCTTTGATTTATGGATCGAGGTCGGGCGAACGCCCAATGTCTCGTAATCGTCCATGGTTAGGTTGCCTCCCTCCTGGGTATAGTGGTTCGATACCTCAGCGAGTAAACCATGGAGGTGGATGAGCTCCTGCTTTTTCATGAACAGCAATAGCTTACAGGTCCATGCTTATAGGCTTACTCTGATCCCCGTTACCACACTTCAATCATTCGCACTCGACACGACGGAGTCCATCAATATTGGCAGTGTAGCGAGGTTAATTACGTCCTAAGAAAAGATACGCCGTCCTTACCGACGATCAGTTCGTTGCGCTCGCGGTTTGCCCCGACAGTTCGTCGGTTGCGTTGAGCAGTTCCTTGTATCGGTTTCGGATGGTCACTTCACTGATATTTGCGACTTCGCTCACTTCGGCCTGAGTGACTTTCTGGTTCGTGAGTAGCGCGGCGGCGTAGACTGCAGCTGCCGCCAGGCCGACGGGACTCTTTCCGCTGTGGATGCCCGTTCGTTTCGCATTCCGGAGTAACTCTCGAGCGCGGTGTTCGGTTTCGTCCGAGAGTTCGAGATCCGAGATGAATCGTGGGACGTAGCTTTCCGGGTCCGCGGGTTTGACCTCAAGGTTCAGCTGGCGGACAACGTATCGGTACGTCCGGGTTAGTTCCATGCGGTCGATCCGTGAGACGTTGACCACTTCATCGAGACTGCGGGGGGTCCCGGCTTGTCGGGCCGCGGCGTACAGTGCTGCGGTCGCAACGCCCTCGATCGATCGCCCCGGGAGCAGATCTTCATCGAGTGCGCGGCGGTAGATCACGCTCGCGGTTTCACGGACGTTCTTCGGCAGCCCGAGAGCCGAGGCCATCCGGTCGATCTCACCCAGCGCCTGTTTGAGGTTTCGCTCCTTCGAGTTGCGGGTTCGGAAGCGCTCGTTCCACGTCCGGAGCCGTTGCATTTTCTGGCGTTGGCGTGAGCTGAGTGCTCGTCCGTAGGCGTCCTGATTCTGCCACCCGATGTTCGTCGACAACCCCTTGTCGTGCATCATGCGGGTGGTAGGCGCGCCAACACGGCTCTTTGAGTCACGCTCGCCTGCGTCGAAGGCTCGCCATTCGGGTCCGCGGTCGATCTCGTCGGCCTCGACTACGAGCCCACACTCCGTACAGACCGTTTCACCGTGTTCGGTGTCGCTTTCAAGCCTGCTGGAACACTCTGGACAGAGCCATTCCTCGTCCTCTTCGGTCGTACGTGCTTCTTCGGTCGTCGATTCGTCGGTACGTTCGCGTATCTCTTCTGACATGATCGTGGAATGTTGTGGACGGCCGCCCGATCATCATCTATAGGGTGACCGTTCCTTACTATGGGTTAGACCGTAAAGTATAAAAGAGTTTTGCTTGTCCACACATTCTCTTTGATGACCGTCCCGCAGTCGACGGGTTTTCACTTCGGATACACAGCCCGCTTTTAACAGTAAATGTGGTCCAACGCAGTGGTCTCTCCGAAACGGTTATATGATGATCGTTCACACAGCGCGCAATCATTGCACCCGATTGACCGAGAGTACACCACATCTTATGCCGGCATCGATCCACCCGTGGCCATACGAATACGCGGCGAGGGCGTTGACCGGGTCGTCGTGTTGCCAAAAGTACCGGCCGTCCGCTAAATACGCCTGTGCCATCTCGAGGACCTCCTCGGCCGCCTGCCGATCGGTTTCGTCACACCTGACGTTAGCGAGGGCTGCTGCGAGCATATCTTCGTACTGTTCGGTCTTCTCGCGGAGACGAGATTCCATCGGTGGCACTGGGAGTGCGGAGCCCAATGAGCCCTTCGAGGCGACCGTCAACGCAAAGTAATTAGCCGCTGGTCCAATACATTCGGCCATGACGGGTCCTCCCATGATTGAGATGTATACGAAGACCAACTGCTCGTTCTGCGATCGTGCGAAGGATCTCCTCGGATCGAAGGGGCTCGACTACGTCGAGTATCCGGTTTCGGACGATCCTGAGCGGATGGCCGAGATGGTCGAGCGTAGCGGTGGTCGAAAGACTGCTCCACAGATTTTCATCGACGACCACCACGTCGGCGGATTCGATGATCTCAGTGAAGCCGAGGCGACTGGTAGCCTCGATGAGTTGCTCGGCGAAGAGAATCCCGAAGCCGAATCTGCTGCCCACCATCCGATTCTCATCGCCGGCAGCGGCATCGCCGGCCTGACGGCTGCCATTTACGCCGCTCGATCGAACAACGATCCGCTCGTCCTCGAAGGCACCGAACCCGGTGGTCAACTCACCCTAACGACTGATGTGGCGAACTATCCCGGATTTCCGGAGGGAATCGGCGGGCCGGATTTGATCCAGCGGATGAAAGCACAAGCCGAACGCTTCGGTACCACCATCTCCCAGGGCGTCGTCGAATCGATCGACGACAGCAACCGTCCGTTCACAGTGACACTCACGAACGGGACCCAGTATACGGCTGATGCAGTGATTGCTGCCAGCGGTGCCAGTGCCCGCACGCTCGGCGTTCCGGGGGAGGACGAATTGATGGGGTATGGACTCTCAACCTGTGCGACGTGTGACGGCGCATTCTTCCGCGACGAGGAAATGGTCGTCGTCGGTGGCGGAGACGCCGCCATGGAGGAGGCCAACTTCCTGACGAAATTCGCCTCGAAGGTCTACATCGTCCACCGCCGCGAGGAGTTCCGCGCAGAAGATTACTGGATCGATCGGATCATGGACCACGTCGAGGAGGGGACGATCGAACTGCGATTGAATACCGAACTCGTCGAACTCCACGGGAGTCAGGAGGAAGGCCTCTCCCACGTAACACTCGTCGAACACCCCGACGGGCACCCAACCGAGAAACTCGACGATCCCGAAACCACCGAATATGATCTCGAGGTCGGCGCTTGTTTCTTTGCAATCGGTCACATTCCGAATACCGAGTACCTTGCCGATACGGACGTGGCAATGGACGATGAGGGATACATTGAGACGGTCGCTGGTCGCGGTGGCGGTCAGACGAAGACGGCCGTGCCGGGACTGTTTGGCGCCGGCGACGTTGTCGACTACCACTACCAACAGGCAGTCACCGCGGGTGGGATGGGCTGTCAGGCTGCCATCGACGCGGACGCATACCTCGAAGACGAATCCCGTGCCGACACCGAACGGATTCCGGTCGCGGCCGAAAGCGACGATTAGTCGAGCTCGATCACCGTTGTCGCCCACGACTCGAGGCGTCCCTGGACATTTCGCTCACGATTGCTGATGGAGCCACCACCGAGCTCATTGCCGCGATAGGCGTTGCAGATGGCGACTTCTGCGTGTTTCCATTGGGATAGCCAGTACGCCGGTCTGGACGACGGGTGCTGGAACGGGATCGTCGCATCGTTGATGAACAACGCTCGTGGGCGCGCTGGCATTGCGGCCATGATCTGTTCGGCCGCCGTCGCGTTCGCTGCGGCAATCGCAAGCGATTCCGCCTCGGTTTCCCCTTCAAGCCGGGGAGCCCGTGCTTCGATCTTCCCGACCCACACGTCCTGGGGCACGTCGATGAAGCGCTCCAGCCGCCCGCCCACCAGGCGCTCGCCGACCTGGATCTCCGGTGCGAACTCGAGCACGGCGACGCCGTTGGGACCCGATCGATCGAGGTGTCGACCCAATGCCGCTGCCGTCAGGCGCGTTTTTCCCACGTTTGATGGACCGCGGATGAGCGTCCGCCCGTCGGTAGGCACACTGTCTACGGCGGCCCCGGTCATCGCTGGCGGAGCCCCGTGATGATCAACGCCCCGGTTGCGATCGCCATGAATGTTGCAAAAGCGATCATGAAGGCAGCGAGCGGCCCGGTCGCAACCTGAAGCTGTTCGTGGATCGTCGATCCGGCCAACACGGTTGCGACGGCGAAGACGATCATCCCTCCCGCAAGGAGCGGCGTTCCGGTTGGCTCCTCGACCGCGTCAGGAATGCGAAGCAGAATGAGGATGAGCGCGATGACGAAAGGTGTCCCCAACAGCCCGAATGCAAGTACCAGGACCAACAGCGGGAAGAGCGCCCCCTCGATGAATGCACCCGTTCCCGACAGCAGCGCCGTGGCGACGAGGGCGATCCGATACCGCCCGTCGGCGATGGTTTGCTCCCAGCCAAGCTTATCTGCCACGACGTATGGGGGAACGGTCGTGTTCGCGCCGAGTGTGGAGATCGCCGCACCCCAGAGTCCTATCAGGAACAGGACTGTTGCGTGCTCGCCGACAAGCGGGCCGAGCGCCTCGGCTGCGACGAGCGGGCTCAGCTCGGCAGCGGGGATCGGGGCTGCAGCGAACACTCCCGCGGCAACGACGAAGATGGCAAAGCTGTACAGGCCGAACGCAACGATCATCGAGCTCCCGATGTCGACCCGGGCGAGCGAAAGGTCCCCAGGCCCCCAGTCTCGCGCTCGCATGGTGTAGCTCTGCATCGTCAGGAGCGTCATGTGGACCGCGCCGCCGAGGACGGCTGCAGCGACCATCGCTCCACCCAATTCCGCCGGGAGCCGCGGAACCAGGCCCGCGGCCGCCGCACCGGGGTCGATCGGCACGACGAATAACGACGCCATAAACGCGAGCACGACGCCGCTGACGATCACTTTCGCGCCGATCTCCACGAACCGATACCCGGCTCCAGCCAGTCCGATGGCCAACACCAGCGCCCATACCACCCCCCACACCCGGGGATCACCAAGCAGGCCATCTCCTGCGAGCGTGGCGCTCACGTCGGCCACCGTACGCATGATGATCAGTTGGGCAAGCCCGGCAGCGAGTACGACGTCGATCACGAGGATCCACGCCCACCATCGTCCAAGATGTGTGTCGACCGCCTCGACGAGTCCAAGCCCCGAGAGGAGGCCCAACCGGGCCGCCAGATACTGCCCCAGGGCGCCCAAGATTGCCGACGCAATCACGACCCATAGCAACGTGTAGCCGTAGCCGGCACCGGCCGCAAGCAGGCTCGCCATGGTAGCCGGCCCCGCGGCGATGGCGCCGACGACCCACGTCGGTCCGAGTCTACTGACGTACCGACTTACGGCTCCGTCGCTCATGGTTCGACCTCGGACACCGCCCACGTGAGCAAGACACCGTCGTCGATCTCGGACACGTCGATGAGTTCGAGTCGCGGCGCAGTTTCCGGTGCAGTGAATCCCGCGCCGTCGGCCAGCGTTGGCGCGTGGTCACCGCCAAGCAGTACGTTGCCCACGTAGACGGATAGCTCGTCGACGAGCTCGGCTGCAAAGAGTGAGAATATCAACTCTCCACCTCCTTCGACCAGGAGCCGATCGACCCCCGTGTCTGCGAGTCGATCCAGTGCCTTGACGAGGTCAACCCGGTCGGTCCCGGCCGACAGGACCGTCGTGGATGGAGCCGATTGAAGTTGTTCAACACGCGCCTGTTGGGCGTCCGTCGTGGTCACCACGACCGTGGGTGCTGCATCGTCGAGAATTCGTGCCGTCGGGGGCGTTCGCGCGCGCGAATCCACAACTATTCGAGTCGGTTGATGGGCCACCGGCTCATCTACGGTCAGACTCGGATCGTCGGCGAGCACCGTTCCGATCCCCACCATGACGGCATCGACGTCAGCCCGCAGGGCGTCTACGCGACGGAAATCTTCGGAACCACTGATGGCGACCTGCTCTCGGCGGACCGTCGAGAGCTTCCCGTCGACGCTCATCGCGGCATTCACCAGAACGTACATATAGCCGCCTCGAATGAGTCCGGAAAACCACTTTCGATGAGTCCCTCCTATTTTAAACAGCATCGCGTCCAACATACCCCTATGACCATCGAGGACCGAGCTGCCTCACTCGCCGCGGAATTCGAGACCGACGAGTCGGCAATCCGCGAGGACCTCGAAAACCTCCTCGCCTATAGTGTGCCCCTGGAGGAGGCCGTCCAGAGCCTCCGCCGGAAATACGGTGACGGTGGCGGTCGTCCTGCGTCGAAAACTGTCACAGTGGATGAAATCACTGCATCATATGATGCCGTCTCGATCCGAGCCGTCGTACTCGCCGTCGGCCGGCGGACGATCAGGTTTGACGGGGACGAACGCCGTATTATCGAGGGTGAACTCGCCGACGAAACCGGCAAGATCGCGTTTACGGCGTGGACCGACGTCTCCCTTGAGCCCGGTTCGACCGTCGAGATCACTCATGCCGGCGTCCGGGAATGGCAAGGGGTGCCGGAGGTCAACATTGACGACTCGACCACGGTCGAACAGGCATCGGAGTCCTTGACGGTGCCGTATGCCGTCGGAGGCGAACGGACGCTCGCGGAACTCGCACCCGGTGATCGGGCGGTCACGCTCACTGTCGCGGTCGTGGAAGCAGAAACGCGGACCATCGAGGGTTCCGACGGCGAGACGACGATCCGGAGCGGGACGCTCGCGGACGAGACGGCACGGCTTCCCTTCACGGACTGGGCCGGCCGTGAAGTGCTGTCCCCGAACACCGCGGTGCGCATCGAGAACGCCTACGTCCGAACGTATCGCGGCGTCCCGGAGGTTACACTGGCCGAGGAGACGACGGTCACACCGACCGACGCCTCTGTCGAGACGGCCCCGGAGGCGCCACGACGGCCGCTCGGTCGGGTGATCGCCGAGGGTGGGCGCTTCGACGTCGAGGTTGCGGGCACGATCATCGACATCCAGGCCGGCTCTGGCCTGATCGAGCGGTGTCCCGAGTGTAACCGGCTCGTCCAGAACGACCGATGCCGGACACACGGGGCAGTCGACGGCATTCCAGACCTTCGCACGAAAGCAATCCTCGATGACGGGACGGGGACGGCCACGGCGATTCTCGACCGCGACGATACGGAATCGATCTATGGCGGCACCTTGGACGAGGCAATCGATGCTGCCCGACAGGCCATGGATCAATCGGTGGTAACGGCGACGCTGCACGAACGGCTGGTCGGTCGGGATGTCATCGTCCGTGGCACTGTCAGCGTGGATGAGTACGGTGCCACGGTCGACGTCCAGTCGTTTGCCGATGACGATAGCGACCCACAAGCGATAGCCCGCCGGTTGCTCGATGAGGTATCGCCATGAGCACTGCAGGCCGCCGCGAAGTCGCACGTCGGCTGTTCGCAGTCGAATTCGACCAGGCGACGGTGACGCTTTCCAGCGATGACGAGGAACGCGCGCCGAACTACCAGCTGAGTCCGACGGGATCGCTGGTGAATCGGGTCTTCGTCGTTGGCGCGTTAACCGCCGTCGAATGGGTGAACGAGGATACCCTCCGGGCCCGCATTGCGGACCCGACCGGCACGTTCGTCGTCTACGCGAGCCAGTACCAACAGGAGGCACGGGCAGCACTCGACGAATTGACCCCGCCAGCGTTTGTGGCGGTGACGGGCAAGGCGAACGCCTTTCATCCCGACGGAGCCAACCGAACGTACACGTCGATTAGACCGGAAGCCGTGGCCACCGTCGACCGCACGACACGCGATCGATGGACGGTGCGGACTGCCCGGCACACGTTCGATCGTATCGGGCGAATGGCGACGGTCCTTGCCGGAGGCGAGCTCGGCGACGAGTACGTCTCGCGGGCCATCGATGAGTACGGTGTAACGGCCGGCTATCTCGCGGCGCTGTTCGAGGTAACCGTTAGTGCGCTCGAGGTGATTGCAGGCGACCGTGACGTGACCGAAAGCGTCGTCCTCGACCCGGCGAATACCGCCGCTCCAACCGTCCCCCTCGACCAGTTGACGGCGCTCGCTCCCGAGCATGAAGCTACGGATCGACAGGTGCCGTCGGCAACACCAGCTGCCGGCGCGGAGCTGACGGCCGATTCGGGCGTCACCGCTGCCGAGGAACCCGATGCGCCGATGTCTCCAACCGACGATCAGGCGGTGACCGGCGACGATCGATCGACTGCGGCGGAATCCCCTTCCGATACCGAGGACTCTGGGCCGACGTCGACCGGCGCCGATGTCACCGAGGAGGAACCGACGGTAGCAGGGAGCGAAGCTGTGGATATGGGTGCGGATCCGGTCGACCGCGACGCAGCCACAGAGGTGTCCTCGGATGACATGAGCGCGTTTGACCGCGACGCTGACACGGATCTTGATGTCCCGGAGGAGGTGCTATCGGATGACGAACGCGCTGAAGTCGAGGAAACATACGGTACGGAATTTACGACCGGGGCAGCTGTCGAACCGCCAACGGACGAGCCAACTGAATCGGTCGAGCCGTCGTCCACCGAGACTACCGCAACGCCGACGGATGAGGAAACGACGACGCCTGCCGTTGATGCGGATGAACTAGATGACCGGATCGTTACGCTAATGGAAGAACTCGAGGATGGCGCAGGTGTCCCAGAGGACGAACTCGTCACGGCGGCAACGGAACGGTTCGACGTGGATGCAGATGCGGCCCGAGCGGCCATCCAAGAGGCACTCATGGATGGGAAGTGCTACGAGCCGACCGAGGACACGTACCTGCCCATCTGATGGCTCGGGTCAGCCCCGTCCCCGATCAAGCAGCCGCCATCGCAACCGCAGGCGGCGAGCAGTTGGTGTTACTTGCAGATTACCACGCAGGCCTCGAGCGGGCACTCCGATTCAAGGAAGGGATCACCCTCCCGAGCCGGGCAGCGGACCGCAGAGAACGTGTCCTCGATCTCGTCTCTGATGCCGGTGCCGATCGGCTGATCGTCCTGGGGGATCTCACCCACTCGATTGGTGCACCAGGATACGACGAGCGCGAGGAGCTTGCTGCACTGGTTGCGGCCCTGGATGTCCCGATCACGGTGGCAAAGGGAAATCACGACGGGGAGCTCGACCGCGTCGTCGCCGAGGACACGGCCCTTGCCGACCAGCTAACCGTCACCGGCACGGGCGGTGCCCGCCTCGGTTCCATCGGCATCGTGCACGGACACACGTGGCCCGCGCGGGCGGTGCTCGAGGCGGACGTCGTCTGCATGGGCCACGAACATCCGTGTGTGCGCCTCGTCGACGAGGTCGGAGGGAGTCGCAACGAACGGGTCTGGTTGCGAGGCCAACTCGATCTCGACGTGTTTCCGCAGTTCGACACGTCGGCGCAGGGCCCCACGATTGTGGTCTTCCCGGCGTTCAACGAACTATGCGGGGGAACCTGGATCAACCTCCCCGATCAGGACTTCCTTGCCCCGTTCCTGCCGGATGCGCTCACCACCACGGCCACGTACCTGCTCGATGGGACCGATTTGGGCCCGTATGATCGAATCTAGAACCGAAACTGGCCTCACCGTCGGGTGGTCACGGACAGCAATGAGCGGTGAGATCACGAGCAGCTTCCGGGCGACCGAGTCCACGTATGAACTCGTCTTCGAGTCCGGCGCCAATCGTGCGGTGCTCGAACAATCCCGAACTGGATATGCGATGATTACTGTTGCCCCGGACCGAGACGGACCGGTGCTCGAGCGGTATTACGGGTTCGACATGGCACTAGACCATGCCGCCGAGTTGCTTGGCGTCCAGCCACGAAACCTACCCGTTCCCGACGACGCAGACGTGATGGGCATCTAGCGCCCGGGTCACTCAAGCGACAGCGTTAATTCGTCCTCGAGGACTTCGAGGAACGGCCCGGCCTGTTCGAGATGGGGGAGTAATCGGGCCCGGTCGATCACCACGAGCTTCACGTTGCCGGTCTCGGCCAGGACCCGTCCAGCCTCGAGCGGCGGCCAGTGGAGTTCCCGGCCCCAGACGACCGTCGTCTCGACATCGAGGGCGGCCAGTTTGGCACCCAGATCGACATTCACGTCCAGGCGGCCCCCGAACAGCGAGGCGATTGGAAATCGGGCGCCGGGCTGGTGAGTAGCCTGCCAGAGGAACTCGATGTCGTGTTCCGATAAGGCGGCTGGATCGTAGACGAGTTTGTCTGTCACCGTTGCGCGGAGACCCATCCGGGACGTGAGTGCGTTGGTCAGTGCCGGTCCGATGACTGGCAATCTGACGAGGCGGTCTGCCTGGCGAGATCCATCGCGTTGAGTGGTCCCGTACGGGCAGATCAACACCAGGCGATCGAGGTCGATCGATCCGGCAACATCGAGGACGTAGGCACTCGTTAGCCCACTCGCGATCACGGTCGGCTGGTCGGTCATCTCGGCGCTGAGCTCCTCGATAAACGAGGCGTATAAGGCTGCGGTGTAGGTGACCGGTGGTCGGTCAGACCGGCCGAACCCCGGTAGATCTGGGGCCAGGACATGGTAGTTCGTAGCGAGCCGCTCGATGATTCGATTAAACTCCCGGCTCGAGGCACCAGGATGAATCCCGTGGAGTAACAGCAGATCGGGATCCTCCGGATCACCGGCCTCCGTGAACGAGATATCCATGCCCCGCCACCGATATGTACCCGTCTCCCGCTCGAGCGGCGGCCCGAGCGGACCGGCCTTCCGGGTTAAGAGCCGGTTTGCTGCTGCCGTCGCCGCCACCGTCGCGCCCACGCTCACGAGGACTCGTCGAAGTCGCATGTCAGTGACTACACGACCCATGACCTTCATTGTGCCCACCAGTCTCGCGTTCGGGAGGGAACACGTCGTCTGCTACCGTTGTAGCAGCCGAATGCACGTCGAGCTCGCGGCGTTGAATCCGGCGGGCGAGTTCCCCGGCCTGCTCGTCGGCCAGCGTGTCGTCCAATCGTCGCTCGAAGGCAAGCCTCACCAGACGCTTGACGTCATTGCGATATCGTCGGCGGCGGCGGTGCTCGAACCGGTCACAGGTTTGGAGTTGTGCGTGGTGGTTCGCGATCGCCGCTATGAGATCTCCAATGCCGTCGCCAGTTGTGGCAGTCGTCTCGACGATCGATGGCGTCCACCCGTCATGGTCGTTCAGCTCGATTGCTTCTTGGAGCTGGGCGACGGTCAGGTCGGCTTCGGGTCGGTCCATTTTGTTGACGACGAAGAGATCACCGATCTCTAGAATGCCCGCCTTTAACAATTGGACGTCATCACCCGTCCCCGGTTGGAGGACGATCGCAACCGTATCGGCTACCCCTACGACGTCGATTTCGCTCTGTCCGGCTCCGACCGTCTCGATGAAGACGTGATCCATTCCGGCTGCCTCGAAGGCCGTCACGACGTCCGGGACGGCGGGTGCAAGCCCGCCCAGGGCACCGCCCGTGCTCATCGACCGGTAAAAGATCCCCGGATCCCGCATAATGCTGCCGAGTCTGATTCGGTCTCCCAGGATCGCGCCTCCAGATACCGGTGAAGAGGGATCGATGCCGATCACGCCGATTGTCTCGTCATTGGTTCGGTGATGGCGGGCTAGTTCTGCAACGATCGTGGACTTCCCTGCCCCTGGACTACCCGTGATCCCGACGACCGGGACATCACTACCCTGTCGGTGGAGGGTCCCTACCAGCTCGCGGCAGCCGGATGCCCGGCGTTCGATGACCGTGATCGCCCGTGCGAGTGCTGCCCGATCGCCGGCAAGGACCGCTGCAGCCAGCTCGGAACGATCGCTCATCGATTTTGCGGGGCCTGCGCTCTGACGAATTCGATGGCCTCGTCGAGCGGCGTGCCAGGCCCGAATACCTCGGCAACGCCACGTTCTTTTAGCCAGGCTATATCTTTCTCGGGGATGACTCCACCGACGAGAATGAGCCGATCGTCCGCTCCGCCGTGTTCGTCCAATCCATCGATGATCTGGGGGACGAGGGTTCGATGGGCCCCCGAGAGGATGGAGATCCCGAGTACGTCGACATCCTCTTGAACGGTAGCCTGGACGATTTCATCTGGGGAATTGTGGAGACCGGTGTAGATGACCTCGAAGCCCGCATCGCGAAACGCCCGTGAGATCACGTGTGCACCGCGATCGTGTCCGTCCAGACCAACCTTCGCGACGAGACAGCGGATCGGCGGTTCTTCAGACCGATCGGGCATACCTGTTCACATCCATCCGGCTCATGGGCTCCGTTCGAACGGATCAATGTTGACTGTACCGGCACGGGATCGCAACCGCCTACTGTACGCAGGCTGCAACGTTCAAGTATGGCCGTAGCCCGGGTCCGTGGGCACGTCCGGATGAACCTCGGATCGTATACACTGGCGGGGACCCTGTTTGCGTATGCTGCCGTCATCGGGACGTTTCTCGGGTTATTTCCGTATCCCCCGATCACGCTGGAGACGAGCACCCTGTTATCACATCTTGTCGCGACCGCAAATGCTGCAACGGTCGTGTGTCTCGTCGTGGGCTGGTGGGCAATTCGCCAGGCCCGCGTCTCCCTTCATCGCCGCTCGATGCTGGCCGCGACGGCGACGATCGTGCTCTTTCTCGTGCTGTACTTGGTCCGGGTTGGCGGCGGTGGGACCAAACACTTCGTCGGCCCAGAACCCATCGCGACGATCTATGTGGTCATGCTCGGCGTCCACGTATTCCTCTCGATCGTGGCCGTTCCGCTGGTGATCTACGTCCTGTTGTTGGGACTGACTCGATCCCCAGCGGCGCTCCGCCAGACCAACCACGCTCGGATTGGTCGCGTCGCAGCAGCGACCTGGATCGTCAGTCTCGTCCTCGGGTTCGTGACGTATCTCCTCTTAGAGCACCTCTTCGACTGGCAGTATGTGACCTGAGTCGCGGTCTAGTCGACTCTGGGCAACAAGTGTGCACCAATGACCAGAAACACGAGCGCGAGCACCGCCAGGAGCAATAAGTCGGCTCCCCAGCCGGCACCTCCCTCCACAACGGTTCGGACGCCTCGCGAAAAGGGCGTCAACGGCATGACGTCGACGAACGGCTGAAACCACGCGGGTAACATGCGGGGTGGAACGAACGTCTCTGCCAACAGGAGCATCGGGATGGCCAACGTGTTCGCCGCCGCAATGACCCCATCTTGGGTGGACGCCACCCGACCGAGACACGCCCCGATGCCACAGAACATCGTCACTCCGACGGCGATGAAGAGGACCAACCCGAGCGAGGGGCGGACCGCCACGCCAGTGCCGACCCATAATACACCCAAGACGATTGCACAGGCGAACCCAACGAGGACGATGTTGACGAGTGTGTGTGCGAGTAACCAATCCGCTCGAGAAAGCGGCGTCGTCGACAGTTGTTCGAATCGGTTGGCATCCCGGTGCCGGATCACCTCCGCGCCGATGCGGGACAATGGCGTAAACATCACGACGACCGCCAGGTAGCCCGGGACGTAGTAGACCGTGGGCTCGGTAAAGAGACCGCCGTCACCGGGATCGGTCGTGACTAGGGCACCGAAGATGACGACTAACAACAGGGGGAAGACGAAGGTGAAGACGACGGCCGTGCGCCGACGGACGAATGTCCGCCAGGCCGTGCGCGCCTCCGCTATAAGCGCGGGGTGATGGATCATTTGCTATTCCCCGCGAGCTCGTGATAGACGTCCTCGAGCGTTGGTTCCTGCCACGTAATGCGGCGGAACGAGACTCCGGCGGTGGCAAGTGTGCCGATGACGTCCGCGAGTTGATACGGCTCAAGCCCGACGAGTTCGTAGGTGCCGTTGTGGGAGCTGACGTCGACTGCGAGATCGTCGATAACCTCCGGGGCGAGTGGCTCGGCCGGCTCGATGCGAACGCGGGCCGTCCCCCCGTGTCGGTCGATCAGCGCATCCGGGTGGTCGACGGCGACGAGTGCTCCGCCGGCAAGGAGTGCAACCCGGTCACTGAGTGCCGCGGCTTCGGCCATATCGTGGGTCGTCACGACAATGGTATGCCCGTCGTCCCGCAATTGTTTCAGAAGCGACCAGATGCGTTGACGTCCCGCCGGATCGATGCCGGTCGTGGGCTCATCGAGGACGACGAGTTTCGGATCGTTGACTATGGCGCTTCCGACACAGAGGCGGCGTTGCTGTCCGCCCGAGAGTCGCTCGTACCACCGATCGTCTGCCGCTGTCATGCCGACGGCAGCCAGTACGTCGTCGACGGAGCGGCTGGCACCTGATAGATCTCTATAATACTGGATGAGTTCGCGGCCGGTGAGTCGACCGGGCGGTGAAAACGCCTGGGGAAGCAAGCCGATTGCGCCCGGATCGAGATCCCGGGGTTCGTGACCGAAGACCGTCACTGCGCCCGTCATCGGCTTGATCACTCCACACATTATCCGGACGAGCGTCGTCTTCCCGGCACCGTTCGGGCCAATCAACCCGACGATCTCGCCGGCGGGAACGGTCAGCGAGACCGACCGGAGCGCGTCCACGTCGCCGTACCGGTGAGAGACGTCCTCGATCGCCACGGCGGGCTCCATAGGCATACCAGACGAAGTCGACTGGTAAGCGAATCGGATTAGATCAACATCGCATCGAGAATAATGGCAACGAGCAACACACCGAGGTACCCATTCGACGTGTGGAATGTGTGCCACGCCGCGCTGTGGGTCTGGTGGACGTGCAATCGAAGGATCATTACCACGAAGGCGAGCCCGGCGACGATCGCGACGGCGGCAAATAGCCAGCCGAGCGAGCCGACAGCGGCGAGCCAAGCGACCGCGAGCATCGTAGCTCCCGCATACCACATGATGTGCTTGCGGGTCGTTCGGTCTCCTCGAACCACCGGTAACATTGGAAATCCGCCTTGTGCGTAATCACGCTTGAAGATCAACGCGAGATTGTAGAAGTGGGCCGGCGTCCACGCAAAGATGACCAGCGCAAGCACGATGGCAGGGAGGCTGAGTGTTCCAGTGATCGCAGCCCAGCCGATGAGGGCAGGCAACGCCCCGGCAAATCCACCGATGACGGTGTTCTGGACGGTGTTCGGCTTCAGAACGAGTGTATAGATCACGCTATAGAAGACGATCGCCGCAAGTCCCAACACAGCGGCAAGCGTGTTTACAAACGCGAGAAAGACGCCGATCGACAGGAGCGCGAGCACGAATCCAAAGGCTAGCGCCCGGTGGACGGGAATACGCTCGACCGCAAGCGGTCGCTCGCTCGTCCGCTGCATCCGCCGATCGACGTCTCGTTCGAGAACGTGATTGAAGGTGCCACTCGCGCCGATCGCGAGGACGCCACCGACCAACGTGGCGAGGACTGTTCCGACCGGGAGCGCCGGACCGGCGGCGAAGGCCATTGCGGCGAGCGCGACGAGACAGAGGAGCCACATCAAGCGGGGTTTCGTCAAGGAAAGGTACGCAAGGATCACGTCCCGCCTGGTGGGTTGGATGGTCACAGCTGTTGGTTGTGCAGATTGTGTCGACGGCTCGCGTGCCGGCGATCGAAACGTCGGATGGCGTTGTTCAAGCGACCACGCGAAGGCCGCCACGAGTGCGGCGAAAATGGCCATCCCGAGGCCGAGATGCACAACCCCGACAAAGGGGCTTGCCCGTTCGAGCGCCGTCAGCGCGCCGACACCGATCTGGGCGAGGTATCCGACGAGCACACATCCGAGTGCGAATCGCACGCGACGAGGTTCGGCCTGTCGCACAGCCGCGAGGACTACGACCACGAGCAAGAGCCCGACGACGACGGCGATCAATCGGTGTGCAAGTGCCACGGCAGCTGGATCGGACAATGGGACCAGTACGCGACCGTCACATGTCGGCCATCCGGAACAGCTGGCCAATGCGTCCGTCACGGACGTAGTCGCGCCGAGCATCACGAGTGCATACACCCCAGCCAACGTTGCGAGCAACAGCGAGGGCAGCGTCGGAAGCCGTACGGATGAAGCCACGCGTTAATAGTGAGCTAATTCGTGAAGTACTTAGCATTCCCGCATTTGTCGCCGTCCGGTCCAACACCAGTGACGGTGTCCGAAAAACGTCCCGTTTGATCGATCCTCACCAATGGTCTTCTCGGCTCGAAAACAGGTAGTTCGGCTGTTCGCTTTTATATCCGGAGGATCACAGCATCAGTAATGTCCGTTGGGGAGGGGACGATTCGGTCTGATGACGAGGACGTCGATGACGAACACGCCGTCCGCGTCGGCGAGTACACCTGGGCGGACTTCTTTGCCGACGTCGATCCGACTGCCACGTCGCTTCCCCAGGCAAGCACGGATCCCACCGACGGGGCTGCCGTGCTCGGCTGGCGGTCGGACGTCGATCCAGGAGCGCTCCTCGGATTCGATCCGCGTACGATCGATGAGGAGTTGGCAGGGGCGGCCCGCACTGCGCGCTCGCTCGATGCGGCGACGTACGACACCTTCGACCCGGCCGAAACCCCGGTGACGGTGGGCGAGTGGACCTGGCACCACGTCGTCCGCGACTGTGTGGATCCTGACTGGCAGGACACGTGCTTGCCCGAGGATTTTGTTCCTGCCGACCTGTTGGGATTTCCAGAGGACGAGCTGCCCCCTCGATTGGGCGCTGGTGCCAACGCCGCGACCATCCTCTCAAATGTCGTTGCACGGCGTACAGTGCGGGTACCGTCAGACCTGGATGAGGACGCATTTTTCGCTGACGAACACGGTGATCAGACGGTCGTCACCCGGTATGATCTCGAGAAGGCCGTGCCAGTTGACCGAAAGCTCCACTTTCGCGAGGAAGAACGATACTGGGTCAACAAACCGTACGCGTTCGTAATCATATTTCACTCGGAGAAGGAAAACGAGACGAAATACTACCTCGTCGAACCCTATCTGACTCCCATCGAACGGAACTTGTTGGCATTCTTGACGAGCAAGCTCCGCACGTCGATCAAATACTCAGACGAGATAGCAGTCGAGGGCGGCCCCGAGGAGCGACAGGCGGTCATTGAACGGGAAACGCTCACGCTCCTCGAGCGGTATGATTTATACGACGACCCGAAAACAGACGGGCTCAAGGAATGGGTACTTTCGGCCATCGGTCGGGTCCCGGACCGCCCAGCACCGGAAACGGTCCATTTACAGGGTGCAGCGGTGCGCCCGGAACCGGCACTCCTCGAGGCAGATCGAGATACCTTGACCCCGTATCAGGTCGAGAAGCTGCTTTACCGTCTGCAGCGAGACTTTGTCGGGTACGAACGCATCGATGGTATCAAACACGACATTAACGTCGAGGATATTTCGTGTGATGGCTACGAGAGCCCAGTGTTCGTGTATCACTCGGAATACGAACAGATCATCACGAACGTCTATCACGGCACTGAACGGCTCGACGACTTCGTCATCAAACTTGCCCAGCGGTCCGGAAAGGGCATTTCGAAGCGCCAGCCCCAAGTCGACGCCACGCTGCCGGATGGCTCGCGTGCACAACTCACGCTCGGTAGGGAGGTGTCCGATCACGGGACGAACTACACGATTAGACAGTTCAAGGATGTCCCGTTCACCCCGGTCGATCTCATCAATTGGCGGACCTTCTCACTCGAGGAAATGGCCTTTCTCTGGCTCTGTATCGAAAACCACAAGTCGTTGATTTTTGCGGGCGGGACGGCCTCCGGAAAGACGACGTCGTTGAATGCGGTGTCGTTGTTCATCCCGAGTAACGCAAAGATCGTCTCGATCGAGGATACTCGTGAGGTGGAATTGCCCCAGCGCAACTGGATCGCGAGCGTCACCCGGCCGTCGTTCTCGGATGACGCCTCCGGTGACATCGACGAGTTCGACCTCCTTGAGGCTGCGTTACGCCAGCGGCCGGAGTACATCGTCATGGGGGAGATCCGGGGCGAGGAGGGTCGCACGCTTTTTCAGGTGATGTCAACTGGGCACACGACCTACACGACGTTTCACGCAGACAGCGTAGGCGAGGTACTCAAGCGGTTCACCACCGCGCCGATCAACGTCTCGAAGACGATGTTCACCGCCCTCGATCTGGTTTCGATTCAGACTTCGACCCGGGTCCAAGGCCGGAAGGTCAGGCGGAATAAATCGCTCACCGAGATCAACCACTATGACACCGAACGTGACGAAATTAACGTCAAAGACGTTTACCAATGGCAAGCCGAATCCGACGACTACCTTCGGCTGGGTGATTCGAACACCTTGGACGAGATTCTCTTCGATCGTGGATGGGACCGTGCAACGTTGGATGAAGAGCTTCAAAAGCGGGAAGTCGTCTTAGCGTACTTGATTCAGCACGGGCTCAACGAGTACGGGCAGGTGGCCGCGACACTCCAGGCGTTTATCAACGATCCCGAAACGACCTTCGGGCTCATCGCCAACGACACTTTAGAGGACAGTCTCGAGGATCTCCGCTCGTTAGAGAGCGTGTTAATCGACGTGGATCCGGAGAAGGAGGCGCTTGTTCCCCGGCCGGACCCGGGCGAGGACATCCGTGAGTTGACCGACGAGATTCTCGAGCGCGCCGACCGTGAACTGTTTCCGGCCTACCAGTCGACTACGTCCGGCGACATCGCCGACGCCCTCCTCAACGAAGGAGAGGTCGAACCGATCGAGGACCCGTTCCACGATGCGATCGGATGGGAGGAGGAGTCGGCCTACGACTGGGAGCCCGACCAGTCCGGATCGGATGCGCCGGCCGATGGGGAGTAGCATGGCCGTCGAAGATCGGACCAACGTCGGCGATCTGCTGTACCCCCTGGTCCGAAGGGCGTTCGGGGACAATAGCGACTTTCTAGCCCAGGTCGACGATACGTTGGCGGCCGCCCGCATGCCAGATACGGCCGAGTTGTACGTCGGTCGCGCCATTGCGATTGGCCTGCTCAGTGGTGGCGTATTGTGGTTCGTCGGTGTCACGATCGGCTATCTCCTGTTCGGCACCGGGCTCATTCCGGTGGGTCCGCTGGTTGGGGCAACGATTCCCTCCGAGACGGCGGTTGCAATCATCCAGGCCGTCCGCATTCCCGGGCTCATCCTCATTACCGGCGTGGTGTTCGGTAGCATCGGATTTGTTGCCGGGGCAGGGGGCCTGCTTTCGATCCCCTATTTCCGCGCTGGCGATCGCAAACGGGAGATCAACATGCTGTTGCCCGATGCCATCGCGTTCATGTACGCCCTCTCGGTCGGTGGCCTGAACCAGATCGAGATCCTCGAGACGATGGCGGCGGCCGACGATACTTACGGTGAAGTCGCCCACGAGTTCCAGGTGATCGTCCAGGAGACGACGTACTTCGACACCGACTACCGAACAGCCATCAGAAACCAGGCATTCCAGACGCCGAGTGACGAGCTCTCGCAGTTTCTTACGGACATGCTGTCTATTTTGAACAGCGGCGGCAATCTGACCCGTTTTCTCGAGGACAAGAAGGAAAAGCACATGCGGACCGCCAAACAGGAACAGGAACTGACCCTTGACACCCTCGAGTTGTTCGGCGAGATGTACATGACGCTCTCGCTGTTTCCATTGTTGTTGATCATCATTCTGGTGATCATGTCGATGTTGGGGGAGGCACCCGAGATTATGCTCTACATCACGGTGTATGCCCTGATTCCGTTGATCGGGGTCGGGTTTCTCGTGATGATCTCGACAGTGAAACAGGACGAACCCGGGGACGGCTACCTCCGGACGCCCGAGGATACGCGTTCGGACGGGGGTTACATCAGTCTCGGCGTGGTCGACCGATTCATCGGCGGCTTTGCCGTTTTCGACCAAATTCGTCGTCGGGAGGCTCTCTTTCTCGCTGGGCAGATTGCCAGTCGGCCACACCACTTCTTTCGGCGCTATCCGGTGTATACGCTGGTTCTGACGGTTCCTGTGGCACTCGTCGTGCTTGGGGGAGCGATCATCACCGGAGCTGCACCGACCTCGGCCGACGGCTTTATCGATCGGCCGGTCTGGGCAACGTTCGTCTGGGTGTATTTACCCGTCTATCTCGTCTGTATCCCGCTTACCGTCTTCTATGAGTGGAACGTCCGGTCGCGGTATGCGATCATTGGCAATCTCTCTGATACGCTCCGGAAACTCTCGAGTGCGAACGACACGGGCCAGACCCTGTTGGAGTCGATCGACACCGTGGCACGGACATCGCAGGGCAAACTCGCCGAGGAGTTCGCGGCAATGCGGGCGAAGGTCGATTACGGGACGAGTCTCGGCGATGCCCTCGTCGAATTCAACAACAAATACCACATTCCGCGGTTGTCCCGCACGGTCAAGCTGATCGGAAAGGCCCAGGAGGCCTCGAGCCAGATCACCGAGGTGCTCACGACGGCCGCCCAGGCCTCGGAGAATCAGGATGACATCGACCGGGAACGACGGTCGCGGACCATGATGCAGGTCGTCATTATCCTCATGACCTACCTCACGCTCCTGGCGGTGATGGCGATCCTGCAGATGCAGTTTATCGATGTCTTAGGGGGGATGGAGGGCGGCGACGCGGATGTCGATGGCGGGATGGACTTTAGTGGCGGCGTCGACGTGGGATTGCTCTCGCTCATGTTCTTTCACGCCGTGACAATCCAGGCGTTTCTCTCCGGTCTCATCAGTGGATACATGCGAGATGCGAACATTCTCAGCGGCGTCAAATACGTCGTGCTCCTGATGACGATCGCCCTCGGCGTCTGGACGGTGGTGGACTGATATGGCCGAGCGGGCACAGACGGCGATCGATTTCG
>SKNY01000025.1 GCA_007123105.1 Salinarchaeum sp. | reverse complement strand
GGTGAACTCGTCGACGAACTTTCCGCGCGGGCGCAGTTCGTCGTCGTTTCCCATCGGTCTGCCCTCCTCGAACGCTCCGAACGGGCAATCGGGGTCACGATGCAACAGAACAACCTGAGTGCCGTGACCGGGATCTCTCTCGGCGGGGGCGGACGTGAGGAGGCAGTAGCCGATGATTGATGCGACAGCCGCGTCTGAAGACGCGAACCCACCTACCGGTGACGAACCGGTCGAGTTGCTGGTCCAACTCGCCGAGGACGGCGAGATCGATCCCTGGGACATTGACATCGTCGGCGTAACCGACGCCTACCTCGAGCGACTCGACGCGGTTGATCTCCGGATCTCTGGACGGGCGCTTTTCTATGCGAGCGTGTTGTTGCGGATGAAAAGCGACGTGTTGCTCCCCGAACCCGAACCAGCAGCGGAAGAGCCGCTCCCGGACCCCCACTGGGAGCTCGATGCGCCGGATGACCACGACCCGATCGCCTCGCTCGAACGCGAGATGGACCGCCGAATCGATCGTAAGCGCGCACGCGGGTCACCGGAAACGCTCGACGAACTCATCCGCGAGCTCCGTGACATCGAGCGACGGACGTGGTGGAAGCCACATCGTGAGTACGATACGAGCGACTCGCCGAGTGGATTCGCACGCGGCACCCAGACCATCCAGTACCACGACGATGACGCGTTCCGGCTCGAGGACGAACCGACCGAGGACGACGTTCGTGGTGCCACCCACACCGAGGACATCGACGACCTGATTGATCGCGTGTGGGCGGCACTCGAGGCACAGTTCGAGGCGGGTCGGGCCGAAGTGTTGTTCGCAGAGATCGACGACGTGGCCGGATCACGCGTCCAGACGTACCTCGGTCTACTTTTTCTCGCACACCGCGGTCGGGTCGAACTCGAACAGGACGAGTTCTTTGGTGATCTGTGGATCGCTGATCCCACACGGACTGACGCACCGCGGACCCTGGCGCCGCTTCCCTGAACCTGGATCAGAATAATTAATTGCCGGGTTGGTGAATTCCCAATCGATGGTTGATGCGGTTCCCCAGTCCTTTGAGTACGTCCTGTCCTCGATGTGTACGGAGCCGCATCCTGACGCCCGTATCGCAGCAAATCGATTCCTCGCGACGAATCCCGGTGACCCAGCCTCCTATCCGGAAATCGCGACGATCGAATCCGAAGTCGTCGATCGACTCGGCGACATCGTCGGATTGCCAGAACCGTCGGGGTACGTGACCTCCGGTGGCACCGAGGCGAACATCCAGGCGGTCCGCATTGCCCGAAATCGCGCGGACGTGGACGATCCGAACGTCGTCATCCCTGAGAATGGACACTTCAGCTTCCGGAAGGCGGCGGAGCTGTTGGGGGTCGAATTCCGGCCGAGCCCGGTCGATGACGACCACCGGGCTGCCGTCGACGCCATGGCCGACCGGATCGACGAGCAAACCATTCTCGTCGCCGGCGTGGCAGGATCGACGGAATACGGCCGCGTGGACCCGATCCCAGCCATCGCCGCGTTGGCAGACGAACACGATTTGCACTGCCACGTCGATGCGGCGTGGGGAGGATTTTTGCTCCCGTTTACCGACGAAGACTGGCATTTCGGCCACGCGGCAATCGATTCGATGACGATCGATCCACACAAGTTTGGTCGGGCAGCGATCCCTGCCGGCGGCCTGCTCGTTCGGACCGCGTCCCAGCTCGATGCCTTGTTGATCGAGACGCCCTATCTCGAATCAGGCCACCAGATCACGCTCGGGGGCACACGCAGTGGGGCCGGTGTGGCGAGCGCAGCCGCGGCCCTTGCGGCCCTGTGGCCCACTGGCTACGAGGACCAGTACCGGACGGCCGATCAGCTCGCGAGGTGGTTGGCCGACCAGCTCCGCGACCGCGGCCACCGGGTGGTCGACCCCCACCTGCCGATTGTCGCCGCGTCCATCGAGGACGACACGTTTGCCGCGCTGCGCGATCGGGGCTGGCGGATCGCCCGGACCGCACGGGGAGAACTTCGGATCGTGTGCATGCCTCATGTGACTCGTGCGCGCCTCGCCGCCTTTCTCGCCGATCTCGATGCTGTACAGTGAGCCGGAAAACCGGGTCATTTTACCGGTCAGGGCCCGCGAGTGAGGACATGAGTCGCGACCGTTACCCCCACGAGGATCCGGTCGTGGTCACCTGCGGATTACCGTATGCCAACGGTGACCTCCACATCGGACACCTCCGTAGTCTCGTGAGCGCTGACATCCTCAACCGGGCGTTCGGCCTCATCGGTCAGCCGTCGATTGCCGTCAGCGGATCTGACATGCACGGGGCGCCGGTCGCACTGAATGCCGAACAGGAGGGAGTCTCACCGGGCGAGTTCGCGCACGGATGGCACGATCGATTTCAGGAACTGTTCCCGGAATTCGGGATCGAATTCGACAATTACGGCCATACCGACGACGAGACGAATACCGCGCTCACCACCGACATCGTCGAACGCCTGATCGAAGCCGATCACGTTTACGAGCGGGAGATCGAAATTGCGTGGGACGCAATCGAGGAACAGGCGCTTCCCGACCGCTACGTCGAGGGAACGTGTCCCTACTGTGGCGCGGATGCCCGCGGCGACGAGTGCGACGAAGGGTGTGGCAGGCACCTCGAGCCGGGCGAGATCCAGGATCCGGTGTCCGCGGTGACGGGGAATCCGGCCGAGTACCGAACTCGGGAGCACAAGTTCTTCCGCGTCTCTGCATTCGCGGACGTGCTGACGGCGTTTCTCGACGATTTAGAGGGGACGGCAAACGCCCGGAACCAACCCCGTCAGTGGATCGAGGAGGGACTGCAGGACTGGTGTATCACCCGCGATCTAGACTGGGGCATCCCCTATCCGGGCGACGAGAATCTCGTCCTCTACGTCTGGGTTGATGCACCGATCGAGTACATCTCGTCGACCATTCAGTACGCAGAGCGTGTCGGGCATGATCCGATCGATTGGACAGCCCCGTGGTCCGGTGATGGCGACATTGTCCACGTGATCGGTCGGGACATCATCCAGCACCACACGGTCTTCTGGCCTGCAATGTTAGACGCGGCCGGATACGCGTTACCGCGAGCAGTCTGTGCCCACGGTTTTATCACCATCGACGGCGAGGGGTTATCGACCAGCCGGAATCGGGCCATCTGGGCCCAGGAATACCTCGATGAGGGGTTCGAGACCGATCCCCTGCGGTATTATTTGACCACGACTGGCGGCCTCCAACAGGATATCGACTTCTCCTGGGAGAAGTTCGCTGACCGCGTGAACGGCGAACTCGTCGGGACGCTCGGGAACTTCCTGTACCGGAGTCTCCTGTTTGCCCACCGCAATTATGGCGGCACACCTGACGCTAAAGTGTCTGCGGAGGTCGCGGATCGGATCGACGAGGCCGTCGCTGATTTCGAGGAAGCAGTCAACGAGTACAATGTTCGTGCGATCGGGATGACAGCCGTGGAGCTGTCCCGGTTCGGAAACGAATACATCCAGCGCAACGAGCCGTGGCGGCTGGTCGACGACGAACCGGAGGCTGCAGCAGGTGTCATTCGCGATTGTGTTCAGTTAGCGAAGGCCATCGCGCTACTCGGGTCGGCAACCATGCCCGATGTTTCTGCTCGGGTGTGGTGGGAGCTCGGTGAGTCGACTGACCTCACGGAGGCCTCCCTCGATGCGGTCCACGAACCACCCGCCTCGTCGTTCGGAGCACCCACCGAACAGTTCGAGCAGCTCGAGGACGAGCTCGTCGGAGACCTGACGGCATCGCTTACCGCCCAGATCGAGGCGAGCGTGGACGAAGGATCCGACGAGCGGGTGGCATTTTCGACGTTCGATTCGCTCGATCTTCGGATCGGTGAGATTCGATCGGCGGAACCGGTCGAGGAGGCAGATAACCTGCTGGTCTTGGACGTTGACATTGGCGATGAGGTCCGACAGATCGTGGCGGGCCTCCGGGGCCATTATGCCGTAGAGGAGCTTCCCGGCACTCGCGTGGTGGTCCTCACAAATCTCGAACCGAAGACGGTCTTTGGCGTCGAAAGCGATGGTATGGTCCTTGCGGCCGGAGACGACCCCGATCTCCTGACCACACTCGGCAACAGTGAACCGGGTGCCGCCGTGCGATAGGTCGAACACCCCTGTACTTATCTTTGGGTCTCACCGTTTCACAGACATGCGAAACGCCAAGATCGTCTGCACGCTCGGCCCCGCGTCGAGTACGGCGGAGACGATCGAGGATCTCGTCGATGCGGGCATGGCAGTCGCTCGGGTCAACGCCAGCCACGGCGACCGGGAATCGATCGCAGCGCTCCTCGAAACCGTTCGGGAAGTCGACGATCGGACCGAAACGCCCATCGCGACGGTTCTCGACCTCCAAGGCCCCGAGATCCGCACCGGAACCGTCCAGTCACCCGTACACCTCGACGACGGTGCATCGGTCACTTTCCTGCCAGGCGCTACTGCGACGGACGAAGAGATCGGCCTCTCGCGATCAATTGATGGTGTCGTCCCGGGCGATCGGATCCTGATCGATGATGGACGGATCTCGTGTCGGGTCACGGCGGTCGATGGCGCTACTGTGACTGCCCGTATCGAAGCCGGTGGCACTCTCGGCAGCCGAAAGGGCGTGAACGTCCCGGGCGTCGATCTGGATCTGCCGATGGTGACTGGAAAGGATCGCGAAGACCTCTCCATCGTCGCCGACGGGATCGTTGATTTCGTGGCTGCGAGCTTCGTCCGCGATGCCGACGATGTGTTGGACGTAAATGCCGCGATCGAATCCTTTGACGCCGATGTCCCCATCATTGCCAAGATCGAGCGGGCAGACGCCGTCGATAACCTCGACGGCATCGTCGAGGCCGCGTATGGCGTCATGGTTGCCCGTGGTGACCTGGGTGTCGAATGTCCGATGGAAGACGTGCCCATGATCCAAAAGCGGATCATTCGGGCCTGTCGGACGGTGGGCGTGCCGGTGATCACTGCCACGGAGATGCTTGATTCGATGGTCGATTCGGTACGTCCAACGCGTGCGGAGGCATCCGATGTGGCGAATGCGGTCCTCGATGGCACGGATGCGGTCATGCTCTCTGCGGAGACGGCCATTGGCAATCACCCGACACTGGTGGTCGAGACGATGGCCCGGATCATCCGTGAGGTCGAGAACAGCGAGGAGTACGCCGAGTTGCGCGAACAGCGTATTCCTCCTTCCTCGAGTACGCGGATGGACGCGATCGCCCGCTCGGGACGGTTTCTGGCACGAGATGTCCGCGCGAGTGCGATCGTCGCAGTGAGCGAATCGGGGTATACCGCCCTGAAGACCGCAATGTATCGGCCGTCGGTGCCCGTGCTCGTTGCCACAATCGATCGATCCGTCCAGCGCCGGCTCTCGATCTCGTGGGGCCTCCATCCTGAGGTTGCCAGTCCGGAGAGCGAGACCGTTACCGACGTGATCGATGATGCAATCGCGACCGTGTTGGACGAGGGGATCGCCGCGAGTGGCGAGACCGTCGTGTTGATTACTGGCATGATGCATCGAATCGACGGTGCAGGGTTTACGAATACGCTCAAGATTCATCTTGCCGCCGAGTCGATCGCCTCTGGTCGGGTCGTCGTCCCCGGCTGTGTCACCGGTGACTTGGTCCGCTCAACGGATTTGACGGATGGCGACCTGCCATCGGAGGCGGTTCTGTACCTCCCGCCAGATGCCGAGTACGAATTCGATGGCAACTCCGACCGAATCGCTGGGATCGTTGCCGCTGAGGAAGGACTGACGAGCTATCCGGCGATGATCGCGCGCGAGCTTTCCATCCCCATGATCGGTGGCGCCGTCGTACCCGCTGGGATTGCTGTCAATACCCGGGTAACACTCGACGCTGAGCGGGGGGTCCTGTATCACGGCGACATCCAGACGCCGGATCTGCTCTCTAACCGGCCGGATCAGTGACTCGTATGCAACGAGACGACCGCACCGACGGCCGGACGATACCGATCTTTGAATCACCGGCCGACCGTCGCCGGGCCGTGGAGGCCGGTGAGGTGTCGCTCGAACACGTCGCATTCGTTGTGATCGGGGTACTGCTCACTGTTGCCGTGTTCTTTCGTGGGATCGGCCTCCTGTAGGGTACTATGTGTGGTGATCGCAAACGCTTAACCGCGTACCGACCCAATCAACGGCCATATGGTCGAGATTCTTGGCCAATCGCTGCCCCTCATCCTGCTTACGGTTGGGGTGGTGCTTGCGATCGCTGAAGCGATCGCACCGGGTGCACACCTCATCGTCCTGGGGGTGGCACTGATCGTCGCCGGCCTCTTCGGGCTCATGCTCGGCGCGCTCAACGTTTCGGGACTCCTGCTGACGGTGGTGCTTGCCCTCACGATCGTTTTGACGGGATCGATTGCGCTCTTTGCGTACCGTGAACTCGACCTCTACGGGGGCAAAGGCGTCGGCCGCACGAAGGACTCCTCCTCCCTCCGAGGCGCAACCGGAAGAGTTACCGAGCGCGTGACGTCAACCGATGGGGAAATTAAGCTCGATGCTGGTGGATTTAATCCGTTTTATCGCGCCCGGTGCATCTCGGGAGAAATTGAACCGGGCGAAGAGGTCGTCGTGGTCGATCCGGGCGGTGGCAACGTCGTCACTGTAGAATCACTCGGTGGCGGGGAGGACGAGATCGATCGAGAGCTTGCTCGAGGCCGCCGCAAGAATCGGTCGCGAGAAACCGAGGTCGAGTGACCCCTCTCGCCGAGGAAACGCTTTTTGTGGTAAGGGGGTAAGCCGATGACATGCTCACGTCTCTCGTGGTCTTCCAGATCGCGCTCCCGCTGACGATCGGAGCGGTATTGCTGTTGGCATTGGCCATCGTGACGGTCTGGCAGATGGTCGAGATCGTGGATGCGACCGAACAACGCGCACTGACGGTCTTTGGCGAGTACCGTGGACTGCTCGATCCAGGGATCCACTTTATCCCTCCGTTCGTCTCCCAGACACACGTCTTTGATATGCGTACCCAGACGATCGATGTGCCCAGACAGGAGGCAATCACCCGAGACAACTCGCCGGTGACCGCCGATGCGGTCGTCTACATCCGGGTAATGGATGCAAAACGGGCCTATCTCGAAGTTGATGACTACAAGAAGGCTGTCTCCAATCTTGCCCAGACCACCCTCCGGGCAGTGCTGGGTGATATGGAGCTCGACGACACGCTGAACAAGCGACAAGAGATTAACGCCAAGATTCGTCGAGAGCTCGACGAACCGACCGACGAGTGGGGAATCCGCGTCGAGAGCGTCGAAGTCCGCGAGGTCAACCCGAGCCAGGACGTCCAGCGAGCGATGGAGCAACAGACCTCCGCCGAACGGAAACGTCGTGCGATGATCCTCGAAGCACAGGGGGAACGCCGCTCTGCCATCGAGCGTGCGGAAGGTGACAAACAGTCCGCGATCATCACCGCCCAGGGTGAAAAACAGAGCCAGATCCTCGAAGCACAGGGGGACGCCGTCGCGACCGTGCTCCGGGCGAAGTCCGCCGAGTCGATGGGCGAGCGTGCGGTCATCGAACGCGGCATGGAGACCCTCGAACGCATCGGAGAGGGCGAATCGACCACCTTCGTGTTGCCCCAGGAACTATCCTCGCTCCTCGGCAGATACGGAAAGCACCTCACCGGCAGTGACATCCAGGAGGGAGACGAGCAGCTCGAGAGCCTCTCATTCGACGACGAGACCCGTCAACTGCTGGGACTCGACGACATCGAGGAGTTGCTCGGGCAGATCGACGAGGAAGCCGAAATGGACCTCGAGGGGATGGAAGAGGAGGCAAAGGCGGTGAAGCAGGGCGTTGATCCCGCCGAGATCAAAGATGCCGACGAGGTGATCGCAGAGATGGACGAAGAGGAGACCCCGGAACTCGAGACGGAAACTGACTGATCGACTGTTATTGTCTGCTGTCCAATAACGCCGCCAGCCATTCGATCCCGTTAACGAGTGAGGGCCCTGGTCGGTTAAACAATGCATCGTCGACGGCCACGACTCTGTTCGTTTCGAGGGCCGGAACCGACCATCCGCGGTCGGCGAAGGTGTGAGGATCGGTGTCGACTCCCCGTCCGCATGGGTGTAGCACGACGTAGGTAGGGGCCGCAGCTTCGACTGTTGCTCGGTCGACCCGGCGTGACCGGTCACCGGGGGATACGAACGGATAGGTGCCACCGGCCGTCTCAACCATATCCGGCACCCAGTTGCCAGCCACCATCGGTGGATCGCTCCATTCCTCACAGTACACGACGGGTCGATCGGACGATGGTGCCCGGTCTGCAACCCTGTTACACCGCTTCCGGAGTGACGTACCGAGGTCCTTGGCTGCTACCCGTGCATCGACTGCAGTACCGAGGGTCACGATCGCATCGAACACCTCTTCCAGAGTGCCCGGCGTCACATGGACGACCTCGAGGCCACGATCGGACAGCCGGTCGACGATTGCGTCCTGTAAGGCATCGACTGCGAGGACGACATCAGGTTCGATCGCCACGATTGTATCGAGATCCGGAGTGAGCCACCCTCCGACCACGGCGGCGTCCGCCTGGTCGTGGCTGGTTTGGCCGACCAACTTCGATCCCTGGTCGAGCGCTCGCAGGGTTTCTGTTGCGCTCGGTACGATCGAGACGACACGCATACAGATGGGGTCGATGCCAGTTGCATATACATGGGTGTCTTCAAGATGCGCTCGATCGTTGCACAACCAACGCGCCATGGAGGATCCGTTTTCGACGTTCACGCTGGCGGCTGCGGTGACGTCTTTGGATGGGGTAACCGAGGCTGTTCCGTATGCGGACGTCCTCGAATTCCGCATGGATCGGGCGGATGAGCCGCTCGCGGCACTCGAGGCCTACAGCGGACCGTTACCGATTATCGCGACGAATCGAGCGACGTGGGAGGGTGGGGAGGCAACAGATTCTGGCCGACTTGAGCTGTTAGCAACGGTCACCGCCCACGATGCGGTGATCGCGATCGACGTCGAGCTCGAGAGTATTCTCGCGGGCACTGCCAACGATGCGCTCGACGCAGCGGCCGCGGCGGGCGTTTCGGTCGTGGCATCGAGTCACGATTTCTCCGGGACGCCAGCGGTAGCGGAATTACGGGGCCGGCTCGCCACGGCAGCCGACCGGGGTGACGTGGGCAAGCTCGCCGTGACGGCGACGTCACCCGGCGACGTGCTTGCACTCCTCGAGGCCACGTATGCAGTCCATCGGGACGGTGGACGCGTGGCGACGATGGCCATGGGGGCTATCGGGAGCCACTCACGGGTGATCGCGCCGATTTACGGGTCGCGCATCGGGTACGCCCCGATCGATCCCACTCGGGCGACTGCGCCGGGCCAATTCGACGTGGCGACGATGCGCGAACTGGTCGACCAGTTACTTGGTGCCGGTCCGGCCTAATCTGCTCTGACGACGAGTACCGGCAAGGGTGCTCCATCGACGACGCGTTCGGAGACGCTACCCATGCCCATCAGTTTCTCCCGGGGGCTTTTCCCTGACCGACCAATGACGATGAGGTCGACGTCGTGCTCGGTGGCAAACGAGAGAATTTCCTTCGATGGTGTCCCACTGAGGAGATGGGAATGGAGGGAGATGCTGCCCAGCTGCTCACGGCCAGCAGCGAGAAGCGTCTCCCCTGTTTCTCGAAGCGAGTCCCGGAGTTCCTCGCGCATCTCGTCATCGGCAGCCACGATGATTCGCCGATCCACGACGTGGACCAGATCGACACTGGCATCGGCAGCCTCGGCGATTCCGGCCGTGTGGTCGATCGCGGCGGTGGCCGACGTGCTACCGTCCGTTGCAACGAGGATCCGATCGTACGGGATCTTGGCCGCCATGTACCGCCATGGGCCGTGCCTATCAATGAAGGTTAGGCCGGTACTAGCTCGTCAATACAATCCCGAACTTTATGTACGCGCCATTTACATGGACTAGTAGTGACGACTGACGCACGGAAACGCCCGCTAGTCGCGGCGGCACTTGGAATCGTCTATCCTGGGCTTGGCCACGTGTACCTCCGGGCTTGGCACCGGGCGTTACTCTGGTTTGCAGCCGTTGTCATCACGATCATTGTGTTCGTTCCGGAGAGTCTTCTCCAAGGCGTGGCGACACCGAGCGATCTGTTAGTGGTCGCCACCAACGTTCCGATGGAGGCTGCTGTCGCGTTGCCGATGGTTGCGATCTTTAATGCGGTAGACGCGTATCTCACCGCAAAGCGGGAGAACGCGCACGTCGAGGGTGTTCGGTGTCCAAACTGCGGAAAAATCGTCGACGAAGAGATCTCGTTTTGTCACTGGTGTACGACAGAATTCGTCGTCGACGCGGACGATTCCGCGTAGGCGCTGTTAGCGTTCGATGATGCTTTCCTCGACTGCCTCACCGAAGTGACGTGCGGTATCCTCGTAGTAAATGAGGATCTCGTCACCCTCGGCCAGGTCAGTGACGGCCACGCGGCCATCGTCGGTGTGTACCTTGATGGTCTCTGCGTTCTGGAGGAGCGTCTCGACTACGTCCCCGGTCGACGTCTCGGCGACCACGCGAAACATCGGGCGTTTCTCAATTTTTGCCCGCCCGACGATCGCCTCGCGCGTATTGCCCTCCGTATCGACGATTTGTACTTCATCTCCGCTCTGGAGTTCGCCGAGGTAGTTGGTGCCACCTTCGGGATTCCGGATGTAAGCGTGAACGGCACCCGCGTTGACACGGAACGGACGCGAGGCCACGTACGGAGACTCAGCTGTCTCAGCGTGCACGAAAAAGAGCCCCCGCGAGAGGCTGCCGACGAGCATGCCCTCGTCATCGTCCATGATGCTCCCTGTATCGACACACACCCGATCGGCACTCCCAGTGGACTCGACCGCGACGATCGTCGCCCACTCGAGCTCGAGCGTCTCTCGCTCGACGTCATCACGCACTGCCACGGTATTTCGGATCTCTCCAGGTTCGTCGCTATCGAGAAGGACACCGTCCGCCCCGAGTTCGAGCGTTTCAAACGCGGTTCGAGCTTCCTCGGCGGTTGTAACCCCTGCAACGAGCTCTGTTTCCTCGCCGATCGTTGCGATGAGATTCTCGAGGGGAATGATCTGCCAGTCATCGCCGATTACGACCGTGTATTTGGCATCCGTTGCGACGGCCTTTGCGAAGTCCTCATAGCCTTTCCCGCGGATGCGGACGAACCCGCCTGCCGGTTCTTCTGATCGTCTGATCGTCGAGAGGTCTGCGGATCCGGAAAAGTCCTCGGGCAGGTCGACGGTACCATCCCCTTCTCCGTCCTTGCCGACGATCCATGCGTCGGGTTTACTCTGTGCATCGACCTCGGCGTCCATGACGTGTACGTCACCACCCTCTCGAAATGCGGCGACGTTGATCTGCCCGAGTTCCCGGACGCGCTCGATGTCCGATTCATCGACCAATACCCAGTCGACGCCGGCCTCAAGGGCTGCGGTGATCCGTCGTCGCCGGGCATCCCAGTCCCCGACCGCATCGTCCGCTTTTACCCAAACGGTCCGTGTCATGATCGAACGATCCCTGCGGTCGGGCTTCAACATGGCGAATAGTCCGTCCAGGCGGACGGCCGTCGCCTACAGGAACTCGCCGGCAGCGAGTGCTTCGTCGACGGATGTGTCGTCGTGGACGATCGCAGCGACCGCGCGTGTAATTGCTGCAGGATCCTCGTGTTGGAAGATCGACCGCCCCATCGAGACGCCGGCCGCACCCGCATCCATCGCACCGCGGACCATCTCGACTGTCTCTCGGTCGGTTCCGCGTGATCCGCCCGCGATGACGACCGGCTTGTTGGTTGCGGCCACGACCGGTTCGAAGCTGTTCGGATCGCCACTGTACGCGGTCTTGATCACGTCGGCGCCGATCTCCTCGCCCAGCCGGACGGCGTGGGCTAAGTATTCCGGGTTATGTTCGGGGTCCTCGCCGCTGAGGTGGCGCCCACGAGCGTACGTCATGGCGAGCACCGGCATGCCGTAGGCGTCGGTGGCATCGGTCAATTCGGCGAGCCGTTCGATTTGTTCGGGTTCGTACGCGCTCCCCACGTTGATGTGAAATGAGACGCCGTCGGCCCCGGCACGAATCGCGGCCTCCACGTTTCCGGTAACGCGTTTGTCGTTCGCATCTGGCCCGCGCGTCGTCGAAGCGTTGAGATGGACGATGTACCCCGCGCCGTTCTTGTTTGGATGGACGCGTGGTGCGATCCCTTTCTGGGTGAGCACGCTGTCTGCCCCGGCGCCGGTTACGGCGTCGATTGTCGACTCGATGTCGCGCAAACCGTCCACTGCGCCGATGGTGATTCCATGATCCATCGGCACGATGAGAAACCGCCCCTGCGTTCCAATCCGTTCGAGTCTCGCGGTTATGCCGGCGGTCATCAATATCGTGTCGTGTGGCTGGCGATGGTTATGTTCGTTCCGGTCCACTTTGTCGACGGGCCGCACCGCGTTCCGTACCGGCTGCCAGTTCGGTCGCCAAGGCCTCGAGCTGACGTTCCGCACGGGCCCGATCCGTCCCTGCGCCCGTGATCTCATCGATCAGTGCAGAACCGACGATAACACCGTCTGCGCCGGCGGCAACGATGTCTGCCGCTTGCTCGCCACTGCTAACGCCAAATCCGACCGCTTTCGGCAGTGGATCGCGCTCGAAATTCGTCTCGAACGACCGTACGCGGCCCAGACTCGACCGCGTCTGATCGCTAACGTCGGTCTGCGATCCCGTCGTACCGAGTCGGGCTTGGACGTAGAGATAGCCGCTGCATCGCTGCATGACCGCCGCCAGTCGTTCGTCGGTCGTGGTTGGTGCTGCGATGAAGATTATGTGCACGCCGGCGTCGCGCGCGGCAGCACACAGCGGATCGCTCTCCTCGACGGGAAGATCGGGGACGATGATCCCGTCGACGCCGGCTGCCGCGGCTGCCTCGATGAACTCGTCGACGCCCGGGCTCCCGCCGTACCGGTAGACCATGTTGTAGTACGTCATCGCGACGATCGGGAGGTCTGCCGGCAGGTCATCGACCAGCTCGAAGAACCGATCGGGGGTCATACCAGCTTCGAGAGCACGCACACTTGCCTGCTGGATCGTCGGCCCGTCGGCGATCGGCTCCGAGTGGGGCAACCCGAGTTCGACGATGTCGGCACCTCCAGCCACCAGCGCGTCGATGTAAGCCGACGTCTGAGCCACGGCGTCATCGGCCGATGGCGGTTCGTCGAACGGGCCGGGATCCCCGGCTGCAAGATAGGGAATGAATGCGGGATTGTCGATAAAGGCGGCTGCAATGGGATCTGTCATTACTGCACCTCCGCATCGAAGACCGAGAGATCGAACCCTACATCCAGTTCGCGGCGGTGTGATTCCTCGATGACCGTTTCAAGATCTTTATCCCCTCGGCCTGAAACGGTAACGAGCACCGTATCGCCGAGGGCTTCGCCGTGTGCTTCGAGGTAACCAAACGCATGGGCGGTCTCTAGCGCAGGGATGATTCCTTCGGTTTGGGAGAGCCGGTGAAATGCCTCGAGGGCCGTGTCGTCATCGACGGTCGCGGCCGTCAGCCGTCCAGACTCGACAAGTGCGGCGAGCTCCGGTCCAACACCGGCGTAATCGAGTCCCGCGCTCACGCTGTGCGATTCCATGATTTGGCCGTCTTCATCCTGGAGGATCTTTGTGTGGCTGCCGTGAAGCACCCCGCGCGTGCCAATCGACAGCGTCGCAGAATTCGGTGCGATCCCCGTATCACCATCAATCGAGAGGTCGCTTCCCCCTGCCTCGACTGCGTGCAAATCGACGCTCGACTCTTCGACGAACGGTGCGAACGACCCCATGGCGTTCGATCCACCGCCCGCACACGCCACGACCGCGTCGGGCAGCTCGCCGATCTCCTCACGCAGCTGTCGTTTTGCCTCTCTGCCAATGACCGACTGAAAGTCCCGGACCATCGCCGGATACGGATGTGGTCCCACGACTGATCCGATCACGTAGTGGGTAGTTTCGACCGTCCGGGCCCAATCCCGCATCGTCTCGCTGATGGCCTCCTTTAGCGTGCCGCGACCGATGTCGACCGGATTGACGGTGGCGCCGTTCAATCGCATCCGAAACACGTTCGGTCGTTGCCGATTGACGTCATGTCGGCCCATGTAGATCTCGCACGGCATCCCCAGGTGCGCACAAGACATCGTCGTCGCCGTCCCGTGTTGACCGGCCCCGGTTTCGGCAATAATACGCTCCTTGTCCATGTATTGGGCCAACAGCACCTGACCGAGCGCGTTGTTGAGCTTATGGGCACCGCCATGCACGAGATCTTCCCGTTTTAGGTAGACCTCACAGCCATATCGTTCGCTCAACTGGTCGGCTCGTTGGATGGGGGTGGGTCGACCCCCGAACGACCGCAAGTGGGATTGGAGGTCGTCCATGAACCCGGCCTCGTTTTCCTGGACGTACCGGTCGTAGGCATCAGTCAGTTCCTCGATCGCGGGCATCAGCGCTTCGGGGACGAATTGGCCACCGAACTCGCCGAACATTCCGTCCGAGCTCATTGTTCTGCCTCCACCAACTGCTTCGTCCGTCGTGCAACGTCGCCGGCCATGATCGACGAGCCCACGAGGAGCGCGTCTGCCCCGGCAGCCCGCATGCGCCGGACGTCCGCGGGTCCCTGGATTCCACTCTCGGCGACGAGCGTGACGTCCTTCGGGACGGTGGGGGCAACCCGTTCGAACGTCCTGAGATCGACCTCGAGGGCACCGAGATCGCGATTGTTGACGCCCACGATGCTTGCGCCCGCGTCGAGTGCACGTTCGACCTCTGGGACCGTATGGCCCTCAACGAGGACCTGGAACCCCCGATCCTGGGCAGCGGCCAGAAGGTCGGCAAGATCGTCACCCACGAATCGTACGATCAGTAGGACGAGATCCGCCTCGACCGCGTCGAGCTGGTCCTCCGTGAGGATGAAGTCCTTTCGCAACACCGGAACGTCGACGGCTGCCCGGATCGCACGGAGCGTCTCGATCGATCCGCCGAAGTGGTCCGGCTCGGTGAGGACGGAGAGCGCAGTTGCCCCGCCGTCGACCATCGAGCGGGCGAGTTCGACCGGATCATCACTCCGGTGGCCCTCCGTCGTCGGACTGGTCGGTTTGATCTCGGCGATGACGGGCACCCGGCCGTCCGCTGTTGCGCCTGCAATAGCGTCCGATAGGGAGCGCGGATCGACTGATACTCGTCCGCTCTCGGGCGGTGTCCGCTCGCGGGCCGCCGCCAGGATCGCTTCGACGGCAGGTGCGAGGTCCCCTGTAGCGGTCATAGTTGTACAATAACGGACGTATTTGTACAAAAGAGTTCCGTTAACTCGTTCGGCCCCAACCTTGAATCAACTTGACCTCCTACCGGTAGCAATGTCATCAGACACAGGTATCTTTGCCGTTCGCTCCACCTGGTTGGATGCGTGGATACAGATCGGCGTTGCCAGCGGTCGCGTGATCAGTCTCACGGTCCTCGCGAATGAGCCCGATGATCACCAGGGCGACCACGATGTACTCGATCGCATACTGGCATATCTTGACGAGGATGATGAGGCCGCACTCTCCGGACTCGAGATCGGACTCACCGTACCTACGCTGGACCGAGCCGTCTATGAAACGATACGATCGATTCCGTACGGAACAGTGTGGTCGCTCGAGCAACTCGTCGCCAACACACCCACCGACATCGATGCGGCTGCGGCGCGGCGCGCCGTCGCCGAGACGCCAGTTCCGATCGTGATCCCTGCCCATCGCGTAGCGATCGATGACGGTCCCACCGATCAGCGGGTCACCACCAAGCTCCGGACCCGCGAGGGAATCGGCGACGCGTGAACTATGAACTCGAGGACGTTGATCACATAGTGGGCGACCACCACTACCAACAAACTTCCCCAGTAGACGAAGGCGGCCCCGAGTACCAACCCCAACACGCCGGTGACGAGGATTCCGCCCATTCCCTGGGCACCGTGGCCGATCGCAAAGAGGGCCGCTGACAACACGACGAGCAGGATGGGATCGAGTCCGAACCCGGCGATCCCGGCACCGATGATCGCCGCGCGAAACAGGAGTTCCTCAACGACGGCGATCGTTGGCAGGACGACCCCGAGTAACATCACCCAGCCCGTCCCACGTGTGGGGGTCAACGCAGTACGCAGCCGCTCCGAGTAGGCAACTCCGAGTCGGTCGAGCAGGTGGACGCTGGCCTCGTTTCCGAGATAGAGCACGATCCCGAGTCCAAGCCCGAGCGCGATCAGATCGACGTCGATCCGCGCGTCGATGGCCAACGCGGTGGGCGGGACGGCACTTACCCACAGCAGTGCCAGGATCAGTCCGCCGATCAACAGTTGAGAGAAGAAGACGTTACCATACAGCTGGATGGTGGTGATCCGTTGTTCGCCCACCAGGACGACGCCATCTTCACGAATGGTGAGTTGGCGCTGTGTCAGTTGTGCAAGAACCAGCACAAACAGCGTCACGAGGGCGACGCCGGCCAGAAAAATGCCGTAGGCCGACACGCTCTGTCACTGGGGACTTGGTCGTGCACCGGTTCCGACGTTGGGTTCAAGCGCCGACCCGGTGAGCCGCTTGAGCCGGTCGACCAGCGAGTCCTTCTCGGGCTCGCCGGCAAGGGCCACATCGAGCACCTGGCTGATGTGACTGACAGGGATGATCTCGACGAGATCCTTGTACTCGTCCTCGATCATGACGTCCTGTTCGTTTGCGGCAGGGATGATGATCGTCTTGATGCCGGCCTTGGCCGCGGCCTCGATTTTGTGGGTGACGCCTCCGACGGGCAGGACGTCGCCACGCACCGACAGTGATCCAGTCATCGCGACATCCTGGTGGATCGGGATGTCCTCAAGGGCACTGATGACGGCCGTCGCGACCGTCACACTCGCCGAATCGCCTTCCACGCCTTCGTAGGCCTGAACGAACTGGATGTGCACGTCCATTTCAGAGAGGTTCTCATCGGAGAACTTCTTGATGATCGCCGAGACGTTCTGGACCGACTCCTTCGCGATATCCTGGAGTTTCCCGGTAGCGATCACTTCGCCCGGGCCCTGTGCCGGTGCGATCTCTGCCATCACTGGCATGACGATACCGGAGTCTTCGCCCATGACGGCAAGGCCGTTGACCCGGCCAACTACGTCCCCGGCCGACACGGTTAGGTCGTAGTCTTTGCGGCGTTCGATGTAGTTGTCTGCGAGCTGTTGCTCGATCGAACGGGAACGACGCTTCGCCTCGATCACATCCTTTCGAGTCGTATTGTCGCGACCGTCGGCCCGGGCAATGTCACCGGCAACCCGGACGAGCCCGCCGAGATCGCGGAGCCGGAGGGTGAGGTGCCCCTTCCGGCCGGATCGCCGTTTCGCCTCTAAGATCACTTCTTCGACGGCCGCTTCGTCGAAGTGCGGAAGACGCCCGTCCTTTTCGACTTCCTGGGCCACAAACCGCGCATAGCGCCGCCGCATTTCGGGCGTATCCTCGATGGAGTCGTCCATGAAGACTTCGTACCCGTACCCTTTGATCCTGGATCGCAGCGCCGGATGCATGTTCTCCAGTGCGTCTCGGTTCCCCGCAGCGACCATGATGAAATCACACGGTACCGGTTCGGTTTGCACCATCGCACCGGATGATCGCTCTGACTGGCCGGTGATCGCGAACTCGCCGTCCTGGATCGCGGTCATCAGATGCTGTTGGGACTTGATGTCGAGCGTGTTGATCTCGTCGATGAACAACACCCCCTTGTGGGACTTGTGAATCCCGCCCGCCTCGACACGGTCGTGACTCGGTGTCTCCATGCCGCCGGACTGGAACGGGTCGTGCCGAACGTCGCCGAGTAACGCGCCGGCATGTGCGCCTGTCACGTCTTCGAACGGCGCGACCTGCATGTCCGCGTTGTTGATCAGCAGATTCGGAATCATCGCGTCCGAGCCTCGGCTGACATACTTAAACGCGAGATAGATGATCGCGGCCGCGATGATGCCGAGCAGGATCGTCCCGACGAACAGCGAGTACCCGAGAATCACGATGATGATCAACCACATCAGGATCGACCGCATCGTGTTCCGTTTTCTCGCCTCTTCTTTGTGTGCCTCAACAATTTGGTCGCCCTTGCCCGCCGGGACGGTCCGGACCTTTGGCTCGTTGCCGTCGTCCGGGTTGTGATAGACGAGTACGTCTTGAAGATCCTCTTTCGGGAGGAGGTGGCTCATTGCCTTCCCGAGCATTGACTTACCGGTTCCAGGCGAACCGATCATCAGGAGGTGACGGCGCTGCTTGGCCGCTTTCTTGACGACTTCTCGAGCGTGATCCTGGCCGATTACCTGATCGACCAGCTCATCGGGGACCTCGATGTCGGCCGTCGACTCGATTTGGATGCCGCCGAGGAGGTCTGCGTCATCGAGTTCCTGAACGTCCGACGTCGCGGGTTCGGGTCGGTCGATGGAGTCCTCGTCTGTTATCTCGCCGGCCGCTTCGGACTCCGTTGTCGTCTCGGTTCGATCGCTCATGTGGTGTTCGATGTACTGAAATGGAGGATCGCACGACTGATATACTTTCTCCCGTCCTCTTCCGGTAACACCGTCGCCGTGCAGCGAAAACCCCTAAGGTTTTGTCGTGCTCTCCCAACCTGCGCCATGCGCGGCTTCCTCATTGGTCGCTTTCAGCCGTTTCATAACGGACACCTGTCCGTGGTCGATAAGATCGCCGAGGACGTGGACGAACTCGTGATCGGGATCGGTAGCGCCGGCGACTCCCACTCGAGCAGTGATCCCTTTACGGCCGGTGAGCGGATCATGATGATCACGAAGACACTCGAGTCGTACGACCTCGTGACCTACGCTGTCCCGATCGAAGATCTCGACCGACACGCCGTCTGGGTCAGTCACGTGCAGAGTATGTGTCCGAGTTTCGATGTCGCCTACTCGAACAATCCACTGGTGATTCAACTGTTCGAAGAAGCCGGCGTCGAGGTGCGCCAATCGCCGATGTACAACCGGGACGTCCTGGAGGGTTCAGGCATCAGGGCACGGATGATTGCCGGGGAACCGTGGACTGAGATGGTCCCCGATTCCGTTCTCGATGTAATCGAGGAGATCGACGGTATCAGGCGCATCCGACGGGTGAGCGATACGGATTCGAAGCACGAGGACTGACTCCCATGATCACGCTGAGTAGCGACTTCGGATCGCCATATCCGGCGTCCATGCGAGGGGTTATCCTGGGACAATCTGACGCCCGGCTGGTCGATATTTCCCATGATTTCCCCCGGGGTGATGTCCGAACGGCCGCGTTCTGGCTCCGAGAGGTGCTGCCGTACTTTCCACCGGCGGTGCATCTCGCCGTGATCGATCCCACCGTCGGGAGCGGACGTGATGTCCTGGTGGTCCGTGCTGGCGAGCACCGACTCGTTGGGCCGGACAATGGACTCCTGGTTCCGGTAGCCAGGCGTCTCGACGATCGATTTACCTGCTTTCGACTTACCGACGTTGACGCCGCGAGTAATACGTTTCACGGACGGGACGTGTTCGCCCCGTTGGCGGCGACGATCCACGAGCAACCGGATCCGGGGTCACACCCGACCCTCCAGCCAGCGGTCGATCCCGTTGGGCTATCCTTTCCAGATGCTGAATTAGACGGCCAGACGGCGCGTGGAACAGTCCTCGTTATCGATGGCTTCGGAAACGCGATCACGAACGTTCCGGGCGAGTGGTTGACCCCGATCACGGGCGGCACCGTTTGCGTCGACGACCGTACTGTACACGCTGTCTCGCATTACGCGGCGGTCGAGGCCGGCAGGCCCCTCGTTACTGTCGGTAGCACTAGCTACGTGGAATTGGCCGTGAACGGCGGTCGGGGTGACGAATGGTTCGGGCTCTCGACTGATGACGCGGTGACGATGCGACGCCCAGAATTAGACCAATAAGTCGTGGAGAAAGTGACCGCTTGATCAGTTCGCGGAGATGATGTCGTCGATGCGCACGATCATCGTCGCGGCTTCAGTTGCACTCTCGAGTGCTTCGCGCTTGACGGCCGCCGGGTCGACGATGCCTTCTTCGATTGGATTGCCGATCTCGCCGGTTTCACCGGAGGAGATCACGCCGGCGACCCCTTCGCTGTCGTGACGCGCTCGGAGATCAACAAGCGCGTCAATCGGGTCCATGCCGGTGTTCCGCGCAAGCGTGCGTGGAAGAACATCGACGGCGTCGGCGAACGCCTCGACGGCTAGTTGCTTTCGACCTTCGATACCCGCCGCGGCATCACGGACGGCATCGGCGATCGCAATCTCGGTCGCACCAGCGCCCGGGACGATCCCGCCCTGATCGATGGCTGCCGTGACGACGTCGAGTGCATCCTCGAGGGCACGCTCAAGCTCGTCGACAACGTGCTCGGTGCCCCCTCGGGCGAATACTGTCACCGACTCGGCTTCGGCGCCGCCTTCGACGAACGTGAGATCGTCTTCGCCGAATCGCTCGACGTGCACCCGGTCGGCGTATCCGAGATCATCCGGTTCGAGATCGTCGACATCCCCGATTCGAAGGGCGCCGGTTGCCTCAGCAACCCAGCGGGCCTCCTGCATGCCAACGTCTTCGAACGCCAGGATCCCCTTGTTGGTAAGATAGGACGCAACGCGGTCATCGATGTCCTCTCGCGAGAACACGACGTTCGCCCCGGCGTCTTCGATGGCCTCTGCGTAGCCGCGGAGTTCGGCCTCCTCAGCTTCCAGGGCTTCGTTGAGTTGTTCTACGCTTGTGACGTTGTACTCCGCGTCGACCTCACTTTCTTTGACCTCGAGAGCCTCCTCGAGGACCGCGATCCGGACGTCTTCGAGCGTCCGTGGCATATTATCGTGTACGGGTTCCTCATCCACGATGACACCAGGGACGAGTTCGGTCGCCGCCGAACTTGCACCAACCTTCGTCTGGAGGATCACGTTGTCGCGGGAAATCCCGTCCTCGTCCTCGACGTGACGGATGGCGTCAACGACGACTTCGGCTAGGCGTTCGGCACCGACACCGCCGGTGCCCTTGCCGGTCATGCTGGACTCTGCAACCGCACGGAGGAGGTCGTCGTCGAGCTCCTCGTCGAGTACCAGATTTTCGACCGTCTCCGTGGCGATCCTGGAAGCTTCGTGATATCCCTCCACGATGGTGGTGGGGTGGACATCGTCATCGAGAAGATCCTCAGCCTGTCCGAGCAATTGGCCGGCGAGGACGGCTGCCGTCGTGGTACCGTCGCCAACTTCGTCCTCTTGGGCCTCCGCGACTTCGACGATCATCTGCGCGGCCGGATGCTCGATGTCCATCTTATCCAGGATTGTCGCCCCGTCGTTCGTGATTACGACATCCCCAGAGGAGTCGACAAGCATCTTGTCCATACCGCGCGGGCCAAGCGTCGTCCGGACCGCCTCGCTGACGGCTTTCCCCGCGGCGATGTTCGAGGACTGGGCGTCTTGCCCGTGCGTCCGTTCGCTATCTTCGCTGAGAATGAAAATCGGTTGTCCGCCCATGCGTCGCTGCGAGGATCCCTGTGACATAGTTACGATCGGTTGAAACCTACATAGCGGTTCTATATAAATATTGCTATCCAATCAGAGTTGATCGTACACGGCAACGATCGCGCCCTCTGCGCCTGTTCGCGAGAGGCCGTTCGGATTTCGAGTCTCGGTTGGATCTCGGCGTCGGGCCCGATACCCCGCTATCGATCCCTGGACTGCGTTGCTAATCACTGCGATCCCATTTCCGAACCATCGCGACGGTGTTCCGTTCCCACGCATGACGTCGGTAGCAGATCGGAACCCGTCGGCGGTTGCAGTCGACAAAACCCGCAAAACGAACCGGGGTCCAACACCATCGTTTTTCGCCCATCGGTAGCACTGTGATCGGTATCGCTGTCCCCAATTGGGTTCATTGGGCCGTTCCCACGTCGCCACATAGCCATCTCGATTCCGCATGGGCGGTGCCCCAACGCCATCGGTGTGCCCAACGGTCATGTCCGGATGCCACACCACCTGGAGTCCGAGTCCGCGAATTCGACGGGCGAGATCGGCGGTGCCGGCACTCGTGAGGGTTTCGTCGAAGCCATCGAGCGCGGTGACGGCTGCCCGGGTGAGCGCGAGATTACCACCAACGAGGGTGAGTTCGCCGCTTCGCTCGATCCCGAAGCGCGATGCATCCGGTGGTTGTTCGCCGTGTGATCGGATCGGACCACTGACCGCGTCAGCTGCGCCTGTGAGGGTTTCGATGACCGCCCCATACCAAGACGGCCCTATTCGGGAGGTGGGTGCAAGAATCGCAACCTGATTGCTTGTTGCTTCCCGGAGGCCGACGTTTCTCGCGAGGTTAATATTTCGAGACGTAATATCTATTATCACGTCGACATCACCGTGCTCCCGGATCACTCCGGAGGTGCCGTCAGTAGAGGGTCCGTTCACGACGATGATCTCCATGGACGGTGCGTGTTCGGCGAGCTTGTCCAGACATCCTGTCAACGCATCCCGTTCGTTAAACGTCGGGATCACGACTGACAGGGCCATACCGGGTACTATAGGAACTCCCGGTTAAAGAGTCCGATACCGTAAGGAACATGTAAT
>SKNY01000018.1 GCA_007123105.1 Salinarchaeum sp. | reverse complement strand
TGTGGACGGCCGGGGTTGCCGGGGCGATCCGGTACGGAGCGTCCCGGGCACCTCCTCCACCCCGTAACCCTACGAGCGGCAGCTGTCCGACGATCCGCTGCTCGCTTCCGCGCCTGGCGGGTTGTCGCCGGTTAACTGCGACGGGACGTCCCTGCGGACGACCGACGCAGACCGCTGGCCCCGTAGGACGAGGCTTCTCAGTTGGCTTCCGGGGTCCGTGCCGGTCGGCCCCGACGTCCCCGAGGTTCGGCCCCCACTGAAGACCGTATTGTGGGTGCTGGGCAGGGCCTAACTGCCCGACCTAGTCCATCGTGTCCTAGCCCGCGTGCCCTTAAGGTGATTTCGACTGCTGGCTCGCAAGCGCAACATCCACGTACAGTGGAATCGATGCGACCATATGGGCCTTGGATCGACGGCGAAGAAGCTCCAGTTGGTCGCCGAGCGGGCCGAACAGATGTACAAGCAAGTCGGTGAACTACGCGATCAGATCACCGAACTGCGGACGACCGTGGAGGCCACCGGGACTCGCGTTGAACAACTCGAGTATCGAACCGAACAGCAATGGGTGCTGCTCACAGCCATCGCCGAGGAGCACGACATCGACGTCGAGGCAGTGCTGACCGATGCCGCCATCGAGGAGGTTCCAGACGAGACTGACACGCCGGACGAGGGTTCAACGGAGGAGCCAACGGCCGCGGACGAGGAATCGACGGAGGGGCCGACATCATCGGAGACAATGCCAGACGAGCCAGCGGACGCGACCTAGAGCAGCATTGAAACCCTCCCGACGACGAACGCCACGATCGCGAGATACATCCCACGTTTGACATTCTGCTGACCACGGGCTGGATCCCGAACGCTCTGGTACATCCCGAGAAGCATGACGCCCACCGCCGGTACGACAACGAGTAGATATCCGATGCCAAATGTACCTCGCAAAAACGGGACGGGGCTCACTACTACTCCTATCAGGAGTGATACTGCAGCGATCCCCAGCGCTCGTCTCGAACCAATGGCGATCGGCAGGGTGTTGAGTCCTTCCGCTTTGTCGCCTGGGACGTCCTCGACGTCCTTGATGATCTCTCGCGTGAAGGTTGCCACGGCCGCGAGGACGAACAGGACGGCCGTTGCACTCACATTCTCTACGGCGGCGCCACCGAACAGAAATGTACTGCCCCCGAGAAACGCAACGACTCCGTTGCCGGCACCAGGAGTACCTTTAAAAGCTGTGGTGTATGCGATAAGTAACATCAGATTGAACAGTGCGATAGCAATCGCCGCGATCGGAAGCATGAGCGCCAGCCCGACCGCCATTGTGAACATCACCACCGACTGTCCGAGCGCGAACCGTGGGGAGACGGCACCCCTGGGTAGCGGTCGGTCCGGCCGATTGATCGCGTCAATTTCCCGATCGAAATAATCGTTGATGGCCATTCCCGCACCCGTTGCGAACACGGTGGCCACCGTGGCGGCAACGGCAGCGCTAGTTACCGGATCGCCCGCGACACCTGCGCCCACGAGTGTCAGTGCGCCGGCTGCCAGGGCGTTCCCGGGTCTCGTGAGTTCGACCGCGCCACGGGCGGTCGATTGAAGCTGCATACCTCGTCTGTCCGGAACGACGCCATAGCAGGTTCGGTTCGGCGACGAAGGGAACTTCCAAGACATGGGGCATTGTATGGTCAATCAATGGAGGAATCCGGCGGCCTCCCCGGCCTGGATGCACCGCGTGACGACCGGATCGTCCTCCACGTGGATAACGACTGCTTCTATGCCTCGTGTGAGCGACTCCGCGAGCCAGCATTACGGGGTGAGCCCCTCGTGATCGGCATGGGTTATGACGAGGATGACGCTCGCGGGGCGGTTGCGACGGCCAGTTACGAAGCTCGCGCGGCGGGCATCGAAAGTGCCCAGCCGATTTCGGAGGCAATCGAGCTGTTACCGCCCCGATCGTCCTCGGACGACGCCGACACAGCCCACTATCGCCCCGTCGACATGGCGTTTTACGAGTCCGTCGCCGAGGAGGTCAAGTCGATTCTTGAAGACATCGCCGACATTGTCCGACACGTGAGTATCGACGAGGCGTACCTGGACTGTACGGAGACGACGACCTGGGACGATGTCGAGTCGTTCGGCCAACAGCTGAAGCAAACCATCGCCGATGAGGTAGGGATTCCGGTCAGTGTCGGCGTCGGACCAACCATGGGAGTCGCGAAGGTCGCAAGTGATCTCGACAAACCGGACGGATTGGCGATCGTTCGACCGCACGAGATTGATGACGTGTTGCATCCGTTACCCATCGACGAACTCCATGGGATCGGACCGGTCACTGCGCGCGACCTCGCGGCTGATGGGATCGAAACGATTGGCGATTTTGCTGCACAAGATCCGTCCTGGATCGTGGAGAGATACGGCGAGCGCGGCCGGGACCTTTATCGCCGGGCGCGCGGCGTCGACGCCCAATCTGTGACGCCACGTGGTGATCCGAAGAGTCTCTCTCGGGAATCTTCAATCGATGGCAGTGAGCTTTCAGCCGATGAGGTACGCGATGTCCTTCGGGAACTTGCCCGTGCCGTTGCCGCACGAGCCGAGCGCAAGGGCGCAACCTATCGCACTATCGGTATCAAGGTCGTTACGCCCCCATTCGATGTCAACACTCGGGAACGGTCGTTGTCGGGACCGGTCGCGGACGCCGATCTGGTCGTCGACACCGCATTCGACCTGCTCGAGGAGTTCGAGGACGCGACCGTCCGCAAACTCGGTGTACGCGTCTCGAACCTCAGTTTTGTCGACGGCAACCAGGCGGATCTCGGTTCGTGGGCGGGACGGGGTGACCGTGCCGATACGGACCGAGTCCGCCCACGGGGTGGTCAGGCTCGGCTCTCTGAATTCGTCGATCGTTCCTAAGCGAGCGGCCCGAGCAGCTGATCGAGCGCGGCCGCGGGATCGTCCGCCTTGGCCACGCCACTTGCGAGTAGGACCCCTGCTGCCCCAAGATCGGCTGCAGCGGCGATATCCTCGCCCTCGCTGATCCCGGCACCACAGAGGACCGGCACGTCGGGATCGATGGCTGCGGCCGCCTCGACTGCGTGTTCGACGATGTCGGGATCGGCCCGACTTACTGGTACGCCCGAGCCGATCAGTTCGGGCGGCTCGACGGCAACCATGTCCGGGCCGAGTGCGGTCGCCGCGGCCACTTGGGCTGGCGTATTCGCGCAGGCGACGGTTTCGAGTCCGGCTGCATCGGCCGCGTCAATCGCGCGTTCGAGCTCGTCGAGTGTCAATCGTCGTTCGGAGTGGTTCAGAATCGTTCCAACTGCCCCGGCTGCTGCTGCCGCGGCTGCATTTGCACTCCCAGTGTAACTCCCGGCGCCTTCACCGCTTACGTGTTGGGCCCACGTTTCGGCGCCGGTCGCCGACGCGGACGCAAGGGCTGCCGTCTGGGGTGCCAGTGCCACCCGGGCATCCACGGATGCGGCTGTCGCCGCGACGGCATCAGCGATCGCCGTCGGGTCTACATCGTATGCCTTGAGGTTAATCAGAACGAACATATCGTCGGTGCCCAGCGGTCGGAGAAATAGCTTACCGATTCAATCCTTGCGGCGGACCAGATCGCCGAGGGTCGTCGATCCGGGCGACACCGATCCCTCCCACTCGGTCTCTTCGTTGTCCCCGCCCTCAGATAACGTGATGTCGAGATGCCGTTCCAGTTTCGTCTGTATCGCGTCACTCGGCTGCATGTCGCCGCGTTCGAGTTTCCGGATCAGGCTCGCCTTCTCATTGAGCTGCTGGGCGAGTTCCTCTTGGGACTGGCCGCGGCTCTCGCGAGCCTCACGGATCCGATCGGGGTAATCGTCGGCGATCACATCCATCTCATCGAAGAGGTCTGGACCCCGCGACCGACCGCCGCCCCCCGAAGCCGAATTTGAAGTTCCGGATGTCGTGGTCGTTGATCCGGTGTTCGCGGTCGAGTACTTCGTGCTGGTGCTCGATGACTCCGCGGTGGAGACTTCCGTACCGAAGTCGACACAATCCGCACAGACCTGGAGCTCTGCGCCCTCGATCTTCGCCGTCTTTGGTGCGGCCGTCTCCGTACCGCACATCTCACACTGCACCATGCTCAAACCGTTATCCCGTGCCACCATAAACCGTGCGGCCGCCTACGAAAGACCCCGAAACGCGAGCCAGAACCGCTGGAACGCAGTGAGATGCCCCACGATGCCGAGGAAAACGAGGACCCACCCCACGATCGTCAGCGGTCCGATGGAATGTGGATAAATCGCCATGACCACACCCACGACGCCAATGATCGCGAGTCGGTCTGCCCGACCGACCAGTCCCCCATATACACGATCGAACCCTACGGCGATTGCCTGAGTGCCGAGATACGACGTCATAAGGACGCCAGTAATCGCTAACAATCCGAGGCCGTACGCCTCGATACCGGCTGCCAACCCGACAACGATTACGATGTCTGCATATCGGTCCAGGACGTGATCGAGGAGATCGCCTTGCGTCGAGGCAACGGCTTGCTCTCTGGCCAAGGCCCCGTCTACGAGATCGAACCACCCGTTCGCAAAGACGAAGGCCGCACCAAGTACGTATGCGATTGGTGTACCCACGACGAACCACGCGCCAGCAAGACACGCACAGCCGAAAGCCACAAGGCTGACATGATCGGGCGTGGCCCCGAGCCGATCGAACACCCGTACGTTCGGTTCGATAGCGCGGTCGGCCACCGGGCGAAGCTTATCGAGCGTCATTGCCCTCGAGGAACGACACGCTCCCAACCTGTGGCTCCCGTTCGCCGTGGAGTGTCTGGGTAACGGCAGTGACGACGGCGTCTACCGGCCTGTCCGTCGTATCGATTTCGTAGACCTTGTCTCGACCGTGTCGCTCGACGGCCTCGGCAAGCACCAGGTCGAGCCGTTCGGCCTCCGCATTTTCGTCGATCATCGCGTCAGGATCGTCGTGTTCGGCTGCGCGATTGTGGAGTCTAGTCCGCAACTCGTCCGGGTGACACCGCAATACGACGACGCGATCGACTGGTAGTACGTGAGCGAGGTGTGATTCGACGACGACGTCGGCAGGTTGAACTGCGAACCACGCCGCGAGTGCGTCGAGATCCACCACCTTCGAGCCCCGGACAGGATCGCGGCCGCGGTCGATCCCCTCGGCATCCACGACGTCGTTGAGGTGGACGACGGGCGCGTCGATTGCGAGCCGAGACGCAATTGTCGACTTACCGACCCCGGGGGTACCCGTGATCGCCCAACTCACTCGCCGGCCACCTCGTTTGCGACAAGCAGTTCGTTGATCGTCTCGACTGCATGCCGTAACTCCTCGCGTCGACCGACGCTGATGCGGATACAATCCGGCAGCCCGAAACTCGTACAGTCTCGGACGATGACCCCCTGATCGAAGAGTTCGTCGGTGAGCGCCGTTGCGTCACCCACACTTGCGAGAACGAAATTTCCCTCGCTCGGCCAGGTCTCGGCGGCGAGTTCGTCAGCAATGTAGTCACGTCCCCAGCTGGCCAATTCGACGGACGCTTCGAGATGCTCGTCGTCGGCGAGTGCCGCGAGTCCTGCCCGACACGCGAGCTCGCTGGCGGCGAAGGGAGTACTCACCTTCGCATACGTGTCCGCCCATGTCCGGGGGACGAGTGCGTAGCCGAGTCGGAGCCCGGCGAGTCCGTGGGATTTCGAAAAGCTCCGGAGGACGGCGACGTCATCGCGCTCGGCGAGGAGGTCACTTGCTGATTCGGTCGTCGCGAACGCCCCGTAGGCTTCGTCGACGACGAGGAGGGTGTCGTCGTCGGTTCGGGTGGCAAGGTCGACGATCGTCGACCGATCGACGACCGATCCGGTCGGGTTGTGGGGACTCGTGAGATAGACGATCCGGTCGCCGGCGTATGTCTCGAGTATTGTCGACGGTTCCATGGCAAAGTCGGCGTCGCGACGGATCGGATACCGCCGAACCTCGCCGTGGTGGTACCGGGCGCTCATCCCATAATAGGCGAAGCCAGGGTCGGGAACTAATACCGTGTCACCAGGTGTCAACATCGCGCGGGCGAGGTAGTCAAGGGCCCCGTCCCCGCCATTGGCGAGCCACACCTGGACCGGCTGGATGCCGTGTCGGTCCGCGATCGACTCGACGAGATCGACGTGGGCGGCCTTTGGGTATCGATGGATCCCGTCGGCGTGGGCGTGGATGGCAGCGACGGCCTCCGGTGCCGGCCCGAGCGGATTTTCGTTCGAGGATAGCGATATCAACTCCGCCGGGTCGAGTCCGCGCTCCCGGGCGACCTCCTCGTGGCCCCGGCCGGCCTCGTATGCGACGTGATCGGACAGATCCCGCGGCTGCATACTAGGATACCAATCGGTGATGGCTTAAACGTGGACGTATCTCGATGCAAAACGACGACCGGGAAGCTCGGTTAGGGGATTTCGATGGTGTTGCGGAGGGTGCCGACACCGTCGATTTCAACGGCGACCTCGTCGCCGTCGGACAGTGGCCCCACCCCCGCCGGGGTGCCCGTCGAGATGACGTCCCCGGCCTCGAGCGTCATGTAAGTGGTGATCTCCTCGATGAGTTCGGGGATGGAAAAAATGAGCTGGTCGATCGTCGAGTCTTGCTTGATTTCACCATTGTGAATGAGCCGGATTGCTGCATCATCGTCCAGGTTGTCGGGGCTGGCAATGACCGGCCCCATTGGGGCCGCGTGGTCGAAGGCTTTCCCGCGGATCCAATTCTGTTCGACTTGCTGGTCGTCCCGGTTCGAGATGTCGTTCACGCAGGTGTAGCCTCGAATCACGTCTTCGGCGTCAGCCGCATCAACGTGTTTACACTGGTGATCGATGACGACCCCGAGTTCGGCTTCGTACTCGATCTCATCCTTATCGGCGGGCAGGGCGAGCCGATCACCGTGGCCGGCCACGGCGTTCGGACCCTTCAAGAACAGGAGCGGTCGATCCGGAATTTCGGCGTTCGATTCGGCCGCGTGGTCGGCGTAGTTGAGCCCGATGCAGACGACCTTTGAGGGGTCCGTCGGTGACAATACATCGACTTCGTCAAGCGCGTACTCGGCGTCAGCAAAGCTGACGGTGTCGCCGTGCCACGTGCCTTCGCGGATCGCGCCAGCCGGGTCGCGGAATCGGACGGTGTACATACACAGAGTTGCGGTCAGCCGCGTTAAAAACATGCCAGGTTCGGGCGCGTCGGCACGTAACGTTTTAGGTCGCGTCCCGGGGATGTCACTCTGTATGGCAAAGACAGTTACGACGTCGAGCGCTGACGGCTTCGCTTCTACAAGTTCGATTGATGGCGACGAGGTGTTCATCGATGCAACCGGGGAGGAAACTCCGGATACCCTTGATCACCTCCTCGCGACCTACGCCGCCTGTTACGTCCCTGCACTCCGCGTTGGCGGCCAGCAACGCGGCGTCGACGAACTCGGAGCACTCGAGATTGCCGTCACTGGCGACCTCAACGACGACGATAAGCTCGAGGCAATCTCCTTTGACGTCACAGTCGAGGCCGACATTGACGAGGAGTCCGCCACGGCGATCATCGAACGTGCAAACCAACTCTGTAAAGTCCACGACGCGTTGAAATCCTCCCTCGAAGCCTCCGTTTCCCTGAACGGGTACACGCGATAGCCGGGGTCCCGTTTTTCCCCGTGGGGATGGTACGGTCGATATGGCCGCGCGCATTCTCGTGGCGATGGCCGACGCACCCATGTCCGATCAGGCCCTCGCCTTCGCGCTCGAAACCTTTCCCGACGCCGACATCACGGTGGTCCATATAGTCGGTGTTCCAGGCTGGTGGATGGCCGAGGCGGCGACCCTCGCCCTTGCCAATGACATTGGTCAGGCCGTCGAGGACCGGGCAGCAACGGTGTTCGAGCGGGCGCGGTCGATCGCCGAAGAATACGACCGCGATATCGTAACGGTGGCGGACGTCGGCCACCCGGCACGGGCGATTTTGCGACGGGCCGGGGATTTCGATCACGTCGTCATCGGAAGTCATGCCCGGAATCTCGACGCGCGAATCCTCCTGGGGAACGTCGCCGAGGCCGTCACTCGTCGTGCACCGGTGCCGGTGACGGTCGTCCGGTAGACGATCAGGACGGACAAGGTTTTGGCCCCACACGGAGCAGCGTGAGGCATGGACGACCGCGAGGAGCTGGTCGATATACTCATCGAGAACGCCCGCTATTCGACCGAAGAGATCGCCCGGATGACGGGACGATCCGAGGATGCCGTGACAGCAGACATCGAAGCGCTCGAGGAGGCAGGCGTAATTAAGGGCTACCAGGCGGTCGTCGACTGGGACGAATCGACGGTTGAACGCGCACGTGCGGTCGTCGAACTCAACGTGACCTTAGACCGGGAAACCGGGTACGACGACATCGCCCGTCGACTGGCCGGGTACACGGAAGTACGTACCCTCAAGCTTGTGAGCGGCGATTTCGATTTTCTCGCGGTCGTCGAGGCAGAGACGATTCGCGACGTCTCGCGGTTCGTGAGCGAACGTATCGCACCGGTGCCCGAGATTACCCAGACCGTCACGCACTTTGTGATGGACACGTACAAGCTCCAGGGCATCGAGTTCCTCGACGGTTACGACGATGATGATCGGCTCTCGATTTCGCCCTGAACGCGGAGGTGAAGATACGTGAACCCCGCCGATCACATGGCGGACATCCCACCATCCGGGATCAGACGATACTTCGAGCTGGCCGAGGAGATGGACGACGTCATCTCGCTGGGGGTTGGCGAACCCGACTTCAGCGCCCCGTGGCCGGTTCGTGACGCCGCTGTCGCGTCCTTAGAACGTGGTCAAACATCCTATACGACCAATCGGGGCCTCCATGAGCTGCGCGAAGCGATCAGCGCGTACCTCGACCGGACGTACGGGTTGACCTACCGCGGGGAAGACGAGATTCTGGTGACGACGGGCGCCAGCGAGGCAGTCGACCTTGCACTCCGTGCAACCGTTGACGCGAACACCACCGTCGCCATCCCGGAACCGACCTATCTCTCGTACCGGCCGGTCGCGATGCTAGCGGGCGCGACGGTGCTCCCGGTCCCGACCCACGAGGCCGATGGATTCAGACTCACCGCGCCGGCACTCGAGGATGCCGGTGCGGCACGTGCTGACCTCCTGGTCATCTGCTATCCGAACAACCCGACTGGCGCAATCCTCGAAGCGCCCCACCTCCGAGAGATCGCCGACTTCGCCCGCGAACACGACATCGGTGTCATCAGCGACGAGATATATGCAGCGTTGACCTACACTGGCGACCACGTATCGATCGCTAGTCTTCCCGGCATGCGCGAGCGGACGGTGGTGGTCAGCGGATTTTCGAAGGCGTTTGCGATGACCGGATTACGCCTCGGCTACGCAGTCGCCCCGGCGTCACTGATCGATCCGATGAACCGAATTCATCAGTACACGATGCTTTCTGCACCCACGACTGCCCAGTACGCTGCCCTCGAGGGGCTGCGGAGTTGCGAGGAGGCGATCGCGGACATGCGCAGGGCGTATGACCGGCGGCGACAGTTCGTACTCTCTCGCTTTGCCGACATGGGTATCCGGTGTTTCGAGGCCCAGGGAGCGTTCTACGTGTTTCCCGAATGCCCAACTGACGATGCCGGCCAATTTGCCGAGTCCTTACTCGAGGCCGAACAGGTCGCTGTCGTCCCGGGTGGGGTGTTCGGAACCGCCGGCGAGGGCCACCTCCGGGTGACCTACGCGACCGGGATGGAACAGCTCCGCGAGGCGATGGACCGTATCGAGCGATTCGTCGCCTAATCGCAGTTAGTCAAGGGCGTCGGCAATCACGTTTCGTCGGGTCGCGATCGCGGCAGCCGACTCATCGATCGCACCGTCCGTCGTCACGATCCGAAGCCGCCCGTCGTTGGTACTCCGGCCGATGCGGGCTCGGGCAAATCCATCGCCGACCTGTCGGGCCAGTGCATCGGGATCGGTGGTTTCGACGAGGACGCGTCCTGGCCGCTCCGAACAAAGCATTCCAACACCCCCGGGGAGCTCGAGGTGGAGGCCGTGGTGGTCGGTGACCATCTCTGCCGCTGTCACAGCAATCCCACCGTGACTGATATCGTGGATCGCCCGCGTCGACGGGAGCCGGGCGACACGCCGGATCGTCTCGACGACAGCACGAGGATCGGCCGGCGGAGCCGGCATCTCGTCACTGCCGCCGACACTCGCCAGCAGTTGGGAGCCGCCGAGTCCGGTGACCGGTTCACCGAGCAACACGAGTTCACCCACCCCTGTCGCCGTCATTGAGGGTGCCACGTAGTCTGGCGTAACGCCGATCATGGCGAGCGTCGGCGTGGGCGGGATCGGTCCTGCCACCGAGTCGTTGTACAACGAGACGTTCCCACCGACGATCGGTACGTCAAGTGCCGCACACGTCGTCGCAAGTCCATCAACGACTGCCCCGAAGTCGTGGTACACCCGCGGCGTCTCGGGGTTTCCGCCGTTCAGACAGTCGACGGCAGCGAGTGGTTCGGCGCCGGCGACCGCGAGGTTCGTCGCGACCTCGAGTCCGACCCAGCTCGCTCCACGGAACGGATTCGCGACCGTCCAGTTGGCGTCTGCCCCTGCGGCAATGGCGACGCCGGATCCGGTCTCCCGAATGGCGAGCAACGCGGCATCTCGCCCCGGTCCGGCCGCGGTTCTCACCCCAACTTCGTGATCGTACTGGCGATATACCCATGCTTTCTCCGCGGTGTTCGGGTGGGCGAGCACTGTATCGAATGCCGTCTCTGCGGCGAGTGTCGGTACGTCAGGAGCCGGTTCCTGGCGTGCTTCGGTCGGCCAGTCATGCATCGGTGCGCCCTCGCAGAGAAACCCAACCGGGACGTCGACCACCGTATCTTGCTCGAACGTGCATCGATACGCCGGTCCGGCAGTGACTTCACCGATCACCGAACAACCGAGATCAAACCGTTCGGCGACTGCCTGCACCGCACCGACATCCGCGGGTCGAACCTCGTAGAGCATTCGTTCCTGGGATTCGGCCAGGAGGATCTCCATCGCGTTCATATTTGGTTCGCGCTGGTGGACGCGGTCGAGATCGATCATGGCGCCGAGGCCCCCCTTCGCGACGAGTTCGCTCGAGGCGCCACCCAGCCCCGCGGCGCCGAGATCCCTGGCAGATTGGATCAAATCCTCATCCAACAAGGCCTCGTTCGCCTCAATGAGGAGCTTTTCGGCGAACGGATCGCCTACCTGGACCGCTGGTCGGTCGGCAGTCTCTGCATCCTCGGCGAGATCCTCACTCGCAAAACTTGCCCCCCCGAGCCCGTCTCGTCCGGTCGCGTTTCCGATCAACACGAGGGCGTTCCCGGGCTCGGCAGCCGTCGCCGTCACGAGTCGGTCGGCGTGGACCAGCCCGACACAGGCGACGTTGACGAGTGGGTTGCCCTCGTACCCGTGATGGAACTGCACACTGCCGGTTACCGTCGGGACTCCGATGGCGTTCCCGTAATCGGCGATCCCCTCGACGACCCCTTCGAAGAGGTACTTCGGATGCTCATCTTCAAAGTCCCCGAAGTACAGACAGTCTGCCAGGGCGATCGGGTAGGCACCCATCGAGATCGTATCCCGCACGATCCCACCAACGCCCGTCGCGGCGCCGTCGTACGGGTCGACGTAGGATGGATGGTTGTGACTTTCGATACCAAGGGTGAGATACCACTCGTCGGTAAGCGCGACGACCGCCGCGTCATCTCCCGGCCCGACCACGACCTGGTCGCCGTCGCTCTCAAACTGGCCGAGCAACGGGCGCGAAGATCGGTACGCACAATGCTCGCTCCAGAGGTTCTCAAAGAGAGCGGCCTCCGCCGGGGTGAGCGTCCGGTCGAGCTCGTCCTCGATCCGGTCCCGATCCGCAGGAGACAACGGCATTGGTTAAGGGTCCGGCGGGCCCGATAAATCGGTACCGGATCGGATCAGGACGTTTTTCCGAACCGCCTCGAAATCTTTGGCTGTGTTAGCGGTGGAGCTGCACACCCATTCGGCTGCCTCCCACGACGGGCGAGATCCCGTTGACCTGTTGCTAGCGCAGGCTCGCGCAGTCGGACTCGACGCGATCGCAATCACCGACCACGACCACATCGACGCGAGCCTCGAAGCGGTCGAGAAGGCACCCGAATACGGGCTTATTGGCATCCCCGGCGTGGAAGTCTCGTCGGCAGCTGGGCACGTCATCGCCCTTGGCGTCTCCGAACTCATTCCCGCCGGGCGCTCCTATGGCGAGACGGTACGTCGGATTCGGGACCTTGGCGGCATCGTCGTTATCCCCCATCCGTTTCAACCCTCACGATCCGGTGTCGCCCCGAACATCACCCGAGACGAACTGGCGGCGGCCGATGCCATCGAGATCTACAACTCGCGGCTGCTCACCGGTCGTGCAAACCGAAAGGCCGAGACGTTCGCCCGGGATCGATCGCTCCCAATGACCGCCGGAAGCGACGCCCACATCAGCGAGATGGTCGGTCAGGCAGTCACGTATATCGATGCCGACCGAGCCGACGGTGTCGCCGGTATCCTTGAGGCAATCGCCGCCGGACGGACTCGGGTCGCTGGCAAACGAACGCCATGGCGTATCAGCTTCCGGCAGGCGGCTGGCGGGGTCAAGCGCCGGCTGCTCAAACGCGTCGGCCGGTAGGCAATCAGGGCGCGACGTAATCGATCGCTCGACAGCCGAGCGCCACAATGTCCCGGTCGAACCGATTGTCAGCCCGGAGTTCGTCGGCAGAAAACCACGACCATCGATCCGAATCGACCTCGCCGGTTGCCGGCGCAAGCTGGCGATCCGTCGCCCGCCCAAAATAGATGAAGTCGATGTGTTGATGACCGACACCGTCGGGAGAGATGTTGATGTCTTCGAGGAGGAGTTGTGCCGGCATCGGAAGCGGCACGGCTGTCGGCGATTCGGTGCCCGTCGGTTCCTGCCAGAGCGATACCTTGAGGCCGGTCTCTTCCTCGGCCTCCCGGAGCGCGGCCTCGTGAGGGAGTTCGTCACGATCCAGGTGACCACCTGGCGGCAACCACAGCCCCAGTCGTTCGTGTTCGTGTAACACCGTCTCGCCGTCGTGGACGACGAACATCGTGGCGGTAAAGTGGCGTGTCGTCTCCATGTCGCCCGGTTTCGGGGTCGGTGCTTGAGACTGTCGACCGAAACCCTTACTCTCGATCCTCGGTTCGCTTCGGACATGAGCGAGCCGGGCGTCGATGCCGAGGCGGTCCGTCACGTCGCCGAATTGGCGCGGATCGAACTGACTCCCGAGGAGGTCGAACGATTCCGGGCTGACTTTGCCGACATTCTCGCGTATTTTGACCGGCTCGACGACGTCCCGCCAGTCGAGTCTGACGACGATTCCGAAAACGTACTCCGGCCCGACAACGTCCGTCCGTCCTTGTCTCATGAGGATGCGCTGCGGAATGCGGCTGAAACCGACGACGGGTACTTTAAGGGACCCCGAGTCTCATGAGCGATTCCCACGACAGCCTGGTAACAGGGATGGACCGCCAGGAGCGGACCGATGGCCCGTTGGCCGGATACACTGTCGCCGTCAAGGACAATATCAGTACGGCCGGTGTCCGTACTACCTGTGGTTCAGCGATGCTGGCCGATTATATACCGCCATACGATGCTACCGTCATCGAGCGGGTGCTCGCGGCCGGTGGGCGGCTCATCGGGAAGACGAACATGGACGAATTCGGCATGGGTTCGACGACCGAAACGTCCGCGTTCGGACCGACGACGAACCCGCACGCACCGGATTACGTTCCCGGGGGTTCATCTGGTGGCAGCGCCGCCGCCGTCGCTGCCGGAGTGGCCGACATCGCACTGGGTTCAGATACCGGTGGCTCCATCCGCAATCCCGCCGCCTTCTGTGGTGTCGTCGGGTTGAAGCCCACCTACGGACTTGTCTCCCGGTACGGCCTGGTGGCCTACGGTCACAGCCTCGAGCAGATCGGTCCGATTGGGCGAACGGTCGCCGACGTCGCCCGTCTACTGGCGGTCATCGCCGGTCCCGATGACCGCGACGCCACGTGCCTCGACGAGGAACCGGCCGCGTACGATGCAGCGCTGGATCGTGGGGTCGACGGCCTGACGATCGGTCTGCCGACGTCGCTCGTCGGCGGCTCCGATCCCGAGGTACGAACGTCGTTTCGGGCCACGGTCGCCGACCTCGAGGCCGCCGGTGCGAACACGGTCGAACTCGAACTCGCCTCGCTGAAGCACGCAGTCGCCGCGTACTACGTCATTGCCATGTCTGAGGCGTCGTCGAATCTTGCGCGGTACGATGGCGTCCGCTACGGCCACCGAGTACCGGATGCAGGGGATTGGAACGAATCGTTCGCCACGACCCGTCGGGCTGGATTTGGCGACGAGGTCACCCGACGGATCCTGCTCGGGACGTTTGCGCTTTCGGCCGGGTACCACGATAAATACTACCAGCAGGCCCAGGACGCACGTCGATGGATCGGGCAGGACTTCGATGCCGCGTTCGACGAGGTTGACTTGATCGCAAGCCCGACCATGCCGACGCTTCCCTTCGAGCTCGGGGCTGCCGAGCGGGATCCACTCGAGCTCTATCTGGCGGACGCCAACACTGTGCCGGCGAATCTCGCTACCTTGCCCGCGATCTCGGTCCCGATCGATCCGGTCGACGATCTCCCAGTCGGATTACAGTTCGTCGGACCCGCCCTGTCCGAACCCCGCCTGCTTGCGGCTGCGGCTACAGTCGAACGCCGGTAACTTACCCGACCATCGTTGCAACGCCCTTCGTCTGGCGGTAATCGGACGCGAGAATCTTCGCTAGGGCGTCGACGAGGCGGTCCCGATCCGTGGATGTCCAGGTGCGTGGCTCCTTGATCGGAACGACCAGAAAACCCCGACCACGGACGTCGACGGCGTGCCGGTCATCCATTCCCGGTGCCACCTTGTATCGTTGGGTCGTGTATGCCTCGAGCACGTGATCGGTCACACGTTGGCCAACCGGGAGCAAGATGTGGGCGTTCACCGCCCGGAGCTCGGCGTCGAAATATCGCTCGAGACGCTGGTAGCTCCGTTCGCTTGGCGATGTTCCTGATGCTGGTGGGCATGGATGGATGTAACTCAAGAACAGGTTCGAGACGGTCGGCCCCTCCTCGTCCGGGTCGTCGAGCAAGTCAACGGCGGCGAGTACCTCCTGGATGGCCGCCCCGGCCGGTCCGTCACCGAATGGGACACCCGTCGTCGCACCGCCGTGGATACCGGGGTGATCGCCGATCACGTGGAAATCCCCGCTTGGATCGCCGTACCCACACACCGGCACGCCGGCTGAGCAAGGCGGTCTCATGCCGAACGGATTCCGATGAGTCGCGCTGACGTTCTCCACGAATTCGGAAAGCACGTCCGGTAGTCATAATGATCACGATCCGAACTGCGAGCGAAAGAATCAGTGTCGTTGCACTCCCTGGAATCAACAATGCGGATTGTCTCCGACGGATGGCGGTATGCGATGCCACCCGGATTGCTCGCGACGCTCGCCCTCCCGATTGCCCCGGTCGTGGCCGTTGCCTCGGCGGGAATCGCCGCCGTCATCGTCTGGTTCTTCCGCGACCCCAATCGGTCGCCACGTGCCGACGGGATCGTCTCACCGGCGGACGGACGGGTGTCCGTCGTCAGGTCGGCAGGCGATCGGGTTCGGATTGGGGTTTTCATGAACGTGACAGACGTTCACGTCAACCGCGCGCCGGCAAGCGGGACGGTCACTGCCGTGACGCATCAGTCGGGGGCGTATCGCCCGGCATTCAGTAAGGACTCGGATCGCAACGAACGGGTCACAATCGAACTCGACGGACCCGTCCCGCTCAAGATGGAGTTAATTGCCGGCTGGTTTGCTCGTCGTATCTCTCCGTACGTCTCACCGGGCGAGCAGGTCGACCGCGGCGATCGGGTCGGCCACATCGCCTTCGGGAGCCGGGTGGACGTGGTGCTCCCACCTTCCTACGACGAATCAAATCTCCTGGTCGATGTCGGTGATCGCGTCCGTGCCGGCGAGACGATCATTGCACCACCGGAGGTGTCACATGGAACATCTTAATCGTCGGTCGGTACTTCGGGGCGGCCTGACGGCCGCGGCGGCGGTTGGTGTCGGCCGGGCAATGCATAACACGGTCGTCGGGTACGGACAGTTTGGCCTCGGCGAAAATCTCCACACCCAGGATCTAGCTCGACTTGCAGCAGATGGACTCGTGACACCGCGGCTGTATACGACGACGATCGATGATTACGACGTCGAACTCCGTCGAGGAGCCGTCAGATATCGACGTGAGGATGACTGGCAGTCAGTCGCCGAGGACGCCCCGACACCAGTTGGGACGTTTGCCGCCGACGTGGCGGCCATCCAGGACGGCGATGTCTCCTTTACGTTTCACGAACCCACGACGTTCTTCGAACGGCTTCGTGACCATCGAACGCTCCCACGGATCGTCGGGTTGTTGCGCGCCCGTGCACCGACGCCGGCCGATCCAACCCGTGTCGCCTCGGTCGTGGGTGTCGAGCCGACCGACGGCGAGGGGCTCGTGCTTGGCCTGGTTGATGCGTTCCGATCCCACTCCTACTACGATGTCCCCCGCTATGCGGCTGGATCCGTCCAGGACAACCTGCTGTTCGGTTCCGTGGACTTGCGGGCTCCGTTTCGGACGACCGTCAGCTTCGAGGCGTTGGACACAACCCGCGATGAGGTCGGGCTGTTCTGTATGGAGTACGTACGGTTGGCCAACCGGGCCATCGTGTCGGTTCCCGCAACCGATCAGTCGCCGCCGCTGGTGGGCATAACTGTCAGAAACCGGCGGCACAAACACGTGTTCAACGGCTTTGCGAGCGCGATTCGAACCGATGGCCTCGAGATTCCGATGACGTTTGTCGATTACACGTACAGCACGTTATACGATGATCTCAGCCTGAGGGGCGTCTTAGGCGAGGGCACCAACGCCTTCGGCACCCGCCATCGGGCGGATACGATCCAGTGGTGATTACTCGACCGAAACGGTGTCCCCGCCTTGTCTGAGGACTCGTTCGACGGCTGCCATGACGTGTTCGTCGGTGATCTCGATCTCGCTGGCGTGCGCTGTGGCCTCGTCGATGCCGATCCGTTCGGTCGTCTCCCGGATGGCGCCCATGGTCGCCTCTCGGGCGATGGCGGCCAAATCGGCACCGCTCATCCCCTCGAGCTCCGCTGCGAGTGCTGTCACATCGATACCTTCGGCCAGTGGTTTCCCTTCGAAGTGAATCCGAAGGATGTCTGCCCGTGCCGATTCGTCGGGGACAGGGACGAGGATCTGGGCCTCAAACCGGCCGGGCCGAAGAATTGCCGGGTCGAGCGCCTCCCGTCGATTGGTCGCGGCGATGACGACCACATGGGGATTTTCTGCAAGCCCGTCCATCTCGGCCAGCAGCTGGGAGACGACGCGCTCTGATACCTCGTGTGTCGAACCGGTTCTGGTGGCCGCGATCGCGTCGATCTCATCGAAAAAGAGGATCGTCGGTGCCGATTGGCGGGCCCGTTCGAACACCCGCCGCACGGCCCGCTCGGACTCCCCGACGTATCGATCCAGCAACTCTGGGCCGGCAACGTGGATGAAGTTGGCTTCACTCTCGCTCGCGACGGCCCGTCCGAGCAGGGTTTTGCCCGTCCCGGGCGGTCCATACAGCAAGATTCCGGTCGGTGGATCGGTGTTCGTCGCGGCGAACAGCTCCGGATGGGAAAGTGGCCACTCGACCGATTCGCGGAGCGTTGCCTTCGCTTCGTCGAGGCCGCCAATGTCGTCGAACCCGACATCGGGCGTCTCGGCCACGAACTCCCGCATAGCCGACGGTTCGACCGCGGCCATGGCAACCTCGAAATCCTGTGCGGTCACTTCGAGCGCGCGAAGCGCCTCCCGGTTCCCCGGTTCGTTGTGCCGGCGTACCGCCTGCATGCCTGCTTCTGTTGTCAGCGCGTGGATGTCGGCTCCAACGAATCCGTGGGTTCTCGACGCCAGATTCTCGAGTGAGACGTCAGCGGCGAGTGGCATGCCACGGGTATGGACCTCGAGAATCTCGCGGCGACCCTCCACGTTGGGTACGCCAATTTCGATCTCCCGGTCGAATCGGCCGCCCCGCCGTAATGCAGGATCAAGCACGTCGATTCGATTCGTTGCACCGACCACGATCACGTCGCCACGGGGATCGAGGCCATCCATGATCGCGAGCAACTGGGCGACCACGCGGTTTTCGACGTCAGCGGATTCGTCGCGCTTGCTCCCCAAACTATCGATTTCGTCGAAAAAGACGATGCTCGGCGCCTCCTCCTGGGCCGCTTCGAATCGCTCGCGGAGTTGTTCCTCGCTTTCGCCCTTATACTTCGACATGATCTCCGGGCCGGAGATGTGATGGAACGAGGCGTCCACCTCGTTTGCAACGGCGCGTGCGATCAACGTTTTCCCCGTACCCGGCGGGCCGTGCAAGAGGACACCCTTCGGCGGTTCGATGCCGACGTGCCGGAACAATTCCGGTTCCGAGAGGGGCAGCTCGATCATCTCTCGGACGAGGTCGAGTTCGTCGTCGAGTCCACCAATATCCTCATAGGTGATCCTGCCCGCGTCCTCGGACACTGACTCACCGGTCACGTCGGTGATCTCGACCGTGGTGTCTCGGGTAAGTAAGACCGTACCGCCCGGTCGGGTGGCGACGATTTCAAAGGGTCCTGGTGCGAGTCGTTCGATTCGGATCCGTTGTCCCGGGCTGATCGGTCGATCCTGCAGGTCCCGTTTGATGGCCGCGACGACAGTCTCTGCGTCCTCGCTCGAGAGTGATCGGGGTGGTTGGACCACCACCCGATCCGCGGTCTGGGCTGATTGCTTGCGAACGGTGACGATATCACCGATACTTACCCCTGCATTCGCGCGCGTATCTGCATCGATCTGGATCGTATCCTCGTCCAGTTCCGGACTTGCTGGCCAGACTTTTGCGACCGTGGAGCGTTCTCCCTCGATGAGGACGGTATCGCCGCTCAGCACGCCCAGTTCGCTCCGAACACGTTCTGGCAACCGCGCGACGCCCCTGCCCGCATCTCGCTTTTCCGCCCCGGCAACGGTCAGGGCATGGGACTCTCCGCTCATTGCCGGAGGATCATGGGCAGTGGTCTATAGGGTTGTCGCACGTGAGTGATGCGGCAGAAATGCCTTACCCATCCGTGTGCTAGGGCGCATATGGTCGAGGCTACGGAGCGAGACGGGCTGACCTGGTATCGATGTACCAAGTGCGAGATGTTGTTCGAGGATCGCAATGAGGCGGTCCAGCACGAACGGACCTGCGACGCTGAGGAACCGGAGTACCTCCAGTAGGGACACTCGGCCTACGCCAACCGGTACGCCCGCTCGTCTAGTTGATGTTCGACGAATACGTAGACGCGGCTGTCGAGATCTGATGTCGTCAGCTGGATCGTGATGGTTTCTCCTTCTCGGCTTGCAGTCACACCGGGGTGTAACGAAACGGACTCATCGGCATCTAAAATGACCCGACCGACACCGGTTGATTCGAGGATGTCGTCAGTCGTGTCGAGATCATTGACGTACGTCATGTATCCTGCTTCTCCTGTCGCGTCCGTCACGAGTACGTGGAGCTCGTACGTGTGAACAGCGTGGACTGGTTCGTCCCGTTCGACCACGGGCGCTCGGTAAGACACGAGGCGACGATCGAGGTATTCGATGGTCACGTCATCGGTCCCGATGTCGACGGGGAGTTGCACAGGTGAGACGTTCGTTCGCGGTTGCATGCGGTAGGTACGGGTGTCCGGACCAAAAACGCCCGATGGTTTGGCATCGCCACGATCAAATACCGTACCGGCACAGCAAGAACATGGACGGGGCTGCCCGGGCACCCGGTGCCGGCACGGTGCTTAACGCCATCGCCACCGGGACCGGATCGGCGTTCGCGATCGACCGTTTCATCGAGGCACACGTCTCGTTGTCGACGTCACCGGGAATCGTGGCGGAGGTCGCCGAGGATGAAGCGGCCGACACCACGTTGATTACATCGTGTGTGGAGGTGACACTTGATCGGTTCGCACCGCCGGACATTCAGGGTGGGAGCGTCCGAACCGAAAGCGAGCTACCGATGGCTGCTGGGCTGAAAAGCTCCAGCGCAGCCGCGAACGCCACGGTTCTCGCGACCCTTGATGCACTTGATGTGACCGACGTGGACCGCCTTGACGCCTGTCGGATTGGCGTGGCTGCCGCCCGGGATGCCGGTGTGACCATTACGGGAGCGTTCGACGATGCCTCCGCGAGTATGCTCGGCGGAGTCACCGTAACGGACAATGGCGAGGACAAACTCTGCCGACACGACCGGTTCGAGTACCACGTCGCGGTTCACACCCCACCAGAGCGAGCCTATAGTGCCGAGACCGACGTCGATCGCTGTCGGGCGGTCGCGCCCGTGGCGACGATCGTCGCCGAGCTTGCCCGGGACGGCCGGTATGCTGCTGCGATGACCGTTAACGGGTTCGCCTTTGCTGGTGCACTCGGGTTCTCGACCGAGCCGATGGTCACGGCCTTGCCGGACATCGCTGGCGTCTCCTTGTCGGGTACTGGACCCAGCACGGTAGCGATCGGTACCGCTGCCCAGATCGATGGCGTCGTCGACCGATGGCAGGAACTGTCCGGATCAGTGTTCCGGACACGGACGAACAACGAGGGTGCCGTCGTCGAGGTTGACCGATGATCCGGTCCGTCGATGCAGTATACTTATCACGTCCGAGCAGAGCCATTTCGCATCGGGCGTTCGGTCGGATGGACAGAGTGGCCCGGGAGGACGTATGAGCACCGAGGAACAGGACCTAGAGGATCTCCGACAGGAAATTGCCGACATCGACCGCGAGATTGTCGACCTGATCGCTCGCCGCACCTATGTCGCGAACACCATCGCCGAGGTGAAGGCAGAACGAGGGATGCCGATCACCGATGAGGGCCAGGAGGACGTTGTCATGGAGCGGGCAGGTCATAACGCCGAACGGTTCGAAGTCGACGCGAACCTCGTCAAAGCTATTTTTCGCCTCCTGATCGAGCTGAACAAGGTAGAGCAACGAGAGAGCCGGTAGCCGAATGCAGGCGTTTTAGGGCTTCTATTCCCTGTCGGGAAGCCATATCTCTTCCGACTATTGGTTTTTTTGTTCCTCGATTGGTGAACGATCACACCGTTCTCTCGCCACTACGGGCATTGAAATGAAGAGCAACCTTACGGCGATTGACGAACTATCGAGGGCAGACGCTCACGTACCTGTCTGTTGGCGGGAATCACTATCTGGTCGATGCGACACGAGAATCAGTGCCCTCGATTGACCTCCTCCACGCCCTGAAGGACGTAGGATCCGACCATCGGATGTCCGCCGAATGGCGTTCACGGTTCCAACCCGCACGCAAGGGAACCGGCGATCCACCGGGGGAACGCTCGTTTCCTCCCCTGCATAGGACTGTGGCCCGGTCAAACAGGCCCTGTCGCATACCATGCCATCTCCGTGCGAACCACCGCCGGTTCGCTGCCACTTGTGGTTCGTGGCCGGCATCTCACGGTAGTCGTAGCACCTCATGGAACGTGCGGACACGGCAAAAACGATTACCGTCGAAATCCGGCCTGGCCACCGGTGACGAGTAGTCGGACAGACCCACCGTATGACCCGCGCCTGAAGATGCGGGGATGCACTATCATTCCGTCTCATCCGGGCGAGAACGAAGTATCGTGCCCCAGGTACGCCGTCAGCAACCAGGTCTGCAGCGATGCCAGTCGGTATCCGAATGACCGCGTAAGATCGGATCGGTCGACTGGGTGCGACTCCTGGTGGTATCGCTCGGAGACCGAGTTGGCCCACTCACGGGCGTTGGGTACGTCGGTGTCGATCCACACTCGCAGCGCTCTGGTTTCGGTCTTGTGACAGCGGATGCAGCCGTGGTCATCGAAAAATGTTGATCCCGCACCCGCATCGCGTCCTTTTGGATTGATCGTCGTGGACGAGGACCGCGCCGATGTCTCGGCCGCTTGCCTGATGGAACAGTTCGGGCCTCCACTCGACGGGCGTCGCTAGGCCCGCTGCATCCGGTACCAGTGTTCATTGGGCGTGGCGATGACCTCCACCGGCTTTGGCGCCTCGAAGTTCGTCCGTCCCAGGTCTTCGACGGTCCAGCCAGGGAACGCCGCCTCCAATTCCTCCCGGGTCGCCCCACGCGGGAGCGGCCCCCGGCGTTTCGGTTCCCAGGCTAGCAGAAGAATGGTAGCGTCGGGTCCAGCGACTGCATCAAGCTCACGCCCGACTGCCTCGCGTTGATCCTTCCGGAGACCATGGTATGTCCCCGTATCGAGGATTAGCCGGAACCCTCCATCGAGGCCCGCGGCCGACAGATCGGTGACGTCAGCGTGGAGCACCGCCATGTCCACACCGGCCTCCGCAGCCCGTTGTTCGGCGCGTGGAAGCACCCGTTTGACGTTGTCGATCCCGGTGACTTCCCAGCCACGTTTTGCGAGTTCGACGCCCCAGATACCACTGCCAGTTCCGACGTCAAGCGCGCGTCCAAACGGTGGCTCCCGGCCGCGCTCTTCCTCATCGAATAGCTCGGTGATCGTCTCGACGAACTCAGGCGTATCCAGTGCCACCTCCCATGGGTGAAACCCTATCCGATATGCCAGGTCGTAGTTCATCGCGTCTCCCCCTTCCAATCCGTAGTCGTGGTTCTCATGACGGCTCCTCTATAACTACCTTGAGATATCTGAAGACGCAGTTGGTAGTGCTAGATAGTATGTCACTCGGCACGTTAACGGTTCCGGGCGATCTTGCACCGAACACAGCGGCTACAGCTAAAGAGATGACCGGACCGGATCAGCACTCGCAG
>SKNY01000016.1 GCA_007123105.1 Salinarchaeum sp. | reverse complement strand
CCGAGCTGACGAGGTCTGACCGGACGGAGCCGCTCGACGGACGCACTGGCGTCCACCTTCCACTCGTCCCCGGGACCGAGTCCGCCGCCTTCCGCGTGACAACGGACACCTCAACGAGCCTCGACGTTGCGGTGTGGCACGAGGCTCGTCCGGAGACTTACGTCCCCGAGGAGCTTGTCCGGACCGAGACGATCGAACTCGACGGTGGGGCAACGTGGGCCAGCGTGCCAATGCCCGATCCCGGCCCGGGCGACGGCGCGTTCGTCGTGTTCGAACCCAACGACGACGTCTCGTTCCACGTCACCGATACGTCGTTGCTCGGGGTCCTCACCTCCCGTGAGGACCGCGAGCTTCCGTCGGCCGAATCCCCCTGGCCGCTGGTTGGCTGGACACCGTGTATCCGGCTGTCCGGTGCCGAGGACCTGTACGCACCGACGAACGTCATCGACGGGTTCGCCCGCCCGTTTGGGACACCCCACGCATGGCGGTCTGCAGCAGACGCCGATGACCCCGAACCCTGGCTCGAGCTGGAATGGGACGAACCCGTCGAGCTCGATCGGGTACAACTGACCTGGGACTCGTCGCTCACACCCTGGATCGACTGTCTCGACCCCGACGGACCACCGGCCATGCCGAGTGTCGTATGCGACTACCGGATCGAGGCCGGCGGTCTCCCCGGGTGGGAACCGCTCATCACGGAAACGGGTAACTTCCACCGGTTTCGACGGCATGCGTTCGATCCGGTCACGACCGACCGACTCCGCGTGGTGGCCGAAGCGACCCACGGGAGCGCGGCGGCCACGCTGTTCGAGGTGAGGGCATACGGCCCGGACGCAACCGTCGGCGGCGAGCGACCTGTCTTTCCGCGGTGAGTCAGGGTTCGACGAACCGATCGCGGACCTTCTCGACCTTTGGCGCGGCGTGGAACTGACAGTACGCGTCCTCGGGATGTTTCTCGAAATAGTCCTGGTGATCTTCTTCGGCCTCCCAGAACGTTTCGAGCGGTTCGACCTCGGTGACGATCTCGTCTTGGTACTCGGCGGCAAGTTCGTCGATGACCGACTCTGCGATCCGGTGTTGCTCGTCGTCGTGGTACAGGATGATCGACCGATATTGTGAGCCGACGTCCGGCCCCTGGCGATTGCGTTGGGTGGGATCGTGGATGACAAAGAAGATCGCCAGGAGCTCCTGGTAGGACACCGATGCTGGGTCGAATTCGATCTGGACGACTTCCGCGTGGCCGGTGGTGCCGCTGCATACCGCCCGGTACGTGGGGTCCTCGACCGTGCCACCGGCGTAGCCGGACGTCACGGATCGGACCCCGGGGACTTCCTTGAACGCGGCTTCCGTACACCAGAAACAGCCGCCGCCGACGGTCGCGAGCGTCTCTTCCATACTGTAACAAAGGTGGGCAGCGAGTAAGAGGCTGTGGTCGCTACGATTGACGCGACTCGTCGGTCACCCACCAGTGACGTTCGTTAACGCACTTGGTGTCCGGGTCGTAATTGATGCTCGACTGGATGAGCAGCCGGTCGCCACCGACGACTACGTTCGCCGAATAGCAATCGCTCTGGCCATCCTCGTATAAGATGGTGCCCTCGTCCCACGCGATGCCATCCACAGAGGTGTAGAGGACGAGTCGACCACTTCCTGTGCCGTAACTTCCGCTCCGACCGTGCATGAAGTACCGATCACCAAGTTTGGCCGAGAGCTGAGGGTTCCGGAGTTTCTTTGCAACGTGCGTGGCATCCACTGACGACCAGCTCCGACCGCCATCGGCACTCCGCACGTATTCGATCGCCCGTTCGTCGGTGGTATCGGCGCCACGGAACGGATACGAGTAGACGATCAGGTCGCTGTCGTCGAGGACGCCACCGGTTACGTAGTAGTTGCGCGGATCGAACGGCAACGTGCTTCGGTGCCGAAACGTGTCCCCGTTGTCGTCGGACACATAGAGGTTGTACGTCCCCTCGGCCATGTTGCCGGTATCTCCGAAGACCACCACGAACACCTCGCGGCCGTGGACGAACGTCGCATCGAAGGTCAGTGCCGCCGTCGTCAGATCGGCCGTCGGGTCGAGCGGTCGCGGGGCGCTCCACGTCTCGCCATGGTCGGCGCTCGTCAGATAGACGGGTGTGTCGGCCTTAATCCATTCCGGGGTAGCAAAACGACACACGATGGCGATCAACGTGCCATCCGGGGCCGCCGTCACGCCGAACACCAGCGCCGAGCAGAGCTCCTCGCGTTCCCACGCGGCTCGGGAGTACTCGAGGACCTGAGGGTCGCCCCACGTGGTACCGCCATCGGTCGATCGGCGATATTCCGTCCATCCGGCAGCGCTGTGGCCGTCCCAAACGTCAGCGGCGGTGTTGCTGTAAAACGCGAGCAGGTCCCCGTTCGAGCACTGGACGAGACACTGCCCACCGTGCCCGGATCGCCCCCGGAGGTCGTGATCGACGAACCGCTCCCCATCGTTGGGGAGGTCGGGCGGTGCAATGTGATACCGGTCTGCGATCGTCGCGGTCATGGCCCTCCGGTGCCAGCTCACCACAAAAAGCGTCACGGTCGGTGGGACTGACGCCACAGTTTTGATCCCACCGTGGGACGATCGGACATGGACGTCGGCGAGGTTCGCGAGATCACCCGCGGTGCGTGTCGGGATCTTGCGATGATCGAAACCGGGATGTTCGACGTGACCGGCTACGGGGCGATCTACGTCATCGGCGGCGAGCGGCCGGCCATCGTCGAAACAGGCATCGGGACCACGAGCGAGCAGCTGCTCGCGGCGATTGAGGACTCCGGCGTCGTGCTGGACGACGTCACAGCGATCTGTACCACGCACGTCCACCTCGATCACGCTGGCGGTGCGGGCCATTTCGCCGCAGCTTGCGAGAACGCCGACGTCTACGTCCACGAGATCGGTGCACCACACCTCGTCGACACGGACGACCTCGTGGCGGGAACCAAGCGGGCCGTTGGCGATCAGTGGCGCCATTACGTCGAACCGAAACCGGTCCCGGCCGATCGCGTCGTCGCGCTGTCGGACGGCGACCGGATCGACCTCGGTGACCACGAGCTCGTCGCTCGACATGCTCCCGGCCACGCCCCACATCAGGTGATCTTTCACGACCCCACCATGGATGCCGTGTTCACGGGCGATGCCGCAGGGATCTGGATTCCCGCGTTGGGGTGCATCCACCAGTCCTCGCCGCCGCCGAACTTCACGCTCGATCAGGCGGTGGCCGATCTCAACGTGATCGCCACGTGTGATCCGGCGACGCTGTTGTTCACCCACTTCGGGCCGCGAGCGTACGAGTCCTCGTTGCTCGACCGGTATGAACGAATGCTCGCCGAATGGGTCCGGGACGTCGACGAGGCCAGGGCAGAACTCGGGGACGACGACGCCGTCGTCGAGCACTTCCTCGAGCGAACCGAGCTCGATCGCGTGTGGGGTGAAGAGAAGGCCGCAGCGGAGACGGAACTCAACGTCCGGGGCGCCATCGTCTATCTCGATCGCATCCGGACACAGGAGCAGTGAAGTACGCCGGCGGCCAGCCTTCGTGACATGAACTGGCGGGCGGGCGAAACCGCCTACGACGACCATGTGGTCGCCGCAGACACGCTGTCCGGGCTTTGGGCCGACCTCTTCGAGCGACACGCCCACCGCACAGCCCAACGATACAAGGGTGGACGGAACGCTAGATCGCTCGTGCCGGGGTCGCTGCCGGAGGTACCCGCTGGCACCTACGGCGACGTCAGCTATGAGGAACTCGGCGAACTCGTGCGGACGCTTGGCCGCGGAATTCGTTCGGTGGGGATGGAACCCGGTGATCGCGTTGCGATCTTCGCGCCGACGCGGATGGAATGGGCCCTGACCGACCTCGCGATCACATGCGCGGGGGGCATCGTGACGACGGTGTATGACAACGCGACGCCGAATCTTGTCGAACACCAGATCGAAGACGCGGGGGCGATCGGCGTCGTCGTCGGTGGCACCGACGAATTCGACCGGGTACGGAACGTCGAGACCGACCTCGGACTGTCGTTCACCGCGTCCATGGACGAGGTCGACGATCCTGACTGTATCTCGTTGGAGGCGCTTTGCGAGCGGGGTCGCGAGGCTGACGATGACGTATGGCCGACCGTAGTCGCGCCCGACGATGTGGCCACGATCGTCTACACGAGCGGCACGACGGGAACGCCCGCGGGGGTTGCCCTCACCCATCGTAACCTCTGTGCCAACATCGGCCAGATTCGCCGGCGGTTCGCACCGCGTCCGGACTGCCCAGCGGACCTCCCGCGGATCGACCACGATACGGTGGCTCTGTCGTTCCTCCCGCTCGCCCACATCCTCGAACGAACCGCCGGCCATTATTCGGTGCTTGCGGCAGGCGGAACCATCGCATACGCCGAATCCGTCGAGACGATCCGCAACGATCTCCAGTTGGTCCGACCGACGACGATCGTCGGCGTCCCCCGGGTGTACGAGCGCTTCGACGAAGCAATGCGGCGGGACGCCCGCAACTCGGCGGTCCGATCGCGGCTGCTCGAATGGGCCATCGCGATCGGCGAGCGCCACCGGACCACGGCCGAACCAGGCCCCTCGTTGGACGCCAAGCGTCGCCTCGCCGACCGGCTAGTCGGACGGCGGGTCCGAGCGGCACTGGGCGGACGGATCGAGCTGTTGATCTGTGGTGGCAGCCGGCTCGACCCGTCACTGTGTGCCCGGTATCACGCGCTCGGGCTTCCGCTCATCGAGGGGTACGGGCTGACTGAGACAGCTCCGGTCGTGACGGTCAATCCGGTCGAGGCACCGATCGTTGGCTCGATCGGCCCGCCGGTACACGGTGTCGAGGTCGCGATCGACACCGACGCGGTCGACGTTGATGATGCTGGCGCGGCCGGCGAGCTGCTCGTGCGCGGTGCGAACGTCGCGGCTGCGTACTGGAACCGGGAAGAACCAATCACCGACGCCGACGCTGACGGATGGTTCCACACCGGCGACCTCGTCCGCGAACGGCCCGGCGGCTACTTCGAGTTCGTCGAGCGTGCCGACGAGCTGATCGTCCTCAGTACCGGCCAGAAGGTCGCGCCACGTCCGATCGAGGCCACTTGCCGCGGTGAAGCGCTCGTTCGGAACTGTCTCGTGATGGGAACCGACGAAAAGTTCGTCTCGGCATTGATCGTGCCGGACGGCTCGGTTGCCGTCGAGCGCGGACTGGTCGACACCCCGACGGCGGCCGCCGATGCCCCGGCCGTCCAGGCGGCGATCGAAGACGTTATCGCTGTCGTCAACCGCAACCTCGAACCGGACGAGCGCATCAAGGCCTTCCGGCTGGTAAACGAGCCGTTCACCGTCAAAAACGGACTCCAAACGCCGACCTTAAAGAAGAAACGCCGGGCCGTTGCTGACCGATACGCGACCGAGGTAGCGGCAATATATCGAGGGTAGCGGGCCCCTAACCCGATTCTAGAGCCGGAACTGTTTTCCGACAATCCGACCAATTTGCAGACCAGATGGCACACGCGATCCCGAACGTCAAGGTCGATTATTCCGCGGGTGAGGGAGAATCACCGGAAGACTATCCGACCCTGGAGGATAAGATTGAACAGGCGATCGACGTGATCGCCACGGCGTTGGCCGAGTACGACCGACCGGCAATTATGTGGACCGGTGGGAAGGATTCGACGCTGACGTTATATTTCGTGAAGGAGGTCGCCGAGGAGTTCGGCCACGATCTCCCACCGGCGATCTTCATCGACCACTTCCAACACTTCGAAGACCTGCTTGCGTTCGCCGAACGATGGGCCGACCAATGGGACGTCGACCTTCGGTATGCCCGCAACGAAGATATCGGTGCCTACGTCGACGACCACGGGCTCGATCCAGGGGATGACATTCCGATCGATGCGTTGTCCGCACACAACCAGCGACACGTCCGGGAGATCCTCGAATACGAAGACGAGACGTTCCCGTTTCTGCTCGATACGTACGTGGGGAACCACCTCCTCAAAACGGTCGCTCTCAACGACGCGCTGGAGGCGTACGACATCGACGGGATCATCTCCGGAATCCGTTGGGACGAACAGGAAGCCCGCGCCGACGAGACGTTCTTTAGTCCCCGGCACGATCCGGAGATCTACCCGCCACACGACCGGATTCAGCCCATTCTCCAGTTCGACGAGGCAGCCGTCTGGGACGCGTTTTGGTACTACGTGGTGCCCGAATCCGTCCCTGCGTTTCCCGACGAGGGCTACGTTCCCGCCTCGTACGACGATCTGCCCGAGGGCGTCGCACTCGAGGACATTCCAATCTCCCCGAAGTACTTCGAGGGATTTCGGTCACTCGGCAGCGAAGTCTCGACCGAACGAGCCGAATCCGAGCCTGCCTGGCTCCAGGATTTAGAACACACGACCGAGCGGGCCGGTCGTGCCCAGGATAAAGAAGAGCTGATGCAGCGGCTGCGCGATCTCGGGTACATGTGAACCGGGACGGCTTTCACGCCGGCCGCAGTGGCCGGTGACATGGGCGCGAGGCGGGCGATCGGATGAAGCTGCCCTTCGGGGTCAACCCACAGGTGCTGGCGCTCGCGCTGGCGCGCATGGCCGAATCGGTGGGCAACTCGTTTTTGATCGTCGTCCTCCCGTTGTTCATCGCGACGGACTTCATCACGGGTGAAACGTTCGGACTCACCGAACTGTTTATCACGGGACTGGTGCTGTCGATTTTCGGGTTCGTGAACAGCCCCCTCCAGCCGTTTACAGGGCGGCTCTCGGATCGAACCGGCCGTCGGAAGATCTACGTCCTGTTCGGCCTCACGCTGATCGCAGTCGCCAGTTTTGCGTACTCACTCGCGAGCTCGTACTGGCATCTGATCGGCTTGCGGGTGCTCCAGGGGATCGCGGGGGCGTTCATCATCCCCACAACGGTGGCTCTCGTCAACGATCTGGCCACCGACGAGAACCGGGGTGGCAACATGGGAACGTACAACACGTTCCGATTGATCGGCTTTGGCGTCGGCCCCGTGGCGGCGGGCCTCGTCGTGGCTGCCGGGCCGTATGCGATTCCGCTCGGCGGCACAACGGTTACGATGACCGGTTTCGATGCCGCGTTCTACTTTGCGGCCTCGACGGCGACGCTCGCGTTTCTCATGGTGTTCGCGATGATCAACGATCCGGACATCGAACCGCAACGCGACCAGGGAAGCATCCTCGACGGTTTCCCGATCAGACACCGGACGGGCGACCAGTTGCTCGACCCGGTGTTCGCGCTTGGCCTGGTTTCGTTTTTTATGGCGATTGGCATCGCCGTGTTCGCGACGCTGGGTGATCTCGTAAACACGACCCTTAATCAGGGGCCGGAAATGTTCGGATTGCAGTTCGCGGCGTTCGTACTCGCCCAGATCGCGCTACAGGCGCCAATCGGCCGGGCGACGGACTTCTACGGGCGGCGGACGTTCATCTTGATCGGCACCGTGTGTCTGGTGCCGACGACGCTAATCCAGGGATTCATTCCGGTACTTCCCGTCGGGTCGGTGGCCGATTCCTGGCTGATGTTTCTCGCACGATTCCTGCAGGGTGTCGCCGGGGCAATGGTGTTTGCGCCGGCACTCGCGCTCGCCGGCGACATCGCACGGGAGGGATCATCCGGCTCAACGCTTGCGGTGCTCACGATGGCGTTCGGCTTCGGGGTCGCCGTTGGCCCACTGCTCTCAGGGTGGCTGATCGCTTGGGGCTTTGCCGTCCCGTTCGTCTTCGCGGCCGCGCTGGCCGCGGTCGGCGTGATCGTCGTCCTCACCCAAATTGAAGAAGTTAACCAGCCGCGACGGACGTTCCCGTTGGTTCCACAGACGAGGGCAGACTAGCGCAACGTTGCTGTGTGATGCGCAAATATATACACTAACAACCTATTTCGTCCTTTAATGTCCAGATACGAGGTTGACGGAGTCGCCTTCATCGGTCGCACGTTCGAGTAATACCGGCGCATGTTCGACATCGACCCAAAAGCGCTGGCCAGAATGCGCGTGCTCGACTGTCCGGCCGGTCCGGCATCGTTCGTCGCGACTGCTACCGAGCGCGGGATCAACGCTACGGGTGTCGACGTGTTGTACCACGATCCACCGCCGATGCTCTCGGAACGATGTGACGATGCGATCGAGGAGACGGCCGACCAGCTCCGGAGCGCGCGGGAGCTCTTCTTGTGGGACTATTACGGCAGCGTGGAGGATCGGGTGGCGTTGCTCGAGCGGGCCGCTAGCCGCTTTCTGGCGGAGTATCCCAGTGGCCGGACGGACAGCCGGTACGTCGCCGCCGAACTGCCGCGGCTCCCCTTTGCCGACGACTGGTTTTCGGTCGTCTTGAGTTCGCACCTGCTCTTTCTGTACGGCGACCGGCTCTCCATGGCATTTCATCGGGAGTCGGTGCTGGAACTGGCACGCGTCGCCACCGATGAGGTGCGGATCTATCCCCTCGTGGAACTGGACGGGACGCCGTACCCGCGACTCGACGCAATTCGCGACGAGCTTGCAGCCGCCGGCCACCGGTCGACAATTCGTCCAGTGCCGTTCGAAGTCCTCCGCGGTGCAACCGACATGCTCGTCGTCGAGGCCTAAGGTCGAAGCGCGGCGACGGACTGCTCGGCAAGCACCCGCAGCGGGTCAACGAGTGCGGCCGACTCGTCCAGTACGATCGACAGTTCCGTACAACCAATGATGACGACCTCTGCGCCGTTGGCCTGCAACTCTGCTGCAACCCGTTCGCCGTCCACTGCCGGTTGCTCGAGGTGGCCCCGTTTGATCGCGTAAATGGCGTCCATGATCGGCTCCTCGGCAGTCGGTGTGACGACGTCGATGCCCTCACTCGCAAGTGGGTCCTGATAGAGCCCGGCGGCAATGGCACCCGAGGTGGCCAGTAACCCCACGGTCGAGACGCCGCTTGCCGCCAGCGTGTCGACGGTGGCGTCAATCATGTCGAGGGCCGGGAGCGAGGTGGCGGCACGCACGTCATCGAGAAAGTAATGGGCGGAGTTACACGGCATGGCGAGGAGGTCCGTCCCCGCCCGCTCGAGTCGTCGCGTGTTGTTCCGAAGGTGGGTAACTGGCGAGGGACCGTCGTCAATGATCGCGGCCGTCCGGTCGGGGATCGTGGGATCGTTAATGACGACCGCAGGAACGTGTTCCTGATCGCTTGTGACGGACGTCACTCGCACGAGCGTTTCCATAAAATACGCCGTCGCCAACGGACCCATGCCGCCGAGGACACCGAGCGTGCCACCCGGAACCGTCGTTGGCGGTGGTGGCGCTGGCCAGTGGTCGTCGGACTGGACGCGTAAACTCACGTATGTGTGATGAGACGGGCCGCCCAGATAGGTGTACTCCCCGGCGCTAGGGAGCGGGCAACCGGCTGGAACGATACCGGTGGGCGATCTCGTGATCGAGATCCTCGAACGCCACGATGGCATCCGCGGCCAACTGGTCGCGGTCATCGACGTAGGCGCTCGCGTCGGCGGGATCCTGAAACGGGCGAGGGTTCAGCTCCATCGGTTCGCCCGGCTGTTGTTCGTCGGTGTCGGTTTCGAGCACCCAGTGGGCGGCCATCCCGTCGGTCCACTCGACGGTTCGAACATCTCTGACCCAGACACCGGTAACGTCGGCATCCCGCGCTCCCGTGTGGTCCGGTACCGCAACGTAACTGAGGAGACAGCCAGTCGAACAGAAGAACGCGCCCGTGCCGTCGTCGTGGGCAAGCTGGGCGTGCCATTCCGGATAGGAGGCCGGATTCATACCGCAGACGCCGTCACAATCGTATGTGTGCGGGATCGTCTCGGCATCGGTCCCGTCATGTGAGGGCCAGTCGGTGCGAGCTTGTTCAGGTGGCTCCTCGTCGGTCCCGAGACAGCCCGCAAGACCCAGCCCCGCCCAACACGCGAGAAGGCCCCGACGAGTCGGCCGCGACGTCATTGGCGTTCCTTTCCGGAGCCAAGCCATCAGCGTTTCTGGTTCAAACGATCGAGGGGGTAGGGCAGCCCTTTGTTCGCTGGCTCCAATCACGGATCGATGAATGATTTCGAGAAACCGGTGATAACTGGATCGGCCGTCTGGGCGAGTCTATCACCGAGATCTGGTCTCGCTCTCGAATGACGCCATCGTTGCAATATACCGTTAAGTGTGACACCGCAGAACGCCAGGTATGGAAATCACCGACGTCACCGTCCACACCGTGTCACTCACAAACGTGGCCGGGGAGAAGGCCGACGGCACCCAAGACGCGGCAATCATCGAGGTCGAGACCGACGAAGGGATCACCGGATACGGCGAGGCCGACTCGTCACCAGCGGTCGTCGACGCCATCGTCAACGCGCCGGTGTCACATGACAAAAGCGCTGGGCTCATCTCGGTGGTCCTCGGCCGTGACCCGTTCGACGTCGAGGTCCTCTGGAACGAGATGTTCGATAAGACGTACTTCTACGGTCGCAAGGGGGCCGCGATCACGGCGATGAGCGGCATCGACATGGCGCTGTGGGACATCATGGGCAAGGCGACCGGCAAGCCGGTGCATAAGCTCATCGGCGGTGCTCATCGCAAGTCGGTTCGCGCGTACGCCTCCACGCTGTTCCCGGCGGATCCTTCAGACACGGAGACGATGCGCGAACGTGCCCGCACCGCCCGCGAGGACGGATTCACGGCGATCAAGTTCGGTTGGGGTGGCTTCGGGGAGGCCTACGAGACCGACCGGGCACTGCTGGCGGCCGCCCGGGAGGAACTCGGCGATTCGTTCGACATCATGGTCGACGCGGGGATGATCTGGGGCCGGGACGTCAAACGCGCGATCAAGGACGGCAACCGCCTCGACGAGGCGTTCGACCTCTACTGGATCGAGGAGCCGATCTACGCCGACAACATCGACGGGTACCGGCGGATCGCCGAAGCATCCCAAACCCGGATCGTCGGTGGCGAGGAGGAGTATACGAGCTACGGGTTCCGGGACTTTATCGAACGCGGCGGCGTCGACGGCGTCCAGCCGGACGTAGCCCGGTCGGGCGGGATCACCCACATGTGTAAGATCGCAACACTCGCGCAGGCGGCCGGGATTCCGCTGTATCCGCACGGCTACTCGACGGACCTGATCATCGCCGCGAATCTCCACCTGTGTGCGGCCCACGAGAATGCGCCGTTGCTCGAGTACTGCGTCGAGGACTCGCCGTTGCGGTGGGAGCTCGTCGAGGAGGAGTTCCCGGTCGATGCCGACGGGTACGTCGCTGTGCCGGACGAGCCGGGACTCGGCGTGACGATCGACTGGGATACCGTCGAGCGGTATCGGACGGAATTCTAGGCAGGGACGGGTTTTATGCCGTTGGTGGTGGCCCGACCACCCATGGCACTCACCGATCACCGCTACGAGAAGCTCACGTGGGAAGAGATTGACGAGGCAGCCGGGGAGGAGACGCTCATCCTCGTCCCCGTCGGCTCGACGGAGGACCACGGTCCTCACCTGCCACTCGACGTCGATCAGCGACTGCCGTCTTCGGTCTGTGAGGCTGTCGCGGAGCAACGCGACGATACGCTGATGCTCTCGACACTCACCCAGGGCTATCTTCCCCACCACATGGACATGCCCGGCGGGATTACGATTCGCTGGGAGACGTTCGTCAACTACGTGATCGATATTGGAGTGTCATTGGCCCACCACGGATTCAAACGGATCCTGTTCGTCAACGGCCATGGATCGAATCAGCACCTGCTCGAGCAGGCAACCCGCCAGGTGAACCTCCAGTATCCGGACGTACGGTGTGCGATGCTGTCGTGGTGGGAACTCGAGGAGGTCAAAGAGACGTTGCGAACGGAACGGACCGCAGGGCCGGAAGGCGTCGGCCACGCCGGCGAGATGGAGACCGCGATGTATCTCTATCTTGCGCCGGACGAAGTCAAGATGGACAAGGCGGTGAGAGACGTGAACGCGCCGGATAACCGGTATTTCCACAACGTCGATTTCGCCGGCGAGAACCGGGAGGAAGATTCGACCGCGGTGACGATGATGCCGTGGTGGACGACGTTTTCAGAAACTGGTGTGATGGGCGATGCGACCGCGGCGACCGTTGAGTTTGGTGAGGCGTTGTTCACTTCGGCGGTCGACGGCCTGGATGCGGTGCTCGACGGGTTCGCGGCGTATCCGCTCCGGCCGATCGAGGACAAACACGGGCGCGACGTGAGCGACGAGGAGTACGATCCGTTTCGGCCGCGGTAGGATCGAGTCAAGAACGCTGGAGGAAGCGGAATACCTGCGGATATCCGGCAAAGAGGGGTTCGGATACGTGTTCAATCGAGATCGACGGTTTTGGGAATACCGTTACTGTTGGAAATAGGACTCGTAAAACGTTCCATCGAAGGATACGAGGGCGACAGCGTCTACTGTCGCGTGACCGCCAATCAGAAAATCTGCCGCGATGTGCTGACGCGGCGAAAGTGCTTCCCCGCAAGCATCACATTGAACGGTTCGTTTCGTCCCGCATGCCGGACATTGTAATCCATCGGGTCGTCGAGACGTATAGCGTCCGACTCGTTCACCCGCCAAGAACAATGCTTCTCGTGACGGTTCACTGAGCTGAATTCTCAGATCGGTTAGAAATTGATCGAGTGAAGCGGTTGTCTCGAACTCTCCGTCGGCCGCACGTTCGCTGAACACGATCGGTGTAACGACGAGCCGTCCCTCCCGATAGAGACGCCGAAGAACCGCCTCAATTTCATCCGTGCGTTCATCTGCGTATAATAGTGCCATCAAGGCGTTCGTATCGATCGCCGTGATCACGCCTCATCCTCCGAGTGATCTCCAGTCCGGTGGAACGCGGATACTCTCTTCGGAGCCTGCACACGCGATCTCCCATGGATTCGTTGCGCATGGCAGAGCCGCGACATTTGTCAAACGGACCTTCTCCTTCGTCGGTCGTCGGCGCTTGCTTCCGGATTTTGTACCCGGTTGCGAACGGTTCGAAGGTGATCTCGTCACCAGGTTCAATGCCGAGGGACATCCCGGATATCCTTGGGAATGGGACCCGACCTTTGCTCGTGACTCATGGCATGCTGTCATGAACCAGTCGACCGCAACACATCATGTTACTCACACGAACAGTATTACGCCATCCTCCATGACATCTGCAACCCGGAATGGCCCCACACCAGTGCGTGTGAGCCGAATGGATCAGCACCACAGCCGTCCCACTTTCGGCGATCAATGCCCTCGGCAGGTCCCCGTGGATCGCTACCGTTCGTTCCCCATCAGGAGGCTTCTATCGAGCGCGACGATGTATCTGCACTAGTGACCGGGAGGCGCCCCAACGCACGACATCTCCACGGCATCGCCGTAGGTGGACGATACGACGGTGATAGATAGAAATCTCGGATACTTCATCAGTTCCGAGTCGCCTTGAGCGAAAATGTTAGCGGCAGTTCGTACGGAACGTCGGGCAGCACCCACCGACCCGGCTCGTCCTCGACCATCGCGTCGAAGCGCTGAAAGAAGCTCCAGGGGTGCTCGTGTAAGAACTCGATTCGGAGCCCCGCCTCGACGAGTGCTGTGACGATCTCACCCAGTCCGTGGGCAAATCCATGCGATCGTTGCTGTTCGAGACCGAAATCCCACCCCGCGTAACTCCCGTCGATCTCCTCGGTGATCGCCTCCTCGTTGAAATACGGATATGTAAATCGGAGATCGGCGGCGGTACTCTCGTGGTGGAACATACCCGCGAGTGGGTGGCCGTCCGCGATGTAGAACGTGCCGCCAGGTGCCAATCGGTCAGCGATGGCCGCCGCCCAGGGCGCAAGATCGGGGAGCCAGTAGATCGTCCCGTAGGTCGTGACCACCACATCGAACTGCTCGTCGATGACGTCGCCGACGTCGTATACGTCGGATTCGACGAACCGGACTTGTTCAACAGACAGGCCAACGGCCTCCCTGAGCTCCCGGGCGGTCTCGATCGCCGTCGGGGAAAAATCGACGCCAGTCGCGTGGGCGGCGCCCTCGTCGCGTACCCACGAAATCGTATCGAGTCCAAAATGGCACTGCAGATGCAACAGCCGTCGATCGCATACGTCGAGTTCGGTACGCTCGAGCGATCGGATGGTCGACGCACCGTCGAGAAATCCGTCGACATCGTAATGGTCCGTCTCGGGATGGTGGGCCGCTAACTCGTCCCAGTGGACACGGTTCTCGGCTCGATATCGGCGATCGTCCATGCGGCGGACACATTCTGAGGCAAATTCAACCCCCCGGGTCAGCCGGAATCGATCAACAATCGGGAAGAAGCGGCGGATCTCGCCGCTATTGAACGACCATAATCACAACCTACCCCCGTTTGAAGAGAAAAACTATTCATACCGGGGCCGCAACCGGCGTCAACAAGCGATCGCCACATGCCAGCAATGGAAACAACATCGTTCGATACGGACCTGAGTCTCTTCAAATATGACCACCTCGAGCAGCTTCCGGCGGCGTACCGTGACCTCGAGGAACCCGAGCGCGAAGAGCGGATCACCGCGGCCCGCGAGGCGCTCGGCGACGACGTCGTATTGCTCGGACACAACTACCAGCGCCGGGAGATCGTCGAACACGCCGATTTCATCGGCGATTCGTACCAGCTCTCGAAACATGCTGCCGACGCCGACGCGCCATACGTGATCTTCGCGGGCGTCACGTTCATGGCCGAATCGGCCGACATCATCACCGACGACGACCAGACCGTCATCCTACCGTCCATGGAAGCGTCCTGCCCGATGGCGGGGATGGCCGAAGCCCTCCAGGTCGACGTCGCGTGGGCGGAGATCACCGCCGCCACCGACGCCAACATCATTCCGATCACGTACATGAACTCGTACGCCGACCTGAAGGCGTTCTGCGCCGAGCAAGGCGGGCTCGTGTGCACGTCATCCAACGCACACCGGGCGTTCGAGTGGGCGTTCGAGCGCGGCGATAAGGTGCTCTTTCTCCCGGACAAACACCTCGGCGAGAACACCGCCTATCGGCTGGGCATGGAAGACGATATCGTCGAGTGGGACCCGTGGGATCCCGAATCGAAAGATCCCGCCAAGGTCGCCGAGCACGACATCATCCTCTGGGAGGGCTACTGTCAGGTCCACGAGCGCTTCCGCGTCAGCCACATCGAACAGATTCGCGAGGAACACCCGGACGCCCAGGTCGTCGTCCATCCAGAGTGCCGCCGCGAGGTCGTCGAAGCCGCCGACGTCGTTGGTTCGACCTCGACGATCTGCGAGACGGTCGCGGACGCCGATCCCGGTGACACCTGGGCGATCGGCACCGAGATCCACCTGGCCCGCCACCTCGCCCGCTGGCACCCCGAAGTCAACGTCCTGCCGCTGTGCGGGGACGCCTGCATGGACTGTAACGCGATGCGCCAGATCGACCCCAACTACCTCACGTGGGTGCTCGAAGAGCTTGTCGAGGGCCGCGAACGCAACGTGATCGAGGTCGCGCCAGAGGAGAAGGAGCTCGCACGTGTAGCCCTCGACCGGATGCTCGAGGTCTAAGCATGGCGGCGGACGCCACCACGACGGACGTCCTCGTCGTCGGCAGCGGTATCGCCGGATTGGCCGCCGGGCTGGGCGCGGCCCGGGCCGGGAGCGAGGTGACCATCGCCACCAAGTCCTCGCGGCCCGCGGGTGCCTCGACCTGGTGGGCCCAGGGCGGCGTCGCAATCGCTCGAGGAGACCCTGAGGCGTTCAAACAGGACGTAATCGAGGCGTCTGCTGGGACCGCCGATCCCGATGCGGTCTCGGTCCTCGTCGATCAGGCCGACGAGATCGTCCGCGATGTCCTGGTCGAGACGCTCGACGTCGAGTTCGACACGAACGGTGATGCATTCGACTTCGGTCGGGAGGCCGCCCACGGCGAACCGCGGGTGCTTCACATCGATGCCTCGACCGGCCGGCACATCCACGTCCCCTTCCTCAACCACATGGCCGATCACGAGGCCGTAACGTTTCGCGAGGATACGGCCGCCCTCGCGTTGATCACCCACGAGGGACGGGTCCACGGCGCGATGCTCGAGCACGACGGCGAGGTCGAGCCCGTCTATGCCGGAACGACGATCCTGGCGACCGGCGGCATCGGGGACCTGTATGCCCGATCGACCAATCCTGATGGATCGACCGGTGACGGCATCGCCATGGCGGCGCTCGCGGGCGCGGACGTCGCGGACATGGAATACGTTCAGTTCCACCCGACAGTCTCGACGACTGAGGATCCTTTCCTGGTCAGCGAGGCCGTCCGGGGAGAAGGCGCGTTGTTGCGCAATGGCGAGGACGAACGGTTCATGCCGGCAATTCACGAGGACGCCGAACTTGCCCCCCGAGACGTCGTCGCCCGGGCGGTCGCCCGCGAGCGCGACCGGACCGGCGAGGTATACCTCGACGTCTCACCGCTGGATTTTGCCGGCACGTTTCCGGATCTCGCCAACCTCTGTGCGGAACGAGATGTCGACTGGGAGCAGGGGATTCCCGTCGCCCCTGCCGAGCACTTCCTCTGTGGCGGGATCGATGTCGACACCTGGGGTCGCAGCTCGCTTGATTGTCTGTACGCGGTCGGCGAATGTGCCCGCACCGGGGTCCACGGCGCAAACCGACTCGCTTCGACGAGTTTGCTCGAGGGACTCGTCTGGGGGATGCGTGCCGGCGAAGACGCCGCTGGCGCCGACCCCGTGGTCGTCGAAGCGCCGCGACTGCGCGACAGCGATCCGGCGTTACCAGACCGGTTCGCCCGCGAGAAGTTCGTCCGGCTCCAGCGGGTCATGGACGAGTACGTGGGCCTCGAACGCGATCCCGAGGAACTCCAGCGTGCACTCGGTGTCCTCCGCCGACTCAAGGGAGAAGTGGACGCCTACGTCCGCACCCGGACCCAGCGATCACTCGCCGAGCTTCGCCACGCCAGCATCACGGCGTTACTGATCGCCCGGGCCGCCACAGAGAACGACGAGTCCGTCGGCACCCACTATGTACGAGAACCGGCGCCGGCTCGCGAGGCATGATCCAGCAGTCCCAGATCGAGGCCTGGCTCGCCGAGGATCTCGGCCATCACGACGTGACCAACGACGTGCCGGGAGAGACGATCGGTGAGCTCGTCGCCAAGGAAGCCGGCGTTGCCGCGGGCTTCGACGCGGCGGTGGCGACGTACGAGTATCTCGGCGTGGAGATAGAACCGACCGTCGAGACGGGCGAGCGCTTCGAACCAGGGACGACGCTGGTACGCTGTACGGGCCCGGCCCAGGCGGTGCTGCGGGGCGAACGCGTGGTCGTCAACGTCGTGGCCCACGCCGCCGGCATCGCCACGCGGACGCGGGCGGCCGTCGACGCCGCCCGGACCGTCGACGACGCGGTCCGGATCGCCTGTACCCGCAAGACGACGCCCGGGCTCCGCGGGATCGAAAAGCGGGCCGTGGTCGCCGGGGGCGGGGACACCCACCGGCTCGATCTCTCGCACATGGTGATGATCAAGGACAACCACATCGCCGAACTCGGGCTCGAGCGGGCGATCAATCACATGCGCGAACGGGTGTCCTTTACGACCAAAATCGAAGTCGAGGTCGAAACGCCGGCGGCTGCCGCCACCGCTGCGGCGGCAGGGGCGGATATCGTCTTGCTCGACAACATGGACCCCGCGACGGTGACCGAAGCGGTTGCCGGGTTGCCAGAGCATACGCTCGCGGAAGCAAGCGGGGGCATCACGATCGAAACGGTGCCCGACTACGCCGCGACCGGCGTCGACGTGATCTCGATGGGCAGCCTCACCCATTCGGCACCGAGTCTCGATCTCTCCTTTCGAACCGGGTCGTAGCTACCCGGTCGGATCCTCGACGTTCGTTACGACTGGGTCATCGCCGATCAGCGCGAGCACCGCGATCTGTTCCTCGTCGGCCGGGTTCACGTCGCGGTGGACGACCCGCGGTGGGACATACATGAACTCGCCGGCCGTAAACCGTCGCTCCTCGATCGAACCGTCGTCGGTTACGAATTCGACGCGGGCTTCGCCCGCGGCGAAGAAGACGTAGTTGTCGTTGTCGTTGTGGTGGTGCCAGCCGGATGTGGTGTCCGGTCCCATGCGGGCCCGAAGGATCCGGACGTCGTCGTCGGAGAAGATCTGCTGGCGGGAAAGGGCGGGGGTTTCGGCCGCGTCGTCGGCCGTCTCGGGTGTCACGCGTTGGATGTCGGGCATGATCGGCAGTGACGGAACCACCGATATGAACGTCTTCCCCTTCCGGCAGCATGGTGCACGCGATCCCGAAGCGGGTGCTGGCGCCGTTTACGTCCCCGACCGCAATCTCCCAGCGATAGCCCGGGACGATGGCCCGGACGATCGCGAGCCCGTTACCGATCTTCGCACCAGCGATCGTGCATTCGAACTCGAAGGCCTGCTCCCGCACGGCCGCGAGGAACGGTCCATGTCGGCGCCCGGCGCGCCGAATTGGGCGAGGTAGTCGGCGTGGCCGAGCTCCGCGGCCTGCTCCCCCTAGCCGGCGATCGGAGCCCGGTCCCGGGGGGTGGCCAAGACAGCGAACCATCGCTCACGAACGCCGGCCACCGACTGGACGATCGACGGACCCGTGAAAGCGGCCGCGGTTCCGCGGTATGGTCGGTCCAGGGTGGCGCGCCCGGTGGTCTCGAACACCGTCGAAGGTAGTTCCTCGGTATCCCGTGCGAAGACATACAGGGATCGTCGCAATGGAACAGGGCGGCCGTCACCGATTGCATCTACAATGACCCTGGGTGCCCGACGTGCCGAAACAAATATGTCAGCCCGTGTCGATTGAGTACTCAATCGGCCAATGTCTGCACAGTCGACCGCCGAACGGATTCTCACCGCGGCCGGCGACGTGCTCGCCGGTCGGGGCTACGACGGCTTCACGACGGCCGCGGTCGCCGAGGCCGCCGCGGTGAGCCAGGGCACCGTCCACCACCACTTTCCGACAAAGGCCGATCTGCTTGCTGCGCTTTTCGCGCGGGGCATCGAAGACGTCGCCGAGGAGATCGACGACCGCGTGACTGGCGAGGCGGCCACCGATCGGCTCCTGTCGCTGGCCGATTACATGATCAACGGAGGCATCGAGGACGAAGCCCTGGACGTTGCCCGGATCTCCCTCGAACTCCGACACCGGGCGATGCATGACGAAACCTGCCGGATGCTCTACACGGAGGCAAACGCCGCGCTCGCGGATCTCGTGCACGAGATCGTCGCGGCGGGTGTCGAGCAGGGCACGCTACGCGAGGTTGACGCCGACGCCGTCACCGCACTCCTGGTCGCCGCAATCGACGCGGCCGAACAGGAGCGGGCAATTCACGCTGATGCCGAGGCTGGTAGGAAAATCTACCGCGGGATCGTCTACCTCGTCGAGGAGGTTCTCCGAGAGGAGTCGGCGCCAGCCGAACCGGAGCTCACCGATCACGACCGGGAGCAACTCCTCGATCGGATCTACCACAACTCGGGGATCGGGGCGTCCATGCCGGCAAAGATCGACCTCGACGGTGAGCCGTTTCCCCTCCGGGAGTTTTTCTTCGAGGTCGCCGATGCAGACGCCATCCCGCCCGGTACGCGTGGGGAAATCGAGGAGGTGCTCCGACGGCTTCGGCGAACGCGGCTTGCGCGGATCCAGGCGATCGAGCGAACAGCGATCGATCGGGAGACGGCAGAGCGCTACGTCGAAGAAGTGGTCGGACTCGACCGGGCGATCAACGCGCTCGAATCGCTCGAGGATCCACCACTCGAGGAGCAACTCCGGCGTGAACGCGTCGACCGCGGGGCGGAGCTCCTCGACTTCGTCCAGCGGTACGGCTGACCCAATACCGTTCGGCTCGACGAATCAGCCGGGCATCCACAGCGCGCTCAATGCCGCGCCGAGCCGTCGGTGGACGACGGCGGGCACGTCGTAGGCATCCATGTCGCGCATTGGGACGAATTCGAGGGCCAATATCTCCGCACCCGGCGTCGGCCGACCGCTGGCGCGACGACGGTCGACCGCGAACGAGATCGAGATCAGGCCGCCCTCGGCCGGATGAGCGACGTGATGATCGGTACATACCAGTACCAGTTCGCTCGCGTGGACGACCAGCCCCGTCTCCTCGGCGAGCTCGCGGACGGCGCCGTCCCGCGGGTGCTCGTCCACCTTGAGGTAGCCGCCGGGGAGTCCCCATCGACCATTTCGGGTCCGAACTAGGAGCACGGCATCGCCGTCGAGGACCACCATGCGGACCGTGGGCACCGGATTCTGCCAGATGAACGTCTTGCAGGCCGGACAGTACCGTCGCGTGCTACCGTCGTACTGACGCGTGCCAGTTGCGGCACCACAGTCCGGGCAGAACCGGGCTGGCCGGCGGGTCACGGCTCGTCGGTCCACTCCCCGGCATCGATCGCCCATCGAAGCTGGAACATCAACGCGGCCAGGTCGTCCAACTCGTCGGCAACTCGCTGGCGATCGCCGGTCTCGTCCCGGGCTTCGAGGTGTGCCTGGGCGAGTTCGCCGAGCTCCTCCTGGGTGGCCAACAACAACGTCTCGACGGACTGATCACCCCAGCGATCGACGTTCGCGGCCGCCTGTTCGGCCCAGATGCGGGCCGGCGCTTCCCATTCGCGATCGACCATGGGCTAGGGATCACCGAGCCAAACCAATTAGTCTCTGGTCGCCGCCCGATACTCGGCTGCACTGATCGAGTAGCGGACCTCATCGACGACCCGATCGCCGTAGGCCAGCTGGTTGCGAAGCGTCCCCTCACGGTGCCCGCCGTGGGCCGCGACGTACTTCTCGATCGCCCGCCGGGAATTCTCGTTGTCGACGTGGTGGGAGACCGCCACGATACCGAGGTCGAGTCGCGCGAAGGCGAGCTCGAGCAACGCCGCTGCCCGTTCACCCGAGTAACCACGACCCCAGTACCGTTTCCGGAGCCAGAGCCCGAGCGTCGCGCGATCAAGCTCCCAATCGACGTGCAGTGCGGTACAGCCCGCGGTCGCGTCGGGGTCATCGTCGGGACGGATGACGTACACGGCGTCGGTGCCAGCATCCCACGATTCCTCGGCCTCGCGGATGAACGTCAGCGTCTCGTGCGGGTGCTCGTGGGGATCCCAGGTGACATAGCGGGTCACGTCCTCGATTCCCTGATCTGTCGCACAGATGCGATACAGTGAGAGCGGGTCCACGGTGTCGGTACTCAATCGATCCAGGCGGAGTCGGTCCGTGTGAATGGTGGGTGGAAACAGCATCGTTCGTGGTCGCAGGTGCTCGAACGTCGATTCGTGGAAAACGGGAGGGAGCAGGCGGCCGTGTCACGTTCAGGTTAGGCCCAAACGGGCGATGGCACGCCACTGTCCACGCAGGATGGGGAACGGTTGCATCCATACGTAGACGACATAGAAGCCAAGTCGCCAGCGCGAGGGGTTAACCGTTTCGAACGATCAGTCGGCCGCCATGTCCCGCCGGTTCGACTGGCTGCGTTTCGGTCGGACGACGTTGGCAAGGGTCACGAGTGCGCCGAGCAGCCAGCCGATCGGCACGGCAATGCCGAACCACATGGCGGCGTAGGCGGCCCCCTCCAGGGTGTACTGTGCCCGGAGAAACTCGTTGATCCCGTAGACGTGCAGCATGTTATCGAGGATCCAGATGGCCAGCTGATAGCTTCCGGGCAAGACCATCCGAGCGACCACCGGTGAGTACAGCGCGGCCACGACCGGGGGGAGAAAGATGGCGTTCATGGCGAATGGGTAGGCGAGGAGCACGGTCGTCCCCCGCCCACCAACGCGGGCGAATCCATAGGCCAGGCCGGCCGAAGCGGTCGCGACAACGGCCGCGGCAACGACGGCGACGAATCCCTCGGCGCTCAACCGAATGAACGCGACGGCAGATAACGCCCCCCAGACGATGATCGGCACGATGATGACACCGAGGAGCCCGAGCCTGGCCGCGGTGTTGTCGATCTTGCCGGCATAAAAACGGGTGGCAAAGCCGAGGAGGACGAACGGATAGAGGAGGCCGACCAGTGGTGCGCCGAGGACAAACCAGGACCAGAACAGCACACGGTCGCGGGGGGTGTTCGGTCGCCACCGGCCGAGCACATTGTGGCTTGCGATGAGCTGGCGGGGAAAGACGAGCCCCATCCAGCCGTCATGAAGCCGCCGTAGGTCGACCCTAATCGCGGTGACGAGTGCCCCGGACGCCGCGGACATGTCTAGACCGATATCGGGTTGGGCATTGAACGTTCCGGCTCGATACCTACAGGACGAGCGGGCGAGGTAGGACCTTCATAACGGATCAGAACAGGTGAAATCGGGCGTAACGCGCGAGTAACGGGAGGTCGGAGAGGTGGAGTAGCTTGTGGATTTTTCGCCGGTTGCCCGCATTGATCGCCGCAAGATCGTCGACAGCGGTTGCTCTCATGTCCGCCATCAATCGATCGTATCGGTCGTTCGATGCCAGGTACATCAGTCGCGTCATGAGCAGACGTGCTTCGGCTTTCGGTGCGACACGTTCGTGCCAGAGGGCATCGTATGTGGCCATCGCCTCCGCACTCGTGTCTGGCGTCGACGGCGTGAGGCAGGCGTCGGCCGTGATCGCGGCCATTCGGCCGGACAGCATGCACTTATGAATCCCTTCTCCCCAGAGTGGATCGATCGTCGGGACGGTATCGCCGATCGCCATGAATCGATCCGTGCTCATCGATCCCGGCGGCTGAATGTGGGCAGACCCTCGATGGCTCTGTTTGCCTTCAATTCGGGTTGCGTCTGCGAGCCGGGGATCATTCTCCAGCCAGTACTCGAGATACCCGTCGATGGTTCGCTCCTCGCTCGCGTGTAATCGGTAGCTTTCGTTCTGAATGAAGCACAATCCGACCTTCGCTGTGTCCGTACCCGTATGGAAGATCCAGCTGTAGCCACCCGGAGCGAGATCGTGATCGAGTCGCAACATCATCGCGTCCTTGACGGCTGGCATGTCGG
>SKNY01000032.1 GCA_007123105.1 Salinarchaeum sp. | reverse complement strand
GAAGCGACAGCCGAGCTCGTCGTCGATGATATCGACGAAGAACTCGTAACGGTTACCCAAACAGAGGAACCCCAATGAGTACGTCAGACCAAACAGCACGACAGCAGTTGATCGCCCTCGCCGAACAGTTCCACGACCAGTTCGAAGCCGGTGAAATCCCCCGACTTAACGTTCCGACTCGAACCAAGACCAATATCGAATACGACGAAGACAACCGTGTGTGGGTGTACGGTGACAGACAGAGCACCCGAACGGCGAACTCCGTCCGGGGTGCACGTAAACTGCTGAAGTCAGTCTACACGATCGACTTTCTGGCCCAACAGCTCGAAGAGGGTCGGTCTTCCACACTCCGTGAGCTGTATTACCTATCGGAGAGCTGGGACTTCGACGAGGCGAAGTTCAACGACCAGGACGAATCGAACCAGCTCATCGAGGATCTTGAAATCGTGAGCGAGGTGAGGCGTGAAGACTTTCATATGCGACCGGAGGAATCCGGTGCTACAATCATGGGTCCGCTGTTCCTTCGTGAACAGACCCGTCGCGGCGAACGCGAAATTCATTGTCAGGAGGACGTGGGTGAGGGTGGATACCAGATCCCGAACAATCCAGATACGATTGAGTTTCTCGATCACGATGCTGAATTCATCTTGTGTGTCGAGACTGGTGGGATGCGTGATCGCCTGGTCGAGAACGGATTCGACGAGGAGTACGGTGCACTCATTGTCCACCTCAAGGGGCAGCCAGCACGCGCAACCCGTCGATTGACCAAGCGTCTTCACGACCAACTAGATCTCCCCGTTACGGTCTTTACAGACGGTGACCCCTGGTCATACCGCATTTTTGGATCCGTTGCCTACGGTTCGATTAAGAGTGCACACCTCTCCGAGCACCTCGCTACGCCGGCAGCCCAATATATCGGCATCCAGCCGTCGGACATCGTCTCCTACGAGCTCCCGACGGATCCACTCTCGGATTCGGATGTGAACGCACTGGAGAACGAGCTCGAAGACCCGCGCTTCCAGACGGATTACTGGCGCGAACAGATTGAACTCCAGCTCGAGATTGAAAAGAAGGCCGAACAACAGGCACTGGCCGCCCGTGGACTCGATTTCGTCACAGACACGTATCTTCCGGAGCGATTGACTGAAATGGACGTGCTCTAGACGAGCTCGTCTATGTTGTCGTAGGCATCGATGTCGACCCCATCGGCCGTCACTTTTGCCGTGACAATACCATTCCCGCTCGCGGTATCCCGCTCAAGGGCGCTCTTGACCGATCGGGCAGCAACCGTGACACCTTCTTCGATCGAACAGCCCGTTTCGTACTGTTGTTCGAGAACACCGAGTGCAAACTGAGACCCGGATCCGCTCACGGTATAGTCCTCCTCCATCGTCGCGCCCAACGCGTCGAGGCTGAAGACGTGGGCACCATCGTCATCGACACCGCCGAGGACCGGCTGAACAATGAGGAACGCGCCGCTCCGAAGGAAGTTCCCCGTCAACGTTGAGAGTGCTGTCATCGTCATCTCCTCACCCCGGCGTGCCTCGTACAGACTTACTTCTGCCCGCAGACTGCGCAGGAGCGATTGAGCTGCACTGACCGATCCCGCGATGGTCAGTGCACCCGTCGGATGGATCTGTTCCACCTTTTGGACGGTTTTGCTCGAGACCATGTGCCCCAGACTCGCCCGTCGGTCAGTTGCGAGCACGACGCCATCATCCGCGGTTAGTCCGACCGTGGTTGTTCCCGTCTTTGTGATGGCATCGGTTGGGACTGACGGTTGCTCGCCCGCGTGGGCGTTCCAGCCGAGTTCGCTACCGAAGGCTTGTTCAAAGAATCGATCGCGGTCGCCAGTGTGTGCGGCGGTCAGTGACTCCAGGGAAGGACGATCCATTACCTGGTCGTTGCCACGGGACACGTAAAAAGCCAATCGTTCGTCGCTATTCGTCTTGTTCGCGTTCGTAGGCGGCGAGGATCGGGGCGATGACACGATGTAAGGGGAGCGTCACGCCGACTGTCCGACGGACGGCAACCGCAAACGGGAGAAGCATGATTCCGACCACCATGGTCAACTGGTACGCGGTTGCCACCGCGCCGCGGTGCAAGTGTGTTCGCATCCGTGGCTGGTGTCAGGTTCATCGAACTATATAACCGTTCTGCCATAACCACATCGACAAATAATGATAATTGTTGCTCACAGGTCGACGCAGTCTGTTGATTTACTGTTGGCTCGTGTTCGGCTCCAAATGCGGAATTGATTATGATGTATTACTAGTAGAACTCCATCCCGTGTCCATTGGATGGTCATAAGTTATGCGCCGCTTTTCTGGGCCATACCTGTGGGCCCGCCGGAACCAAAACACTCGTCCGGGCTGAGTTCGCATACTTCGTCGATGAACTATCGGGTGGTGATGGAAGCAGCCTGGTTGGTGCGAGACGTCGACACGGTCGATGACGCAATCGGTGTCGCCGTATCTGAGGCAGGCGGTCGATTGAATGATACCGGCCTCTCTTACGTCGACGTGAATGTCGGCGTGACTGGCTGTCCGTTCTGTGACGAACCGTTTGATTCGGCCTTCATTGCCGCCGAAACGGCAATCGTCGGGTTAATGCTCGAGATGGATGTCTTTAATGCCGAAAGCGAAGAGCACGCCTCGAGAATCGCGACAAGTGAGGTCGGTGGATCGCTGCGGAACGTCCCGTTAACAGTTGTCGACGTCATTGAGGAACCCGAAGACTGAGTCACGAATCTTTTTCATTACCGATGGTTATGTCGTTGCATGGAGTTGCCCACGCCCCAGGATCTCAAGGAACGACGTACCGACGTCGGGCTCACGCAGGCGGAGTTGGCCGATCGAGCTGCTGTCTCTCAGCCCCTTATCGCACGAATCGAGGGAGGTGACGTCGACCCACGGCTGTCGACACTCCGACGGATCGTAAACGCCCTCGACGAGGCGGAAGGCGGTGTAACACGGGCCCGTGATCTCATGCAGACCGAATTAGTTGCGGTCGGACCGGAAGTCCTGATCCGGGAGGCTGCACGTCGTATGGAAGACGAAGCCTACTCACAACTACCAGTCCTTCAGGACGGCGTTCCGATCGGTAGCATCACACAGAGCGATCTGGTTCGGCTTGGCGAGGACGCTCGAGACGAACCGGTTGGCCAGCACAACAGCGAAAGTTTTCCAACCGTCTCGCCGACCGCAACGCTCGATGAACTGACGAACCTCCTTGATCACCACAAGGCAGTGCTGGTGACCGATGCGGGAGAGACCGTGGGCATCATCACCGAGGCCGACCTCGCCGCCCGTCTCGGTTAGAGTTCGATACCGCGAATTGCGACACCCGATCCCTCGGTTACCTCACCGATGATCCGGCCTTCGACGTCCGCTGCGAGGTTCTCGGCCTCGGGCGATGGGACTGCCATAACGAACCCGGTTCCCATATTGAACGTCCGGTGCATCTCCGCATCATCGACGTTCCCTGCATCTTGCACCAGCGAAAAGATCGGTTGAGCCGGCAGCGGATCACCGATCTCATAGCGGTGATCGCCCATGCGGCTCAGATTCGTCCATCCCCCGCCAGTCACGTGGGCCGCAGCGCTGGCGTACCTGCGAAGGGGTTCGAGCACGGTCGAATAGATGGCCGTCGGCGTCAGTAGCTCTTCGCCGATCGTCCGGTCGGGATCGTCCGGAAACGGATCGTCGTAGTCGAACTCCCGGGAAAGAGCAGTACGGGCAAGCGTCAACCCATTCGAGTGGATTCCCGTCGACGGGATCCCGACCAATTGATCGCCAGGCGCAGCATCGCCTACAAGGTCGTCCGTAGCGGCGATCCCGACGCAGGTGCCGGCAAGGTCGTATCCGGTCACGATGTCAGGCAGTACGGCCGTCTCGCCGCCGAGTAAGGCCATGTCTGCGGCTGCGGCACCCTGGGCGAGGCCCTCGCCAAGTTGGGCGCTCAACTCCTCATCCGGCGCATCGATGGCCAAATAATCCACGAATCCGAGTGGCTCGATTCCCATCGCAACGAGATCGTTCACGTTCATCGCGACGCAATCGATGCCGACCGTCGTGTGATCTCCCACGGCCGCAGCGACGAGCAGTTTCGTGCCGACGCCATCGGTGGCCACGCCGAGAACCCGGTCGTCGAGGTCGATAACACCGGCATAGGCATCCGCGTCAAACCCACCGAAGGCATCGACCAGTGCCGCGGTCGCCGCCTCGCTTTCCTCGATGTCGACCCCTGTCGCGGCGTAGGTAAGTCCCTCCTCGTCGCTCATACCGAAGCTGCCACAGACGATCGGAAAAACTCGTCGGTGTCCTATACCAACAACAGGACGACCGAGGCGGCCAGGAGGAGGAGTGATATCCCCATCGTGATCCCGAACGCCAGCCACGACCACGAGGAGACGGTGTTGCCATCAAGGGGTCCGAACGGAATCATGTTGAAGGCCGCCAGGAAGAAGTTGATGAGCACACCGTATGTACCGATCGCAGCGAGCAGTCCCCACGGCAGGAACAGAAACGGCACAAACGCTAGCCCGAGCACGATATTCGTCACCGGCCCGGCCACCGCGATCAGACCGTTCTCTCGGGCCGTACTGTATCCTTGGTGATAGACTGCTCCCGGTGCCGCGAAAATAAACCCCGCGAGCGCTGCAGCGACGGCGATCCCCAGCATCGGGTAGTTTGCCTTGAAGTACGCCCGCTTGCCGAACCTGATCGCAATGATCTTGTGTGCAAGTTCGTGGAGCAGGAATCCGATGCCCGCCGTGATCAAGCTGATCAGCAATAACTCGAGGAAAACCGCCGGGACCTCGAACACCCGACTCCCCCCGCCGAAGAAGATGGCAAATGCAACCCCAAGCGCGATCCATGCAGCACCGAGATCCCGCAGTTCTTCGGCGGTAAACGTAATCGCTCCTGTGCGGCGGTTCGATCGGTCAACTGGCTGGCCCCAGTCACTCATCTGAAGACACCTATGATGAGTTCGGCACTCGTGCGTGCCCCTTCAATCAGCCGCTCACCCACGCCACTGATCCCACCGACATCGGCCGCTAGCCACGGCAAGATCGTAAATGGGAACAGAAACGTCGCGATCATGCTGCCGACGTTCGTGAGTGCCACGATTGCGATCAGCCGGAACAATGGAATCTCAAGCATGTCGTCGAGGAGTTCCCGCAACGATAGCTGCTCGTCACTCATGATTTCATTCATGAGGCCGATGTCCTCGACGTTGACCGGCCGATATCTCAACTCGACGTATCCGGCAAACCAGCCCGGTGCCAGTAACGGATTCAGGCTCGTTAACCAGGCAACGGCTCCGCCGACGCCGGCGCTCGTCCACCGCGCGCCGGCAACTTTGGCCAGCGTAAACGCAAAGAAGCCATTAAACAGAAACCACGCTAGAAACAACCGCAGCAGGAACCCATCCCGCACCCCTGCCATTGCAATAAGGAAGAAAAACACGAGATACGCCACAGCGATCCCGTAACCGATTGCGCGATACCAGGAAAACCGCCGTTTCGTCGCACCGACCAACCCGGACATCGGTGGGAGCGACGCGGGGTGCTCGAGATACCGTTCGATGCCGGCCTGGTGGCCTGCTCCCACCACAGCGACCACATCATAACCTTGGTCGCGGAGTGCTACTAAATTGTGTGCGATGTACGCGTCTCGCTCGTCGATCAACGCCTCGGCTCCGCCCGGGCTGAAGTGGCGGAACTCCTCCATCATTGCGGTCACTACGTCCGTGTCGGTCATCTCGTCGGGATCGATCGTCGCATAATCCTCCTCGCCAAATCCGATCCCCGCAAGGCCAAGGACGAGGCCGACGATCAATTTGCCCTTCTCGCGAAAGGTCAATCGTTTCCAGAAGCGCTGGATCGTAGTCTGGATGTCTCGATCGACGAGCGCAACTCCCACGCCGAGCTCCTCGGCGGATTCGATTGCCGCCCGCATATCCGCCCCTGGTTCGATATCAAACTGTTCTCCCAGCCGCATTTGCACGTACGAGAGCAGCCAATAGGCGAGCAGCTGATAGACTGTATTCCCCTCGAGTAAATCGCTGGACGTGATGTCGTCGGGCGTTTCACCGCGGAGTTGTTTGTACCGGCCTTCGTCAAGTTCTACCGCAACGATGTCGGGCTGTCGCTCCGCGATTGTCTGTCGAACTTCGTCCACACTGTCGTGCGAGACATGGGCGGTGCCCACAACCGTCACGGAGCCAGATCCCGACGATGGTGGCCGTCGACCAGTTACGTCGGGATCCGGCATCTCCTCCATGGGGTTGCTTGCGGACGGTCCGGTCTTACCGTTAACGAAGTCATCCTAGAACTCCGGGAGGTCTTCCGGAGGTTCGTAGTCGGACTCCCAGTCGATGTACTCCTCTTTTAGCACGTCACAGACGATCTGACCGAGCTCAGTCAGCTCTGCGTTGATATTCGATACGGTCCCCCACGAGTCAAGGCCGTCATGGTATTCTTGTTCACGCCAATCTTCCGAGATTCCAGGCGCGTGATAACCCACGCGTTCGGCAAATCCATCCCAGAAGAAATCGAATTCGTCTATGAGTTGTAGCTCCTCGACAATGCGGTACTCCGCTTCATCGAGTTCCGTACGTTTTCGCCAGTGTACCCAGGCGGTCTTCCACGCCCCCGCGTCAAGGAACGCCGCGAGCTCTTCTCGGCGGTAGTCCGTGTCGCCGACGATGGTGGCATCCTCGTACTCATTGGGATCGACTGCGGCAAGCGAGGGCGGGTCCGGGGGATCGACGCCGAGCACCATGCGAATAACAGGCAGCGCAGCCAGATAAGCGTGGGTTACTTGCCCGCGAAGCCGTCGCGAAAATCATCTACAAGAGCCTGCATGGTGTCATAACACCGGCGTAGCCGCTCGGACAACCGGCCTGCGACGATCTCCGGATCGACGGCCTCGTAGGTGTAACAGTACCCACCCGTCTCGTACGTCACCCGTTCACGATCGAGATAACCGTGCTCGTGCAGCCGACGTACCGCCCGGTACGTGGTCGACCGGTCCCGGTCGACGGCCGTGGCGAGTTCCTCGACGGTCAATTCATCGTCGGCATCGACTGCAGTCCGGTATAGTTCCCGGTCAAGCGTTCCACAGCCGTCGACCCATTCGAGTACGGCGTCCGGGTCGGGGTCATCGTCGAGGAGATCCGCCAGTGCCCGCATCGCACCGTCCTATGCCCGACCCGCTCATATGCGTTTTGCCACGGTCCAGCGAACTTTTACGTGACCATGGCGGATTAGCTGCTATGATTGGGACCGTGATGGCAGAACTGTTTCCCGCCGGTATCACGCACTACGCGATCGGTGGGATATTGATTGGCATCGGGGTGGTGTTCATATACGCCTTTACGGGCCGGCTCGCAGGTGCGAGCACGTTTCTCGAGTCGACGCTCTCATACGTTTCGGAAGTCGATCGCTTCGGCCAGTATCGCGCCTCGCGGGACTGGCGGGTCGTCTTCACGTTGGGTATTGTTCTCGGTGCGGGGCTGTATGCAGTGACGTTTCAGGGCGGGATTTGGGTCACCGAAGTGCAGTGGTGGCGGCTGTTGGTCGGGGGCGTCCTGATTGGGATCGGGACGCGACTCGGCAAGGGTTGTACCTCTGGTAACGGCATCTGTGGCGTCGCTTCTGCCTCACG
>SKNY01000013.1 GCA_007123105.1 Salinarchaeum sp. | reverse complement strand
GCCAGTATAGGAGTACGTGAACGTCCAGTCCTCGATGCCGAAGCCGTCGTGGATAACCTCGTTCTGGATGCCAAATCCCTCGAGATCCGCCCACCAATCCGTGGCCTGATCGAGGACGTAAGGCATGAAGCTCGGGGTGTCGATGGTGAAGTCCATCGGTTCGCCGGCATCCCCTTCAGCGCCATCTTCACGCATCAACCAGTTTCCGTCCCCGTCCTGTTCGAATCCGCCCGCGACGAGTTCGTCCTCGGCTTCGTCGAAGCGCATCTCGTCATAGGTGTAATCGGTAAATGCGTCGATCACGTCCGCGCTGACGAACGTCTCGAGTTCGTCTTCCGAGAGGAACGTGTGGATGCGTTCGGCGGCGATGGCATCTGGATGGCCCTCCCAAGCAGTATGGTCGGTGAGATAGGCCATCGCGCGTCGGAAGTTCGGATCATCGCCCGGATGGGATTCGTGATTGAACTGCATGCCGCCCTGGTCGTTCGGGGGACGTGGGAAAATCATCAGTTCCGTATCGAAATCGAACTCGCCATCGAGGTGCATGTCGACCCCTTCTGGATTAGACTCACCATAGAGGAAGGCATCACGCCCCGCCATGAACTGATCCATTCGAAGTTCACCGACACCCTCGGTGCGGATTTCCAACCGGAAGTATTTCACATCCGGGAGGAAGTCGTGGTTTTGCGGATTCTGGAAATGTCGGGGGATGCCGTTCTTTGTCTGAACGAGTTCAAAGATGTAGTAGTCCTCGCCGACTTCGCCGAGGGAGTTGTCGAGACGGAACTCCATATCGTTATTCCAGAAGTGTACGAGCCGTTCGTCTGAGTTGACCACGTCGGCATCGACATCCTCCCTGAGCTCTTCGATAGCGTCGAGGTCCGGAGCGTCTCGGAATTGCTCGTTCCACGGTTCGTAGTAATCATTACTCGCCGTCAAGGAATACTCAAGAATGGTTTCATTGAGTGCCCATCCCTCGTGCCACGCGTCTGCCAGGGCGAGCCGGACTGTATCATCGTCAACCAGATTCCGTGTCACGATACTCTCATAATTATCCAGCTCGTCTCCGCCCCACAAGTAATCTCGAAACTCGAATTCACCCATCAGATCGTCGACGCCAATTGGTTTTCCACTCCACCAAAAGAAATCGTCGTGAAAGCTAAATTCGAGGAGCCCAGGTTCGTAGCTCCAGTCATCGACGACAAGTGGGTGGATGTCCATGTCCGAAACTGACCGGTGAATCAGCGTCCAGTTCCCGGTTCCAAACGAGTTTTTCGCCGGCGTGGGCCCGTCGGCGTACGGATTGTACTGGAGATCCGGTGGGAGGTCGTGTTCTTTTGACCACCAGACAGTGACATCTTGTACTTCGGGTAATTCCAGTGTGTCGTCATCATCGGTGTCGTCGACGTCATCGGTGTCGTCGACGTCATCGGTGTCGTCAACGTCATCTACGTCATCTACGTCGTCGATGTCGTCGGTGTCAGCAACGTCATCGTCGGGATCGATCTCATCATCGCCCAAACAACCGGCAGCGAAGGCCACGCCGCCGAGTCCAGTCGCTTGCACGAATCGTCGTCGGTTCAACTCCGCCCGGATGCCATCTCGAGGCATAGAGAACAATAATTATATTGATTAAATAATACTTTTTTAGGATAATCTGATATGTTTAGTCATTACCTAGACGAGTGTTCGGCCGGGGGATCAGCAAAAAAGTACGCACCTTCTCGTCTTTTATGGTCGTAATCTTGGATAGATTCTGGAATTGTAAAAAACGTCGAGGAAGTAGTATCGGAAACTGCTTCCGGTTCCATGAATGATTGTTCAAAGAGTATTGGTGGCATAGATCATAGATGCCAATATCAAAGCAAAAGAGGGTTGGGTCGGATTAACGCTCGTCTTCGGGGACGTACTGGATCACGCGATGACCGAGATCCATCAATAAGTTGTGGTATCTCTCGGGTGTTTCAGAGAGGGCAGGCCAGTGCCACGTGTTATCATTGAGGACGTGGTGGCGCTGTACAGGTGCTGTGCTGAAGTGGTTGCACGCTTGGTTAATGACCCAAGCGAGTTGATCGACGAGCGTCTGGTATTGTTCGGCATCCGTCGTCACTGGTAATCGATCGGCCATGGGTCCGACGTCGTATTCGACCCAGGTATCGATGTCTGCCCCCGCATCGTTCGTATCACCGAACTCCGGTGCGAGTACGGTGGAGGGGATGTTCTGCTCGCGCCGGGACCATCCAGGCGCCAAGTCGTTGAACACGTGATTAAACGCATGGTCCGGGCTGCCGCCGCCAGTGTAGGTATACGTAAACGTCCAATCCTCCGCCGCGAAATCTGCGCCAACAACCTCGTTTTGGATGCCGAATCCTTCGAGGTCCGCCCAAAAGTCCGTGGCTTGGTCGAGGACGTACATCATGAAGCCGCGAATATCGACGGTGAAGTCCATCGGTTCGCCGGCATCGCCCTCTGCGCCATCTTCACGCATCAACCAGTGCCCGTCCGCGTCCTGTTCGAATCCGCCCGCGACGAGTTCGTCCTCCGCTTCGTCGAAGCGCATCTCGTCATAGGTGTAATCGGTGAATGCGTCGATCACGTCCGCGCTGACGAACGCCTCGAGTTCGTCTTCCGAGAGGAACGTGTGGATGCGTTCGGCGGCGATGGCATCGGGATGGCCGTCCCAAGCAGTATGGTCGGTGAGATATGCCATCGCCCGTCGGAAATTCGGATCATCGCCCGGATGCGTCTCGTGATTGAACTGCATCCCGCCCTGGTCATTCGGCGGGCGTGGGAAGATCAAGAGATCCGTTGGGAAGTCGAATTGTCCATCGCGATGCATCTCGACGGCCTCGGGATTGCTCTCCCCGTACGCGAAGGCGTGGGTTTCCTCCATAAAACCGTCCATCCGAACCTCACCAGCTTCCTCCCGGATTAACAGCTGGAAACGTTCAACATTTGGAAGGATATCGTGATTCTCTGGATTCTGGAAGTGTCTGATGTTCCCGTTCTTGGTCTGCACCATTTCGAATTCGTAGTAATCCTCTCCGACTTCGCCAATCGATCCATCGTAGCGGAATTCCCAGTCCGTGTTCCAACAGTGAACCAGGGTTTCGTCGTCACGGAGAAATTCGTCTCCGATCTCTTCACGAAGATCTTCAATCGCAGCAAGATCTGGGGCATCCTCGAACTCTTCGATATACGGTTGATGGAAGTGGCGACTTGCGTTCAGTTGATAATTGTCGATGGTTTCGCTGAGCGCCCATCGTTCGTGCCATGCGTCTGCTAGCGCAAGCCGGACCCTGTTATCATCTACCTGTTCGTAGGTAACCACTTCGGCCCATGACTCAAGCTCCTCCCCGCCCCAGTGATAATCGAGGAACTCTCGCTCTACGATAAAGTCTTCAACGGTGACCTGGTCACCGCTCCACCAATAAAAGTCATCATGAAAGGAGAACTCGAGCAGTCCCGGTTGGTATTCCCAATCCGATACGAGTTGGCCATAAAATTCCAGGTCGTAGACCGAAGACGCGAGCAAATTCCAATTCTCGGTCCCAAATGCGTTGTGTTCGATCGAGGGAGAACTCGAATACGGGCTGTCTTGACGGTCAGCCGGATGGTCGCCACTCACTGTCCATTGGACGGTAGCGTCGTGGAGCTCGTGGATTTCTGGCACCGCGTCGTCAACATCGTCGACATCGTCGACATCATCCACGACATCCGTATCATCGGCGTCGTCTACTTCGTCTGCGTCGTCAACATCGTCGACGTCGTCGACATCATCGACATCATCTGGATCGATCTCATCATCACCCAGACAACCGGCGGCAATGGCCACGCCACCGAGTCCAGTCGCTTGCACGAATCGTCGTCGGTTCAACTCCGCCCGGATGCCGTCTCGTGGCATAGGGAACAATAATTATATTGAATAAATAAGATTTTTCTTCATTAATAGGACATATCTAGTTTGTTACTAGACATTAATCCACCAGCAGAATCCGGTGTTATAGTATGGGGTAGTGGTGGGATTGCGAATAGCTTATTCCAATTCGGTATCTCATCCCAAGAATAAATCAGAATCCATGAAGGAAATCAGAATGACAAAGTGGTAAATAGACAGCAGGTTTTCGATCTGCCGTTTGGACAAACGTTTTTGTGGCTCGTTCCCACGCCACCTGCGAGGATGCCATCAGAAACATACCGCGTCGGCCTCATCGGATGTGGCGAAATCGGCCGGCGTCGGGCCACTGGATTCGTCGAACACCCGGACATCGACCTCGTCGCCGTATCGGACATCAATCCCACGGCAGCCGAACAAGCCGCTGCGGATTTCGATGTCCCCACCCATTACGAGGGACATGAGGCGATGCTTGCCACCGAGGACCTCGATATCGTGCAAGTCTCGACCTGGCACGGAACACACGCGGCCATCACGATCGACGTGGCGGAAGCGGGGGTTCCCGGGATCATCTGTGAGAAGCCGATGTGTACGAGCCTGGGGGAGGCAGAGGACATGGTGGATGCCGCCGACCGCAACGACGCAAAGCTCACGGTCAAACACGGCCGGCGCTATCGTCCAGAAAACGTCAGGGCACGGGAATTGATTGCCGAGGGTGCGATCGGCACACCTCGCGTGCTACTTGCCCGAACAGACGCTGGCCTGTTGAACTGGGGAACGCACCTCATCAATCAGGCTCAATACGTGCTCGGCGATCCCGACATCGCCTGGACCATTGGCCAGGTCGAACGGAAAACCGATCGACACGAGCGCCGCGAGCCCATTGAGGATCGGTGTGCCGCCCAGGTTGCCTTCGAAAACGGAGCGCGCCTCGCGTTCGAATGCGACCTCCCCGGACCGGACACCGCAAGCTATGCGAACTCGCTGCAGATATTCGGCTCCGAAGGGCAACTGATCCCGCGCGATGGCCTCACGGTGTTGAACGCGGACGGCCACCGCGTCGAGGAACCGTCCGGTCGTGAAAGCAGCGACCCGCACGTGACCGACCTCATTGCATGGATGGAGGGCGAGCTTGACGACCACCGATGTGCGGGCCATCACGCGATCGGGACCGTCGAACTCATGATGAGTATTTACGAATCGCTTCGAATCCGCGGCGTCGTAAAGGCACCACTGACCACCCGCGCAAATCCCTTAGAGCTGATGATCGAAAACGGTGATCTTCCCGTCGAATACCCGGGCGCATACGACATTCGCATTCCGTACGAAAGTATCCGCTAACACGTCAGCGATCATAACAATCAGTAACTATATAAAGGCTTGAGAGAAACGCCGGCCGAATGCAACTGAGTTTTATGACCTGGGTCTGTCCGACCTGGGACATCGATCGGATCGCCGACTTCATCGACGACACACCCTACGAGGGCGTCGAGTTCCGGGTCGACAATGACCACGCCCACGGCATGGAACCGGACACGCCTGCCGAGGAGCGACAGGCCGTCGTCGATCTCTTCGACGAGCGGGGGATCGACGTTCCGGCCGTCGCCACCAGCGAGCAATTCGCCCACGTCGATGACGAGGAACGGGCCGCCCAGATCGAATCGGCAAAGGCCAATGCGGAACTCGCCGGGGATCTCGGCGCAGACGTCCTCCGCATCTTCGCTGGGGGCGACCAGGATGAAATGAATGACGAGGCGGCCGCCGCCGCGGCCGAGGCGTTCACCGAGGTCGGCGACTACGCGGCCGATCACGGCGTGACGCCGCTGCTCGAGACGATGCACGACATCGTCGAGAGTCCCGAAGACGCCTATGCAGTCCTCGATCAGGTCGAAAGCGACAACGTCGGCATCCTCTGGAACCGGGCGACGATCAGCGAGGCTGATTTTGCGGCCATCGAAGACGATCTGATGCACGTCCACATGCACGCAGACGTCCTCGAGGATGACTTCGACGATACGAGTCTGTTCTCGCGATGTGCGGACATCGGCTATGAGGGTGCGTTTTCGCTCGAGATCATCCGGGGCGAGGACCTCGCCGATGAGGAGCTTCGAGAGACCGGCGACCGCCTGCAGGGGCTGATCGAGGAGGTTTCATGACCCTCACGGTTGGTATCATCGGCTGTGGAGAGATCACTAGCAAGGCGCGAGCCGAGCAGCTCGACGCAGCCGAAGGAATCGAGATCGGGATCGCCATGGACGTTGCCGAATGGGCCGCCGAAGACATTGGCGACCGATTCAACGTCCCCCACACGACGGACGAGGCCGAGGTCATCAATCACCCCGACGTCGATTTCGTGTACATTGCGACCCCACATCACCTCCACGCCGAGCAAACCATACGAGCGGCCAGGGCTGGCAAGCACGTCGTCGTCGAAAAGCCGATCGCGACGAGCGCCGCCGACGCCCGCGAGATGATCGCGGTGGCCGAGGAAGAAGGTGTGAAGCTCTCCGTCCCGTTGGGCCGCTTTTCCGCAGGTGCCCAACTTGCCAAAGAGTGGGTCGAAAGCGGCCTGATCGGCGAAGTCGTCGGCACCCGCATCGTCTACCTCGGTCGCAAACCCGACAGCTACTGGTCGAGTGGCTTCACGGGCCGGATCGAGACCGACTGGCGCCAGCGTGCAGAGGGGGCCGGCGGGGGCGTCCTCATCATGAACAACATCCACGACATCGACCGGATGCGACACATTACCGGCCTCGACGAAGTGCGGGTCTACGCCGAGGGCGATACGTTCGTCACCGACGTCGAAGTCGAGGACTTCATTTGTGTCACCGTCAGGTATGAGAACGGGGCGATCGGGAACATCGAATCCTCGAGCTTTATCGTGGCGGGCTTCGATGGCGGCCCGTACAACCGCATCTACGGCGAACACGGGACGATCGAACTCGCAAATCCCGTCCGACTCCGGACCAGCGAGGAGACGCACATCGGGGATGCGAACGAATGGCACGAGGTCGAACCCGAGCCGTTCTCGTTCAACTTCTTTGAGGAGTTCGCCCGTGCAGTCGAGCAGGACACGGAGGTACCAGTACCGGCCGAGGATGCCCGCAAGGATGTCGAGGTTGTGCTCGGCGCGTATCGGTCGGCCGAGCGAAACGAACCGGTGTCGCTGCCGCTCGACTGACCACCCCTTCGGATAACTTCTTGTGTCCTTCCGTCCCAGCAGCCACTGATATGGACGACAATGCGCAACTCGAGGAGATGACGTGGCCAGAGGCCCGCGATCGGTTTGCGGACGGTGCGGTCCCGATCGTACCACTCGGCACGCTCGAACAGCACGGCCTCCACCTGCCGCTGGGCTCGGATGCGATCGTCCCCCACGAGCTGGCCAAACGGCTCGCGGACGAGGCGAACGTCATCGTCATGCCGCCGGTGTATTATGGGTTCGTGCCGGCAACGCGAGACTGGCCGGGCGGTATCACGATTTCACACGATGTCGTCGAACGGACCTTCCGGGAAATTACCGACGGGCTCATCCACCACGGGGCCGACCGCATCCTGCTCTTGACGGGTCACCCGGAACACGAGGGGATCATCAAGGAGGTCGCTCGGAAGGTCGCTGATGACGAACCGGACGTCGAGCTCATGACGATGGGGTACTGGTCATCGCCGATCCTTGACGTGATTCAGGAGACCGCCGAGCATTTCGGCGGGCACGCCCACGAACCGGAGACGTCGATCATGCTCGCGCTCCGGCCGGAACTCGTTCACATGGACCGCGCGGTCGCAGAGGAGTCGACAGGACGCTGGGACGGTGAGGTGGTGACCGATCACGAGGAGCTACTCTACGAACCGGTCGAAAACACCCTCGAACACGAACACGAAACGACGGGAACCGGCGGCGATCCGTTCGGTGCGTCCGCAGAGAAGGGCGAGGCAATGGTCGATGCGTGGGTCGATCGAATGGCCGGCTTCCTCGACGACTGGACGGCCTAGTTACGAAAGCATCGGCCGGACGGTCGCGTGAAAGTCACGCAGCGATTCCTCGCCGGTGCCTCGTTCGTAGGAGAGATACCCATCGTACCCCTGCTCGTCGAGTAGGGCGACCAGATCAGCCATAAACAGGCCGTACTCGCGAACGTGAAGGTGTTTGAGATGAGCGTCCATCGTCTCGAGCGGCGCCTGTTCCTGAGTGAGATGCCAGAGAATGCCGAGATTGTCCGCGTCGACGGCGGTAACGATGTCGACGAGCACGTCCGCCTCGTCCCACTCGTCGTGTTGTTCGAACATGATCGAGACGTCGTGCTCGGCCGCCCCGGCACAGACCCGCTCGAGGCTGGCAACGATGTGATCGCGGCCTTCCTCCCACGTTAGCTCCTCGGGGAGAGCGCCACCGAAGACGCGGACGAACGGTACCCCTAGGGACGCGGCCAGCGATGCGTACTCGATCGCCTCGTCCTCGTTGGCAGTCCTGCGGTCCGGATCCGCGTGCGCAAAGGCACACGACGTTCCCAGTAGACAGATGTCCACGCCTGTTCGCTCGAGTCGATCGACGATCGCGTCCCGTTCGGTTGAGGTGGTCGGGGCTACCTCGCGATGGCCTGCCGATACGCCGTGGGCGTGTGGGTCCTCGGGATAGTCACATCGAAGCTCGATGGCGTCGTAGCCGACCTCCGCCGCGAAGTCGATCATTTCCTCGATGGACAGCTCGGGGGCGGCCACGCTGGTAAAGCTGATTCGCATATCGACGAGGTTTCCCGGGAAGTGGCCTAAGCTTTCGCGTCGTGATAGGGCGTCACGAGCGCAGGGGAAGCTCAAACCGCTTAAGTACCCTGACCTGGAACTAGACCCACGAATGGCGAACGGAAAGTACGCGGCACGGAAGCTCAAGCAGGACCGGCAACGACATCGCTGGTCCGACTCGCAATACGCCCGGCGCGAACGGGGATTGCGGGAGAAGACCGACCCGCTCGAGGGAGCCCCACAGGCCCGCGGGATCGTCCTCGAGAAGATCGCGATCGAGGCGAAACAGCCCAACTCGGCGCTCCGAAAGTGCGTCCGGGTCCAGCTGATTAAGAACGGTAAGCAGGTGAGTGCATTTCTCCCCGGCGACGGTGCCGTCTCGTTCATCGACGAACACGACGAGGTCACGATCGCCGGCATCGGCGGCGCCAAGGGGCGTGCGATGGGCGACATCTCGGGGGTCAACTACAAAGTCGAGAAGGTAAACGGTGTGAGCCTCGAGGAGCTCGTGCGCGGTAATCAGGAGAAGCCGGTCCGATGAGCGCCGAAGAAGCCGAATCCGAAGCCGAAGCCGAGGCCGAGGCATCCGAAGGAACGGAAGCCACGACCGACGCGTTGCTGTTTGGCCGGTGGTCCGTCGACGGGATCGTCTTCTCCGACCCCAGTACGGAGCGGTACATCACCGTAACGCCGATTGCCCACACCATGGGCAGACACTCCCAGAAACAGTTCGAAAAGAGCGAGATCAGCATCGTTGAGCGGCTGGTTAACCGCCTCATGCAACGCCAGGAGAACACGGGCCAGAAGCAGCAGACGATTCGCGTCGTCCGCGAGGCCTTCGAGATCGTCCACGACCGGACCGACGAAAATCCGATCCAAATCCTGGTTCGGGCGATTGAACACGCCGCCCCGCGCGAGGAGACGGTCCGGCTCAAGTATGGCGGCATCTCGGTCCCTCAGGCCGTCGACGTGAGTCCGCAACGCCGGGTCGATCAGGCGATCAAGTTCATCGCCGAAGGGACACACAACGCATCCCATAAGTCCCCGACCAGCGCTGCGGAAGCACTCGCCAGTCAACTCCTCGGTGCTGCGGATAACGACGTCCAGACGTACGCTGTCGGTCAAAAAGAAGAGAAAGAACGGGTCGCCGCGGCGGCCAGGTAATTAACTACTTTTCGGTTCGCCACCCGGTTCGGTCGCGTCGACGTACGTTTGAATGGCATCGGTCAGCGATCGCCGGAACTGACTCACGGTCGGATCCTCGGGTAAGTCGCCGAATAGCCCGCGGAGCCGCTGGAACGGGATGGTCGGAGCGTCATACGCCAGGATGTCGGCGAAGGTATACAGATCGTGGCTCGAACCGATCAGGTCATGGCGGTCGACGAGCCCTGCCGCAAAGGCGGCGTTGACGGCAGCCAGTTCGGGGTCGATCGTAGGATGGCGGACCCCACCGGAGACGTGGTCCCCGATACCGTTCTCGGCGACCGCACGTGCGAGTTGCGATTCCAGGAAGGTAACCAGCTTTCTCCCGGAGACGAATCGGAGGGTCAAATCGTCGGCATAAATGTCTTTGACGTGATTTGCGATCTGATAGCAGTGGGTGATCGTTTCGGTCGCCGTCCGGCGGCCAGCGAGCGTGAGATAGATCGCCTCCTCGGTCGGATGTCGGTGAGAGACGTGTTCCTGTTCGTACCGGTACATGTGCGCGAACTCGTGGAGCGCGAGCTCGCAGGCCATCGCGCTTCGGGCGGCCGCGTTCGAGATGTTCAGTACGTGGTGGCCGCCCGGGTGACTGGCCCACGTCCGTTCGTCCGGGTCCGACCTGACGTAGACACGAACGGGTAAGTCAAGGTCGAACTCGGTCTCGAAGAGATCGCGGGCTTGCAGAAACGGCGTGGGTCTCGCACCGCCCTGCACGGCTACCTCCATCGGCCCCATGTAAGGTCTACGGCCGTATGACGATTTCGGGCGCCATGCGGTTGTGTGTGCCACAGCTCGTCGAAACAGCATCCTTTTCTACGTCGTACAGGTAGGTTGTGTCATCATGGGCAGACGGAAGAAGATCGTCGACCAATGTGTCCGGCTGATGGACCAACCGGAGCACATCCGGAACATTGCCATTGCCGCCCACGTCGACCACGGGAAGACGACGCTGAGCGACAACCTGCTGGCGGGTGCCGGGATGATTTCCCAGGAGACCGCGGGCGAACAGCTCGCGATGGACACCGAGGAGGACGAACAAGAGCGGGGGATTACCATCGACGCCGCCAACGTCTCGATGACGCACGAATACGAAGGTGATGACTACCTCATCAACCTCATCGACACCCCTGGTCACGTCGACTTCGGGGGCGACGTGACCCGCGCAATGCGCGCGGTCGACGGTGCGATGGTCGTCGTCGACGCGGTCGAAGGTGCCATGCCCCAGACCGAAACGGTCCTGCGCCAAGCACTCCGGGAAGGCGTGAAGCCGACACTGTTCATCAACAAGGTCGACCGGTTGATCTCCGAGCTCCAGGAAGGCCCCGAAGAGATGCAATCGCGGTTGCTCGGTGTGATCCGCGACGTCAACGAGCTCATCCGCGGGATGACCGAGGAGATGGAGGACGTCGGGAACTGGACGGTCTCGGTCGAAGATGGAACGGTTGCGTTCGGTTCGGCCCTGTACAAGTGGGGGGTGTCCCTGCCATCCATGCAGGAAACCGGCATGGACTTCGGCGAGATCATCGACCTCGAGCAGTCCGGCCAGCGCCAGGAGCTCCACGAGCGGACGCCGCTGTCCAACGTCGTGCTCGACATGGTGTGTGAGCACTTCCCCGACCCGATCGACGCACAGCCGCGCCGGATTCCGCGGATCTGGCGTGGTGACGCCGAATCCGAACTCGCGATTTCGATGCGTGATGTCGACGACGACGGCGAGGTCGTCTTCATGGTGACCGATATCTCGATGGATCCCCACGCCGGCGAGATCGCCACCGGCCGGGTGTTCTCCGGGACGCTCGAGAAGGGCCAAGACCTCTATGTCTCCGGCACCGCGGGGACCAACCGCATCCAGAGTGTCGGGATTTTCATGGGCGGCGAACGCGAGGAAGTCGAGTACGTCCCCGCAGGGAACATCGCCGCCGTAACCGGATTGCGGGATGCGATCGCCGGCTCGACGGTCTCATCGGTGGAGATGACGCCGTTCGAGACGATCGAGCACATCTCCGAGCCGGTCATCACGAAGTCGATCGAAGCCGACCGAATGGACGACCTGCCGAAGCTCATCGAAGTACTTCGAACCGTCCAGAAAGAAGATCCGACCATCGAGGTCTCGATCAATGAGGACACGGGCGAACACCTGCTCTCGGGACAGGGTGAGCTCCACCTCGAAGTGATCACCCACCGGATCGAGCGCAACCACGACATTCCGGTCCGGACGGGCGAACCAATCGTCGTCTACCGAGAGGCCGTCCAGCAGGTAAGCGACGTCGTCGAGGGGATCTCACCGAACCGGCACAACCGGTTTTACATCTCCGCCGAACCGCTCCCCGAGGACGTTGTCGCCGGGCTGCGGATGGGTGAAATTTCGATGGATGCTCCCGAACAGGAGCGCCGCGAGGCACTCCAGGAAGCCGGGGTCGACCAGGATACCGCTCAGAACGTCGAGGCCGCGTTTGGGACCAATCTGTTCGTCGACGACACGAAAGGGATCCAGTATCTGAACGAGACGATGGAGCTCGTGCTGGAAGGGCTCGACGACGGGGTCGATGAAGGGCCGCTCGCCCGCGAACCGGTCCAGGGGACGTTGTTACGGCTGCACGATGCGCGCCTCCACGAGGACGCGATCCACCGTGGACCGGCCCAGGTGATTCCGGCGGTGCGCTCGGCAGTACACAACGCATTGATCGATGCGGAGATCGTTCTGCTCGAGCCGATCCAGAACGTCTACATCGAGGTTCCGTCCGATTACATGGGCGCGGCCTCTGGCGAGATCCAGGGCCGTCGTGGGCGGGTCGACGACATGTACCAGGAGGGCGATCTCATGGTAGTCGAAGGGATCGCGCCGGTCGAGGAGATGATCGGCTTTTCGAGCGACATCCGATCTGCCACCGAGGGTCGAGCCCACTGGAACATGGAGAACGCCGGATTCCGAGTGATGTCCCAGAGTCTCCAGCGCGAGACGATCATGGAGATCCGGGAACGGAAAGGGCTCAAGCTCGAGTTGCCCCTCGGGACCGACTACATTTAGTCCGTTTTTCCTTCGTTATCCGCGGTCGTGAGTCCCGACGATGCCGACCACAGATCGATTCGATCATTGGTCCCGGCGTCCCGTTCGGCGACGGCGCCGAGCAGGTCGACGAGTGTCGTCGGGTCGACCGTATCCGAATCGATCGCCTCGAGCTGACCGATTGCAACGGCCGCACCAGAGCCGATGCTGGCCATGGGTTCGTCCGTACACCCCCCGTCTTCTCCGCAGCGAAGGAGCCGGGGCGTACCATCGTTGTCGGGAGCAACCGCGAGACAGGCCACGTCAAAGCGGTCGGCGAGGTTCCCGAGCAGCTGCTCGAGCACGGTTGCCCGGACGGTGCCTGCCCCGCGGTGTTCGTACGTCCGGAGCTGTTCGTCCAACCGGTCGCGGAACGACCGGATGTCACCCGGACGACCAGTGATCCCGATCCCGATACCACGAACCTCGACGACGTGTCGGTGGTCGTTCGAGCGGACCGAGCCATCGACGCTGACTCGTCGGTCGCCGGCGATGGTAACGTCCCCGCCATGTCGCATTCCGATCACGGTACCCATGCACCACACGAAGCATGGAAGCCTGAAGACGTTGGGGGTGGATCCGATGGGCTTAGGCATACCCCCGGGCGAGGCTCGGACATGTTCGGCGGGACGGGCACGACGGTCATCCCAGCGATCGACGTTCAGGATGGAGAGGTAGTCCAGCTAGTGCAGGGGCGTCGCGGTACCGAACGGCGGTACGGGGACCCGAAAACGGCCGCCAGGCGATGGATCGAGGCAGGGGCGACGGCGCTCCACCTCGTCGATCTGGACGGCGCCTTCGAGGGGGAGCGAGTCAACGCTGACGCGATCGCCACGGTGGTCGAGGCAGTCGACGTTCCAGTCCAGCTCGGCGGTGGGATCCGGACCGAAGCGGAGGCAAGATCATTGCTAGAAGGAGGCATCGACCGGGTGATCCTCGGTACGGCCGCAATGGAAGCGCCAGACCTCGTCGAGACATTAGCGACAGCGTACCCAGAGCGGATCGTCGTGAGTCTCGACGCAAAGGCTGGTGAGGTGGTCGTGGAGGGATGGACGACGGGAACGGGCATCGATCCAGTAGAAGCGGCTGCGCGATTTGCCGACCGTGGTGCCGGGGCGATTCTGTGCACCGACGTCGACGTCGAGGGGCAACTCGCCGGGGTGAGCACCGACCGCATCGCAGCCATGGCCGATGCAATTGCGATCCCCATCATCGCAAGTGGTGGCGTTGCGACCGTAGCGGATCTCCTTTCCCTCCGCGATGCGGGAGCAGACGCCATCGTCGTCGGGACGGCCCTCTACGAGGGTCGATTTCGTCTCCGGGAGGCACAACGCGCGCTCGACGCTCAGTAGCGGCGCCGCTCTAAGATATAGGTCGGCCCGCCGGATGGCTGTTCCTCGATGACGGATTCCTCGAAGCCGGGATAGACCTCCACGTCCTGCATCGCTGGCCAGTACTTCCAGATATCCTTTGCCGCCTCGTGTTTGATCTCGTCGCCGTCTTCCCGGGACAACCGGGTGATTGCGGCCGAGCGAACGTTTGGACTGAGATTGATGCCCGCCGAGTGCTCGATCTTATAATGGGCGAGAATGACCGTACCAGCCTCACCCCACAGTTCGAATCCGTCCGCCTGATCGGAGCGTCTCATGTCGTAGTCCCACCGGCCCTCCTCGGAAATCCCCGGGACGCCACCCTTCCCGCTCTTTAACGAGTGGGACTGGAAGTATTCGCCCGCAGTCCAGTGTGACCCAGGCCAGACGGTAAACCCACCGCCCTGTGGCCGGACACGATCGAGGTACGCGATGGCGAACATGGTGTTATAGCCCACCTCGTCCTCGTCAAGTTCGAATTCGTTGCCCCATCCATCGATGTGGGAGTTCAGGTCAGTGCTCACCTGTGGCGCCCGCGGATCGTTCGATCGCACGCCCTTCGGATACCGGAGCGCAAGATGCGTGCGGTCCCCGGGCGCGCCCAGCGTCCCCTCGCCGACGAGCTGTTCGCCGTAGGCGTGGAGGCGCTGGTTGATCTCGGCAATTGGTTCGTTGGTTTCCATTGCATCCTGGACGCCCGAGGGCGAGGGCGTGTCTGGATCGAGGATGGCCTCGTAATCGTCCTTGTCGTGGGGCATCGCCGCCCACATCACGTCGCTTGCCTCCTGGATAAGCTCTGATTCGATGCCGTCGCGGATTACCAGAAAACCGAGCTCCTTGAACTCCCGTTTTTGTGCCTCGCTGATCTGCTTTACCGCAGCCGTCGTTGTTGCCATTGCTTGACATCGCCACTGCGACGGGCGGCCAAATACACGACGATGACGGCGGACGTTGCTGGTATCGATATCCGCCACGGATATGACCCCCCGGCGGTATGGACCCGTCATGAGTGATCGGCGTGCACGGGTTACCCGCGAGACCGAGGAGACGACGATCGAACTCACACTCGCCGTCGACGGGTCCGGATCGGCGTCGGTCGATACGGGGATCGGCTTTCTCGATCACATGCTCACGAGCCTCGCCGCCCACGGGTTGTTCGACCTCACGGTGCAGGCAGCGGGGGACCTCGAGATCGACGAACACCACACGGTCGAGGATGTCGGTATCGTGCTCGGGTCCGCCTTCGACGAAGCCCTCGGCGATCGTTCCGGCATCGTCCGGTTTGCAGACCGATCCGTTCCCCTCGACGAAGCGCTCGCGTCCGTGGTCGTCGACGTCAGTGGACGACCAGGCTACCACTGGAACGGCTCGTTCTCCCAAGAGCAGGTCGGGGCATTCACGGCACAACTCGCCGAACACTTCTGGGAGTCCGTCGCGATGCACGCCGGGATGACCGTCCACGCCACAGTAGCCGGAAACAACGCCCACCACGAAATCGAAGCACTGTTCAAGGCGTTCGCACGGGCCCTCGACGACGCGACACGGATCGACGACCGTCGGGCCGACGCACCGAGTACGAAAGGTTCCATCGAGTGATGTTCGACGAGATCATGGAGAAGTTCGAGGGGAGCCCGAGCCAGCAGACCGTCATTCGGCTCCTTCTCGAACGCGGATTCTCGGTGAACGACGAGGGGCGTGTCGTCTCTGGTGGGATCGAGATTCCGAACACCCAGATCGCCAGGGAGATCGACGTCGACCGGCGGGTCGTCGATTCGACGACTAACGCCATCCTCGCCGACGAGGAACTGCGACGCATCTTTCAGAACATCTCACACCTCCCAAGCTTGATGGACCTCGCCCCAGTGCTCGACCTTTCGGTCGTGACGATTGCCGTCAGAAACGCCGACGAGGCCGGCATCATCGCGGAGATTACAGGCATTCTCGCTGACGAGGGGCTCTCGATCCGACAGGCGGTCAGCGACGATCCGGAGTTCTCCGACGAGCCCCGACTGTACGTCATCACCGAGGAGCCCGTCCCCGGCGACGTCTTGCGGGAAATCCACGACCTTTCGTTCGTGCGATCGGTCGAACTCTCGTGATGGCGTCCTTTCGTACTGTCGATAGACCGGGAGAACACGCCTTCGAACGACGAAAGTCGCAATTTCTCGGCCGGATCGAACCGGCACGGACCGTACCGGCGGCAGAACAGGCAATCGACGCCGTCCGGGCGGCCCACCCGGATGCGAGTCATGTCGTCGCGGCCTATCGCATTCGCGCCGACCCACTTCGCGAATGGTCGAACGATGACGGCGAGCCGCGAGGATCGGCCGGGCCGCCAGTACTGTCGGTCATCGAGGGACAATCCCTCGAAAACGTCGTCGTGACGGTAGTTCGGTACTACGGGGGAACGAACCTCGGCATCGGCGGGCTCGTCCGATCGTACACCGACGCCACCACCGGGGCGATCGCGGCGACAAAAGTCGTCGAACGGGTTCCACATCAACCCGTTACGATCACCGTCACGTACGACGATTCCGGGACGGTCCGGTCGATCCTCGAGAGCGAAACGATTGCTTTCGATGCCGCATATGAGGCTGCCGTTACCTTCGACGCAGTCGTGCCGACCGCAGAATACGATGACCTGAAAGATCGGATCTTGAGTGCCACCAGCGGTCGTGCCGACCTCGATGGTTAGTCGTCCTCGAGGACGTACAGCCCGCGATTGTTGACAGCATAGGGGTCGAGGCCGACTTCACGGAGGAACGTTTTGTACTCGCGTTCACACCGTTCGGCCGCCTGCTGGCGTTCAGAGGCGTGCGAACAGAGGTTCGCGAGACCATCGGGAACGTCGTCGGTGTGGACGATCCAGTGGTTGACGAGATCGGAAAGCCGGCGGATGGGGCTCGTAAAGTGACCGTAAATCTCGAAATTCAGCGCGTGGTGACCACCGAATGGATCGCTCATGTAACTCGCCCGGGGCATGACCTTCATGACCGCTCGTTGGATCTTCGGGAGCTGACGATCCGGTGCTTCCTCGAGCGTCGCATTGACGGCCTTGCGGGGATCGTCCCAACTGTCTCCGGGGATCGAGACGCCTTCCAGTTCCTGAATCTCCCGAAGGGCTTTGTCCCATTCGTCGGGAGTCGGCTGGGGGTGGACCCGATACATGGCTTCGAGGCCACGGTTCCACATGAGTTCGTGGGTTACTGCCTTATTCGCCTTCAGCATGCACTCCTCGACGATGGTGTGCGCACGATCCCGTGAGGGGTTGAGAACCAGGCTGCCGTCCTCCTTGCGTTGTTGGTGCATCCGCTCTGCGAGTTCCCACACCAGCGCCAGCTCGTCGTGTAACGGTGCGTCAGGGTCGTCGATCCTGCCCTCGGTCTCGCCGTAGGTAAGCCGCTCGTCGCTCCGAATGACGGATTTGTAGATGTCGATGGATTCGTATGACAACGTATCCGGATTGAGGTGCATCTCGACGGTATGGGCCAACCGATCTTCCTCGGGAACGAGCGAGCAGACGGTCTCCGCCAGCATCGGCGGCAACATGTGAACGGTATAGGCGGGCAGGTAAACGGTGTTCCCGCGTCGGCGAGCCTCCTCCCAGACGGCCGTGTCCGGATCGACGTAGTGAGTGACGTCGGCAATATGGACCCAAAGGACGTACTCGTCGTCGGTTCGTTCAACGCTAATCGCGTCATCGAAGTCCTGGGCGTCAATCGGATCGGTGGTCCAGGTCGTGAGCTCTCTGAGGTCGGGGCGTTCCTCGACCGCGGTCGCGATGTCAGCGTCCACGTCGCCAGTTCGTTCTGTGGCCGCATCGAACACGTCTTGCGGGAAGGCGTCCGGGATCTCGAACTTCTCGAACAGCTGTGCCCGGCGGTCCGCAAGTCGGTCGGCCAGTTCCTGATCGATCTCGACCGGACCCTGACCAGCAGCAGTACCGGCAGCCGCCTGTCCGTCCGTCATCGGTCTACAACCCCGCGAAACCAGTCCCGCATACCCGCTCTACCGACCCAGGCGGCATAGCCGTACCGGACGTCGATGGATATCAAGGATTGGGATTGTCCTCGTGGTTGGCAACGGCTCGGTAATAGGCTCGGACGAAACCGGCGACAGAGGTCGAATCACCGTCGAGTGTCATCAGAATGGATTCGAGGTCGTCTCGCGGAAAATGACATTCATCGGCAAAGCACCGTTTGCAAAGATACTCGAATTCCTTGTTCGCGCGGTCCCACCGGTCGCCGAACCGATCGTATTCGCGGGCGTCCGACCGGGAGATGCGGACCCCACAGGCGATACACGTGACCAACCGGTCGTCGGGCCACGTGCGCTTCATGCCGGCACACACGGCCCGCCTGCACTTAGCCCTGCGGCTGCGGCCGGAGCGGTCGATTTATTCGCGCGCCGGCACCATCGGCACGTATGGAAATCACCTCCCGACACCACCTCCGGAACGACGCAGTCCGGCGATTGCGTTCGGAGATCGAGGGCCGCTTTGGCGTCACGTTCGATGGCAACAGCTTTGAGTCCGTCGAGTTCGGCGATCGTGACGAACGCCTGATTCTCGTCGATGGGGAGCCGATGATCATTGACGGAGAGGTCGGTCCGATCCTCACCGTCCGCGGCGCCAATGCCACCGATCCCACCCGAGGGATCGTCACCGTCGATGCCGGGGCCATCCCATTTGTAAGCGACGGTGCGGACGTCATGCGGCCAGGGATCGTTGCGGCAGACGAGACAATCACAACCGGCGATCCAGTGCTCATCGCAGAGGAGACACACGGTAAGATCCTCGCGATCGGTATCGCGATGGTGGGCGGCGAGGAAATGGTTGGCGAACACGGAAAGGTGATCGAGTCGATCCACCACGTTGGGGATGAACTGTATAACGTCACCGCTTGAACGCGTCTGACGCAAGAGCTTTACCGCTTCCAGGGGAGGTATTTCGGTATGGGCTTGATGAGTAAGATCTTAGGGGACCGAGGAGGTGCCCGGCTGGACGAATACGTCGAACTCGATCTTGACGACATTGAAGATCCCGCCGCAACCGCCGGCGTCACGGTGTACATCGCCGAGATCGACGACCAACAGGACGTCATTGAGATCAAGGACGCCGTCTACGACGGCCATATGGTCGTCGCCGACATCGTTCGCCTCCGCACACAAGATTCCGTTGTCGAACACATCATCGACGAGCTCCAATTGGTGGCCAGGGAGGTCAACGGCGATATCGTCCAGAAGGGCGACGATCAGATCATCGTCACCCCATCGGGCGTCAAAATCGCCCGGGAAAAGCTCGGTCGCTAACCGCAGACGACTTCTCATCTCTACTCGGTTGGTATCGGTAGCACTGCCGATTGAGAATCGGTGAACACATTTTTTGGGAAACCGAGTGCCGTCTGAACGGCGTCGCTGAATCGTGTTCAGTCAATATACCGGAGATCATCGCCGCCGGCCGGTTCGGCGTCGCCCTCCTGAAGCTGCTGGACCTGCTGGACGACGGGTTTCATCGCCTCGGCCCGGGCGTCCAGTCGGTCGTAGCTAACGTCGAATCCGATCCATGCTTCGAGCACCGAAAGCACGGCACTCGCACTCGTTGGATCGACAAGATAGCCACTCGTCTCACCCATCAAACACGTCACGTCAAAGCCGCGTTCACCCCCGAGCCCGAGGAGGAGACCACTGATGCCGAGAATACCGCCTTTTGGCTCGCGCTCGCGAAAGTCCACGCCGACCGCCTCAGCGGGTTCGCGCAATGATTCATTGGAGACGGCACCGACGATTGCCGGATCCGCAGATAGTTCACCAGTCGGGACGCCTCCGAGTGCATAGATCGTGGATACATCGAAGGACGCAGCAATATCCAGGACGGCGGTCGTGAGTCGATAGTGGCCAACGGGATTGGTCGCTTGCTGTTCGCCGCTGACACAAAGCAGATCCCGACCTTCGATGGATACAGCGTGGATCTCGAGACTGGGAAGCTGTGCCAGCCCATCCGCGTCGATCATCACCTGTGGCGGCAGGTGTTCAGACGTAATTCGGGCACACAACGTCGGTTCCAGTTCCTCTAACAGGTGTTCGACGACGAGTGCACCAACGTTGCCGACACCGGGCAATCCCTCGATCATGACGGGATCGGTTAGTGAGGGTGAGGCAAGCGTGTCGACGAACACGCCATCGGTGCTCCACTCAGTCATGGACTCGGTCCTTGAGCGCACGGCGGTACTCGCCGTACGGATCCGCCGGACTGAACGATGCCGGTGCAGCTGGACGGGTCTCGCCACCACAAGCGGGACACGTTTGGCCCAGCGTATACTGCGGTCGATCGTGTCGAGCGTTCCACGTCAGACACATCCGGATCGTTCGTCCCATCGTTCGTCCGATCAGGCGTCCTCCGTCCGACGTTCTCGATGGAACTCGCCGGCCCCGCCAACCGATTCCACGTGATCGATTGCACGCGCTGCACTCGCCTCCAGCTCCCGTTCTGCAACTTTATAATTCGGCGCTTGGACCCGGATGCGATACTCGGGTGCTCCAACGTAGCTCACTTCGAGATCGACATCCTCCGGGACCTCGCCGTTCCCTTCGGCTGCGTGCAGTGCATCCTTGACGTTATCGACACCGTTCGGATCGCCGCTCTCGAGATCGATGTATCCAGACACGCTGACGAACGGTACGGAGACGTTATCTCGGGCCGTCTCGATCAGTGCCTCGATGTCTTCCTCGGCAAGATCGACCTCGTCAAACGCCTCTTCGCCTCGAATGGCCGCGTGCTCGAACGCCTCGTAGAGGCCACCGAATGCGGCAACGAGCTCGTCGGCGATGCGTCGGTAATGATCCGATTCGAGATCTTCGCCGAAGGCGATCGACATCCAGTTGTCGGCCTTCTGTTCGTTCTTCCACCGTTGAATGGCTTCTTTGCGTTGGTGATCGTTGACGTCCTTGATGGAGAGGTCGATCTGTTGGGCAGATTCGTCGACCGAGAGCACCTTACAAACGGCGGTTTGACCCGTTCGAACATGATCACGGATGTTTTTGATCCACCCGCTTGCGACCTCGCTCACGTGGACGAGTCCCTGTTTGTCTTCGTATTCCTCGAGATCGACAAAAACACCGAAGTCCTCGATCTCCTCGACCTTCCCGACAACGAGCTGTCCCGGTTCCGGCCAGCCGCTGTATTTCATCGTTGTTCCACCGGCTCGATGACCTCGCCATGGATGGTCGCCTTCCCGCCAGTTGGAGCCGCAATCCCGGTCCCACACACCGCACACGAGACCGTTGTGGCGGCCTTCTGAAAGACGACTTGTTCGTTCTCACAATCCGGACAGCGCACGCGGAGGAAACTTCCAGCCATGGCTCACTCCTGAAACTCGACGCGGCCGGCCCGCCAGCCCTTTCGGAGGTGGGCGCGTCCACAGGATGTACACCGGTATTTAAAGTTCGTCTTCTTCGTGGGTTTCTCACCGCTCGGAACCTTCGAGAACTTCCCGGCGTTCCCGATGCCCGATCCGCGGCGTCGCCGTTGGCGGTCGTTTACCTTCTTCATGCCGGACGACTGGCCTTGCCGGACCGTCTCGATTTCGTGTTCGTGATGGGCGTGACAGTGCGGGCAGTACGTGTTGAATCGTCGTGGGATTTGCATGTGAATCGTCTCTTGAGAGTGAATGGGAGACTCGCAGTTAAAACCCGTTTGGTCCCTGACGAAGCGCTTAGTATGGGGTGGGCCAACGGGTCGACTATGAAGCGGTTGCTGATCATCGGGGATGCCGGTGTCCGAAAGGACGATGTGATCTCAGTGGACGATACCGAGTACGTCTGTTTCAGTGTGACCCGAAACGGCGACTGGCATGGACCGAACCGCCCCCAACTCTGGTGTATCGTCGGCGACGAGGACGAACGGGAGATCTTTGACACCCAACGGTACATTCCCCACTTCTTAGAGACCGAGGCGACTGACGCTGACGCCGTGTCAGTCGTTTCCTGAGCGAGAACGCCACCGTTACTTTCCCCACTGTCAAACCGATCCCATGGACGCGACGGTCGGCATCGTCATTCCGGCCTATCGGCCGTCGCCGGATCGGCTCGCCACGTTCATCGAGGGAATCCAACGAGAGCTCGAACCCGACCAGATTCACGTTGAACTCGACGTCCCGACACGGGATGTCGTCCGCGCGGTCAAACGATCTGTCGCAACCTGTTGCGTTGCCGATCACCGCCGGGGAAAGGGTGCGGCCATCACGGCGGGGTTCGAGACGCTGGACGCTGATATTCTGGCGTTCGCCGACGCCGACGGGAGTACCTCGCCAGCTGCACTTGCAACCGTGCTTGAACCGGTTTGCACCGGTCGTGCCGATCTGGCTGTTGGATCGCGTCGCCACCCTGATGCCGTCGTTACGGTCCATCAATCCAGACTTCGGCGACGACTCGGCGACGGATTCGTCCGGGTAGCTCGCCGACTCCTCCCAGTCGTGTTATACGATTACCAGTGCGGAGCCAAGGCGATCAATGCGACACTCTGGGAGGACATTCGGATGAGGCTCGTGACTCCTGGCTTCGCCTGGGATATTGAGTTCCTCGTGGCGGCGGCGACCGCGGGTGCCGAGATCATTGAAATACCGATCAGCTGGGAGGATCGACCGGGATCGACGGTAAACACGGCGGGTGCATTGCTTGCGTTTAGCCGGAGCTTCATCCGCCTTCGCGCCGACACCCGCGATTCTCTGATCGTGTCGATCGCCGACGGATTCCTCCCGACGACGCCACCGCTGGTGACGCGTGCTTCGATCTATGGTCGGGCTAGTTGCGAGCGGAGGGGTTGATGACCCGACTCGGCGCGCTTCGTGACGGTCGGCGGCTGGTACAATTTGCGTCGGTCGGCCTTGTCGGAGCGATGCTCGACCTTACCGTGAGTAGCGCACTCTATCTGTACATTGGGATACGTCCGGAGATCGCGAAGATCGTCGGCGCCGAGTGTGCGATCATCCTGATGTTTCTTCTCAACGATCGGTATACGTTCGGGCAAGCGGGCGGATCCAGATGGATCGATCGGCTGACGCGGTTGCTCCGGTCGAACGTAGTTCGGAGCGGCGGGATCGCCGTTCAAGTCATCGTGGTGTTCGTCTTGACGCGGTTGCCGGTGAGTGTTATGGTCGGTGGCACAGACGTCTGGCCAGTCGTGACGATGCCGATCGCGATCGGGTGCGGATTCGTTGTGAATTACGCCGGCGAGACGCTCATTACGTGGCGAGTCCACCGGGCAATGGAGTCGCGATAAGTGACATTATGGCAGCCGTAACATCCGGTACGAAATGGAAAACACCATGATGTTTTTACTGTTGAAGGACCGGCTAGTTCTTATGCCACACCGGAAGACTGTTTCACGGCGGCGGTTTCTACTCGCAAGCGGGGGCGTGGCGAGCATCGGTGCCGCCGGGTGTCTCGGCGATGACGACGAGATCACTGCGGACGATACCGCAGATGACGATTCGGTCGATGATGACGACGATCCGGACGGGCTGACGAACGTCGAGAAAGCCCAAACAGCGTGGGATCGGGTCGTCGAGCATCCACATCCCGACGACGAAGACGTCCGGAACGAGTCGTACGTCGAGATGGAGGAGGCGATCCGCGACGATATGATCCTGCTCCCGCTGTTCCACGGAAAGAGTGAGCGGTTTTCGTACGAGTGGGTCGACATGCCGGAAATGGGCCCCCTCGGCTCACACCACCAACAATACCACAACGTAGAACTCGACACCGGTCACGAGCACAAGGACGAAAACGTCTTCGAGGTGATCAATTCGACCGTCACGACGCTCGATCCGATCCAGTCGACGGACACCGCATCCTCCGTAGTGATCGGTCAGGTGTATGAGTGTCTGACCACGTATCCCGCCGGCAATCTCGAACTCGAAAACCAGCTCGCCGACGACGTCGAGATTTCGGATGATTTGTTGACGTACACCTTCCACATCAAGGAAGGCGTCCAGTTCCACGATGGCGAGGAGCTGACTGCAGCCGACTTCAAGTATGCCTGGCGGCGAGTGGCCGAATCGCCGGGAAGCCGCCGGGCAAGCTTCCTACTTAGTCCGACCCACCTCGGTCTCGTTGCGGAAACCGACGAGGACGAGGGCGTCGGACCGGCAAATGTGGTGCCCGATTCGATCGCATTCGAAGTCATCGATGACCACACGTTTGAGATCGAGCTCACCGATCCCACGCCGGGCGCACTCGACATTCTGTCGTACGATGCATTCGCCGCTGTCCCGGAGGGCTACGTGGACGACCTCGAAGATTACGACGGCGAGGTCAGCCAAGAAGAAGTATCGAGCGAAGCGATGCGCGGCACGGGTCCGTTCGAGTTCGTCGCATGGTCTCCGGGGGACGAAGTATCCGTGACTCGGTTCGAGGATTATCACGAGGGACAGCCGATCCCGGAGGCCGTCCACTGGATCATCCTCGAAGACGCCGACGCAATCTGGACGTACATCAACGAACGAAACGCCGACGCGTTCGGCATTCCCACCGCCCATTACGACCGTGATCTGGTCGACGCCGAAGAAGATGACATGGGACGGGAAGTCGGGACGTACGCGGAGCTCGATAACGGCGACGAGGTCAACTACGTCGCGGTTTCTGACATCTCGACGTTCTACTTTGCATTTAACGGCGGTCAAACCATCACGGCTGCCCGGCAAGCAGTGGCGTATGCAACCGACCACGAGGAGCTAGTCGACCTGGTGTTCGAAGGGAGGGGAACGGTCGCGTTTAGCTTCACCCCGCCCGATCTCTGGCCGGAAGAAGTCATCTCGTACGACGACTGGGTCGACGAATGGCCGTACAGCCCGAACGAGACGGACATCGCGAGCGCCAACGAAGTGCTCGCGGAGGCAGGGTACGACGAGGACGATCCATATGAGCTCGAGATCACGACCTATGACGATCCAACCTTTCAAGAAGCCGCTGCGCTGACACGAGACAAGTTGGCTGGCTCCGGCATGGAGTTCGAAATCCGCGAAGCGCAGTTCGCGGATCTGATCGCGAGCGGGCACGACGGGGAACTCCAGGCGTTTTCGTTGGGGTGGATTTGGAGCTGGCAGGATATCGCCTACGGGATGTTTGGCTTCGAACCGGCGAACACCAACACCGACCTGATTCCCGAACAGGCCGACGGCTACTACCTGGATTGGGAACAGGTCGACGACGAGTAGGTAATCCCCGGTCGAAACGTCTATTCAACGCGCTTGCCAGCTTCCACCCTACCGTGGCTAACACCGGTGCACCGACCGTGCAAATCACCCGCTCCCAGCCGTTGGCTCAGCTGATTGGACGTGATTGTAAATGAGCCGGTGGCGGTATTTCTTGATGCGCCTCGGGCTCATGATTCCGGTGTTGTTTCTCGTAATGACTATTATTTTCGTTGCGCTCAGAATGGGCCCCTTAGATCCCGTTGCCGCAATTCTCGGTCCGGAGGGAACCGGGGGCGACGCGGTCGCCATCCGTGAACAGCTCGGACTCAACGAACCCCTTTGGCGGCAATATCTCGATTTTATTTGGTCCTTGATAACCCTGGATCTCGGCCAGTCCTGGGTCATCCAGGAGGGGCGGTCGGTGAACGGCCTGATTATGATCTATGCGCCCCGAACGATCTGGCTCGGATTGTGGGCGATCCTGCTCCCGTTGTTTCTCGGTATTCCGTTGGGCTTTTATGCCGGTCTCCACCCGAACAGCTGGGCAGACTACTTGGCATCGTTCAGCGGGATTGTCTGGCTGGCAATGCCGAACTTCTGGCTCGCGATCATGCTCCTCACCTTCCTTCGTCGAACAGACGGGACCCGGTTCGATTGGTACCAAATCGGACCGGAGATCCGCAGTATTATCGGGACGCCGCCGCTTGATTTTATCGCGATCACTGACGGTTTTTCAGTGTTGCCATTCTGGTTCACATTCGATCTAGGCGGTTTCCTCGTAGCCGTCAAACTCATCATTCCTCCGGCTCTGGTGCTCGGATCCGCCTCGATGGCGGCCGAACTTCGGATCGGCCGCACTGCAATGTTGGAAACGATCAACTCGAATTATGTCGACACAGCCCGCGCGAAAGGACTCTCCAACAGAATCATTATTTGGAAACACGTGTTTCGAAACGCCCTCATCCCGCTCGTACCGATCATCACGAACGAAGCGGTGTTGCTCATCGGTGGATCGGTCATCATCGAGTATATCTTCGGCATTAACGGCCTGGGGGCACTGTTCTTTCACGCGGCCGTCCAGGGTGATCTCCCGCTTGCCGGGTCCCTGATATTCTTTTTCACCCTAATCATCATCCTGCTCAATATTCTGCAGGACCTGCTTTACACGCTGCTCGATCCACGGGTGGGATACGAACGATGAAGGGGGCCTCCGAGGAGATGCGGCTACATGATCGGGTACGATCGAATCCTCGTCCAGCCATCGTCTGGGCCGTCGGAGTCGCGATCCTCGTATTACTTGAGCTGGGTCGTATCGCCGATGGACTCGTACGGGCCGGTGACATTACCCGGATAGTACTCAGCCTGATCGCGTCGGTGCCACTCTGGGTCGGACGGAACGTGGCGGCGGAGCTGCCAGGAAGTATCGGGATGCTAATGGGAAACGTTGCCGTCATCATCACGACGGCGTTGCTGATGTTGGTGATCGCACCGCTGATCCTGCGACTGCTGCCGGGCGGGTCCATCGCGGACAGGCACAACGTCACCAACACGCCGGAATACCGGCTGGCCGTCGACCTGGTGGTCGTCACCGGATTGCTGCTCGTCGGATTCGCGGCCCTCGCGTACACCCCGGTCGGTGCGCTCGCAGACGCGATGAGTAGAACCATCGGAGACGGTGTGCGGACGGTGGGACACCTACCCACGATAACGGGCCGGGAAACGATTCCGAACGAGGGCCACCGGCTGCCGGACGGTGGGTGGGCCGGAACGTTCCTCGGACTCTCCCCGGCCTGGGCATGGGGAATCCGCGTCGGCGTTATCTACGGGTACGCATTCGTTGCGCTCGCCTGGGCCTGGGTCGGTTACACGACGTATCGTTCGTACTACCGGGTCGCCGACTGGACCCCGCGAGACGACAGTATCAATCGGATGCGGCGACATTGGTGGGGATTGTTCGGGTTGACTGTGGTGTTCGCATTCGTCGTCATGGCGATCTGGGCACCATCGCTTGGCCCCGTCGACATCCAGCACAACCACTTTCAGCCCTACCAGCACGAATTTACGTACCTATCGGAGGACGGTGAGGTAGAGTCCATCCTCCACGGCAGCGCCAATCTTGATACTCGATCGCAGGGCGGTGCCTCGACGGTCGGCATCTGGAGTTATGACCAGTATGACCGGTGGGCGCCGTTGGGGACGGCAACGAACGGCGCGGATCTCTTTACCGTACTGGCGTTCGGCGCGCGCACGTCACTCGTCATCGGGCTCGTATCCATCGGGCTCGGTACGATGATCGCGCTGGCGTTATCGCTTATTACGGCATACTACAAAGGACTCATCGACGTCCTGACGGTCGTGACGAGCGATGCGATCATCTCGATTCCGGCCTTCCTGTTCGTCCTGTTGATTTCCGTGCTATTCCAGCAGGCCGATCATCCGATCGCGGATGTGTACGATGGCGGATTACTCCTCGCGCTCATATTCGCGGCCGTGTATTGGCCCGGTCTGTGGCGTTCGATACGTGGGCCGTCGCTCCAAGTTGCCGAAGGCGAATGGGTCGATGCAGCACGGAGTTATGGCCAACGGCCGATGACGATTATGCGAAAGCACATGGCACCGTACGTCGCTACGTACATCCTGATCTACGCGTCGCTGTTGCTCGGTGGGATCATCATCGCCACGGCAGCGCTCTCGTTCCTGGGCCTCGGCGTCACCCATCCGACCCCCGAATGGGGCCGAATCGTCGATCAGGGTAGATCCTACGTCGGTACGAGTGCCTGGCACGTCTCGACGGTACCAGGCTTGATGATTGTCCTGGTCGTGACCGGGTTCAACGCGCTCGGCGATGCCTTACGCGATGCCATCGATCCGGAGAGCACGGGCGGGGGAGCTGCCGATGCGACCGCCGCGGGAGGTGGCGGATGAGCTCCACCAGGCCAATCCTGACGGTCCACGATCTAGAGACGGCGTTCTTCACCGAGAAGGAGACGATCCGGGCGGTTGATGGTGTGTCATTCGATGTGACACCCGGCGAAACGGTCGGGATCGTCGGGGAAAGCGGTTCGGGAAAGAGCGTCACGGCGCGATCGATCATGCGGCTGATCAAATCGCCCGGGGCCATCCTCGACGGCTCGAGCATCAGATTTCACCACCTCGAGACCGTCCGGGAGTTCGCCGACCGGTTCCCGGGCCGAACCGTCGATCTCACCACAATCGAATCGGTTCGGCGGCCCGATGGTGGCTCCGAGCACCCATCACAGCGTGTTGCTCCCACGATCATCGACCGCATTCGAAAGGGGGCCGAGACCGAGTTGCAGTTTCTCGATGCGGAGGCCTGTGTGTTCGTCACAGCGGGGAATGCCGACGAGCCCGCGTCGATCGACGCAGGATTCATCGACATAACACGAACGTCCGGGCCAGCGACCCGGGCGATGCGTGGTGGCCGGATCGCAATGATCTTCCAGGATCCGCTGTCCAGCTTGAATCCAGTATACTCAGTCGGCAACCAGATCAAGGAAGCCCTGCGCCTCCACCAGGGACTTCGTGGACGAGCAGCCTCCCGGAAAGCGATCGAGTTGCTCGAGGACGTCGGCATCTCGGACGCGAGACGCCGCGTAAAGGAATATCCCCACGAATTCTCCGGTGGGATGCGCCAGCGGGCCATGATCGCGATGGCACTCGCGTGCGATCCGGAGGTGCTCATCTGTGATGAGCCGACGACGGCGCTCGACGTAACGATCCAGGCCCAGATCCTCGATCTGCTGGCCGACCTCCAGGCACAACGAGATCTCGCCATCATCTTCATCACCCACGACATGGGCGTGATCGCGAACGTTGCCGACCGAGTCAACGTCATGTACGCCGGCGAAATCGTCGAATCAACTGATGTGGTGTCGCTGTTCGAAGCCCCTCGTCATCCCTATACAGTTGGGTTGATGGAGTCAATCCCAGGCGCGCAAGCCGGGGACCGGCTCTCGAGCATCCCTGGCACCGTGCCGACGCCGACCCAACCGCCGACGTACTGTCGGTTCGTCGAGCGGTGTCCGAAAGCGTTCGACGCATGCGACCGCATCCATCCCGCTTCGCTTCCCGTCAACGACGACGTCCCAGATCACCGTGCACGGTGTCTGTTGTACCCCGAGGACGTGGACGAGGCAACGGCACTCGCACGCCACGAGGAGGAACCCCAATGAGCGAACAGCTCCAAGAGCGACGAACGGCGGACACGGACAGTGAAACACTCGTCGAAGTCCGGGAGCTTCGCACGTACTACGAATCCAACCGGTTGTTCGGAGGGAATCCGGTAAAGGCGGTCGATGGCGTCAGTTTCGACATCCGGCGGGGTGAAACACTTGGGCTAGTTGGGGAATCCGGCTGTGGGAAGACGACCCTTGGCCGGACGCTGTTGCGCCTGGAGCGGGCGACAGGAGGGACCGTCCGCTTTGACGGCCGAGACGTGACGAAACTCGCGGGCACGGAACTGAAAGCATGGCGACGAAACGCACAGATCGTTTTTCAAGATCCGGATTCGAGTCTCAACGATCGGATGACGGTCGGCGAGATCGTCCGCGAACCACTCGATGTCCACGAGTGGCGAATGCCTGGTGATCGCCGGGAACGGGTCCGGGAGCTGCTCGATACCGTCGGGCTCCATCCGGAACACTACTACCGATACCCCCACCAGTTCTCCGGCGGTCAACGCCAACGGATCAACATCGCCCGAACGCTCACCCTCGAGCCAGAGTTCATCGTGCTCGACGAACCCGTCTCGGCACTCGATGTATCCGTCCAGGCAGAGATTATCAACCTACTCGAAGATCTACAGGACGAGTTCGGGCTCACGTACCTGTTCATAGCCCATGATCTCTCTGTCGTTAAACACATCTCGGACCGCGTGGCCGTCATGTATCTCGGCAAACTGATGGAGATTGGGCCGACCGAAGTCGTCTTTACCGAGCCGGCCAATCCATACACCCACGCGTTGCTATCGGCGATTCCGGTCCCGGACCCCACGGCTGCGGACGGTCGGATCAGGCTGCACGGGACCCCCCCGAATCCCAGGCATCCACCGAGTGGTTGCGTGTTCAAGACCCGGTGTCCGATGCGGATCAAACCAGCTGACTACCCAGATATGCCGGATGCGGTGTGGGACGCCATCATTCTGCTTGAGGACTTGCTTGCCGAACGCGAACGTATGATGGGAACGATTGGCTGGCGGGTCCGTGAGATGATCGGCCGGACGCCGGCGGTCGGCACGATCGACGAGATCTACGCGGAACTCTTTGGCGAACTGGACGTGCCTGCGTCCGTCGAAAGCGTCCTTGAAGAGATCGCAGCGGCCGCACGGGGAGGGAATCACGGTCGCGCGATAGAGCGGCTTGACGACGCGTTCGGCGGCCCATGCAGTGCCGATGCGCCCGCTGTCGAGGCCGTGGGAACCGATACCCGGTTCAGTCGGTGTCACCGCCACCAGGAGCCGTATCCGTCCCCGAGGGCGGTGCTCGAAGCACAGTCACCGGAATGAAACCCGGTCGATGGCGGATCATCGGGTACGTTCTCCTCGATCTCGGAAGCTACGCGGTCACTGTTGCCGGAGTCACCTTTCTGTTGGCCCTCGCAGTCGGTATCGGCACGGGCGGTGGATTGGTCCGGACGAAAGCCATGCTGTTTCTCTTCGGCTTTCTGCTGATGGGGTATGCAACGGTGCGGTTGTGGCCACGGACCCCCAATGACGTCCGTCGACCAGGGCAGGCACCCCGACGCGGCCCCGACGTTATCGATCGACAGATGCCACCGGCAACCTGGGCGCCGGACCCACCCGCCGAATGGACGCCAGCACCCGCAACGAAGCTCTTCGTGGCGAGCCTGGTAGTGTTGGCCATCTCCTACATCATGGAGGTTGGCTTTGACGTGGCCTAATGTGACACGGGTGTTATGGTGGTCGGGCCGGGAGCTACGGCCATGGCGGACGAACGGGTCCCACAGACGCCTGCTGGCACGGCCTGGCAGGCGACGAACGACGATATGCAGACAATCGCCGCGGATCGGCGTGCCGACGGCTGGACCACGACGGCCATGCCAGCCGTCCATACGTCACCCGTGAGTCGGGACAGCGGCGAAGACGACCGGTTCGGACTCGTTCCGATTATCCCGGGTAATCACGCCGCGGCCTTCTCAACTGCCTACGAGAACCACACCTTCCCGGAGTATCTCGCGTACAGACGCCAGGTCGAGTTTGCCGTCTTTCTCGTGATCGAACATCTCGATCCAGCCGCTGAACACGCGCTATTGCTCGCCTGTCATTATGACGCCCGAAAGGCAAAGGGAATGGTCGCAAACGCGCTCAAAATCGATGAATTACACGCCTACTGTCAAACGTTGGATGGGACATTGCTCGGAACGTTTACGTATCCGGACCCGCGTCCATTGTTACCACGACAAGTACAAGCCGAATGAGTATGCCGACAAGCGAACCACAATCGTTAACTGCGAAACGGGGATAGTCGAAAGTAGCGGGATGGGATAGCCAGGAGATTCCGGCGGGCTCATAACCCGCAGATCGGTGGTTCAAATCCACCTCCCGCTATAATTTTTGTTGTAACGTGGCTCGGTCGTTAGTCCTCATCACATGGGGCTCAGCGGGGGTAACGCCTCGTCATTGCCACAGTGAACCGAAGTAGCCCGACAGCTTAAATGGTGGGCCCGCGGGAATTCGGCGTATTTTTCAGGTGCCACAGTGAGAACGTGCCATGGAATTGGTCGCGGTCCAGGGGATTCCCGAAATTCGACCTGGCGATGAGATCGGGACCATCGTCGGCGATCGTGCCGACATCAACGCGGATGACGTGGTCATCGTGGCGAGTACGATCGTTTCGAAGGCGGAGGACCGTGGGGCCTCACTCGAGGACTTTCGGGCGGGACCACGGGCCCGGGAGATTGCCCGTCGAATCGGTGACATCGTCGGTGCCGAGAAGGATCCCCGCTTCGCACAAGCAGTACTCGAAGAAAGTGTCGAGGTGATCGTCGATGCACCGTTCATGCTGACCGAGTCCCGGTTCGGGCACGTCGGCGTGAACGCGGGGATCGATCGGTCGAACACCGGGGGAGCAGAGATCCTTCTGTTGCCAGAGGATCCGACTGCAAGCGCAGCCCGGATTCGTTCCCAGCTTCCACACGAAAACCCCGTCATCGTTACCGACACGTGTGGTCGGCCGTTCCGACACGGCCAGGTCGGCGTCGCAATCGGATGGAGTGGGATGGATGCAAGCCGCGACTGGCGCGGCGAGACCGACCGCGACGGTCACGAGCTGAAAGTAACGGTCGAATCGGTAGTTGACGAGCTTGCAGCCGCTGCCAACCTTGTCGGTGGCGAAGGCGACGGTGGCACGCCCGTCGTCATCGCCAAGGGGTACGACCTCGACAGCCACGGCGGCAGCAACAACTTCTACCGCGACGTGCGATCGGATTTCGTCCGCCACGCGTTGCGCGAATGGGAGTACGATTCGGATCGATGACTACTCCCATAACGTTGGTCGGGGGCATCCTCCTCGAATGTCTTGAAGTCCGCTCACGCCGGTCGGAATAACGACACGACCGCCCCGAGGACCAGGACGCCGAAGACCGCAATTGAACCGAGTAACAAGACGTTGCCGATCACGAACAACAGCGTGTTGAGCGGATCGACACGGACGACCTCGAGGAAGTACTCAAGCATGGTGACGAGATTTTCTACGGGCATGTATCGAGCGTGACCGGGCGACTATTTGGATGCTTCCGTCGACATCGACACCATTTTGCGCCGGAGGGACGTCTCAAGACCATGGCTCCGGATCGGTCGCTCACGGAGTTCGGATCAGCTTCCCCCGCCGAGCGAACGACACCCGAGTCGCGCGTCGAAATTACGTACCGGTGGGACGGAACGGAACCCGAATGCGACGCGTGTGGCCGCGCGACCGATCGGCTATGGCGGGCAGACCGATCGTTCGTCTGTCCGACCTGTAAAGACTGGTAGCAGATGATTCTACGGTAACATTCATTCCGGTCGAGCACCTTTGATTAGGCAAGTCTATCGATCACGGGCGATTGGACGTGACTAGTTAATGACAGACCCAAATTCATCCATCAGGCAAGACGGGGCATCGGCCGGCACGAACGCTGACACCGAACTGTCTACCGACGACGTCGCCGATCTCGCCGACCGCGTGATCGAGAACATCGAGACCGTGATCATGGGAAAACGGCGGGCAATCGAGGACACCTTCACAGCCGTGCTCGGCCGCGGGCACGTGTTGCTCGAGGATGTGCCCGGGACGGGCAAAACAATGCTCGCGCGTTCTCTGGCGCACTCGTTCGACGGGACGTTCAAGCGTGTCCAGTTCACCCCCGATTTGCTCCCTTCAGATATTACGGGCATGAACGTCTACAATCAAGCAAACCGCGAGTTCGAATTCCAGGCAGGGCCGGTGTTCGCAAACGTGGTCCTCGGCGACGAGATCAATCGGGCACCCCCGAAAACCCAGAGTGCACTGCTTGAAGCAATGGAAGAACAGCAGGTCACCGTCGACGGCACCACTTACCCGATGGACGACCCGTTCATCGTGATCGCGACCCAAAATTCCGTAGAGCCGAGCCGAACCTACGAGCTTCCAATCGCCCAGGTCGACCGCTTTATGAAGAAAATCGAACTCGGCTATCCTGACGACGAGGAACCTGACATTCTTGCCCGGGTCGTCGGTGAACATCCGATCGAGACCATCGGGCCGGTCGCAAGCATCGACGAACTGCGCGCAGCACGGTCGTTCGTCGCAAACGTCACTGTGAAAGAACCGGTCCGGGAATATGCCGCCGCGATCGCGAAGTTCACCCGGCAAAATGCGCGATTGGGTGTCAGTCCACGCGGCACGATCGCGCTGATGCGGGCTGCACAAGCGAGGGCCGCGATCAACGGGCGTGATTACGTAATCCCCGACGACCTACAGTACGAGGCGGCGACGGTTCTCAGCCACCGAGTCTATCTCGAGAGCGATCCGGACGGCAGCGGGAGCAAATCACTGGTCGAAAACGCCGTTTCGAGCGTCGCCATCCCATGAAGCTCACCCAACGAGGACGAATCGTGGCCGGCGTCACCGTCGTCGGCTTCCTCTGGGCAGCAACGTTCGGAATCCAAGCGATGAACGCCGTCGTGCTGCCAGCAGTCGTCGTCCTCCTCGCAGGATTGGTCATTGTCGGGACGAGTTCCGAACCATCGGTGCGACGCGAGGTTCCAGAGCCCGGCTTCCCGGACGAGGTGCATACCGTGCACATGGAGATCGACGTCGGACGATCGGCGACGGTGTTCGTTACCGACGAACTCCCTGCGGCCGTCGAACCGGTCGAGGAGGCCGGCGCGTATGCCCGGGCAGGTGCGGTCGACTATCGGATCCGACCGACACGACGGGGCGTCCACGAGATTGGCCCTGTGGTGATCGAAATCCGTGATCCATTCGGGCTTTTTACTGCAGAACATGCGGTTGATGCTCGGGTCGAACTCGTGACCTACCCAGCCATCGAGGAGCTTCCTGGATTGAAGTCGGATCCGGCGTTGCTTCCCCGGGGGGCCCCCCAACGCGAACGGTACGAGTTCGACAACCTTCGCGAGTATCATCGGGGCGACGCGATCCGGGATATCCATTGGAAAAGCAGTGCGAAACGACCGGGGGAGGACCTCGTCGTCAAACAGTTCATCTCGAATCGAGACGCCGGCGACATTCGGATCGCCGGATCGGCCGATTCCGAGCGGGTCGACGAGATGGCGAGCGCCTGCGGGAGCATCGCGGTGGCGTTACTCAAACGAGGCATGGAGGTCGGACTGACACTTCCGAACCGGGACGTCGACGTGGGTTCCGGGAGCACCCACTGGATGGAAATTTTGGCCGCGCTGGCCCGAACATCCGGAGGCCGACTTCCCCAGCACGTCAGCGACGAGTCTTCGATCGTCGTGCGGGGAGCTGCTGACGATGCGGCCGTGCAGGTCAGAATCGGTGGAACGTGGCGTCGGTATGAGGAGCTGCGATCCGGTCAGCCCGAATCTACAGCGAGTGCGACAGCACCCATCGTCACCGACGGAGGTACCGCATCATGAGCGTCCAAGAATCGTCCGTCGGGTGGGAATCGGTCGAAACCCTCGTCGATCCGATGCGGATCGGCGCATTCGTCTCGTTGCTGGGATTGACCTTGGCATACCTGCAGGTCTTTCGGACCGCGACCGCGACCGTCGGAACGACCGATCGATTACTGGTAGTCGTGGTGTTGGCCGGCGTGCTTGCCGTCTTGCTGGCCGGATTAACGGACGTTCGAACCGCGGGCATCATCGCTGCAGTTGGATTCACCGTCGGGATGGGGTATTACGCCATGAACGTCGCTGGGGCGTGGGCGCTGCTCATGTCCGCCGAAGGCTTGCTCCGGAATACACTCGCGCTCATGACCGGGTATTCGATTCTGACCATCGTTGCCGTGGATCTATGGGCGATTTCGGTCGCCCCCTGGCCGGTGTTTCTCTCGTGGTACTTGGCCGTTCGGGCGCGGTATGCGGCAAGCGCCGGCGTCGGTCTCGCGGCATTGCTGTTCTTCGTATTGACAGGAGACGCGGGGACGATGCTAACCCTGCTCGGCGTGCTCGGCGCTGCCGGGACGGTAGGGTTCGGCGAGCTAGCCCGGCAGGGGGCGTCGATTGGCGAGATCGATCTCCTCGCGATCCTGTTTGCGCTCATGTTAATCACGAGTTTGAGCGTCTCAGTCATTCCGGGTGGCGGTGCCGCGCCCATCAATCCGCACCCGGAAGGCCTGGCCGGCGTCTCAACCGAAGATGCACTACTTCGAGGTGATGGACAGGTCCGGGTGACGGGCCAGCCGTCGCTCGACCCGACGGTCCGCTTCACGATCGAGGCCGAGGAGGGCGAGAACTGGCGTGTCGATGCCTACGACCGCTACACTGGCGATGGCTGGATCCAATCCGGCGAGGACAGTGACTTCACCGGCGCCGAGGAGCCCCCGAATGCCGTGTACGAACAGATTGGCGTGAACGTCGAATTCGACGGCGTGCAAGCGATGCCGGCCCACTGGGCTGCAACCGATGTGAGCGGCGTCGCCGGGATCGACCAGTCGCCCGCCGATGGCCTCTCCGCGGCTGCCCCCCTTGCCGAGGGGGACGCCTACATCGTCGAGTCGGCCCGACCGGACCCATCTACTAATCTGAGCGCCGCCGGAACTGAGTACCCGAGCCACATCGAGGAGCGATACACCCAACTCCCGGAAACGACACCAGAGCGCGTTACAGCGCTGACCGATCAGATCGTAGAACCGGCCGAATCACCGTACGAGGCGGCCCAACGGATCGAACACTACATCATGGAGACAAATGAGTACAACCTCTCGGTTGATCCACCGTCGGGTGATATCGCTGACGCCCAACTGTTCGAGCGGGATGCCGGATACTGCACGTACTTTGCGACGACGATGGCGGTTATGTTGCGAACCCAGGACATTCCTGCGCGAATGGTGACCGGGTATTCCACCGGCGAGGCTGTCGATGAGAACAGCTACGTGGTCCGCGGAATGAACGCCCACGCCTGGGTGGAAGTCTACTTCCCGGAGGTCGGGTGGGTCTCCTTTGATCCGACACCGAGTGATGCGTACAACGAGGCCCGACAAGAACGCTTATCGGAGGCCCGGTCCGCCGGCGCTGAGCGCGTCGACACCGACGCGACAGACACTGACGACGACATGGACCTGGACGCCGACGACCTGCCGGACATCGACGATGCGCCGGATAATGCAACAGAGGGTCCAGTGCAGCCGGGATCAGCGGACCGTGGAGACGAGTTCGTATGTGACGATCCAACCGTGTACACACGGGGCATCCTCGGCGAGGACGAGGTGCTCGGTCTCTGTGACGAAGAGCAGATCGAGCAGATGCACGGAATCAACCCCGGAGGACCCGCACCCGGTGACGCGCGCGACCAGGCGGACTTCACCTTCGAAGGGATTGATGCCGCCAACGTGAGCGACGACACCGACACAGAGGATGAACCGACGCTGCCGCCGGTCGAACACCTGGCACTGCTGTTTGCCCTCATCATCGGCGGCGTCGCGAGTATCCGACACGGTGATCTACCTCGTCGGGTGCGCCGTACGGCAAATCTGCGCTGGCAAGGGCGCCAGAAGACGACCGACGACGCGGTCATCCGGGCGTGGGATCGCATCGAGGGCGCGCTCGAAGAGGAGTTCGAGGCGCGCCGCCCCGGTGAGTCGGTACGCGGTTACGTCGATCGGCTGTCAACGTCACACGCTATCGACGATCGGATGGATATGGTCGTCGACGCGTACGAAATCGCCCGCTACGCCGATGAATCGGTACCTGAATGGGAGGCAGCGACGATCGTGACGATCGCCGACGAACACGCGGGGCGGGCGCTTCCGTTCGGTCGGTGAGCCGGTCCCCCGACAGTATTTAATAGGACCCCGGCGTACGCGTTCGGTGTAATGTCGGAAGTATGCTCGACGTGCGGGCTCCCCGGTGAACTCTGCGTCTGCGAGGACGTAGCCAGGGAATCTCAACAGATCACGGTCCGCATCGACGAGCGTCGCTATGGCAAAGAGGTTACTGTCATCGAAGGGTTCGATCCACGAGACGTCGATATGTCCGGGTTGTCATCGGATTTGAAATCGAAGTTTGCCTGTGGTGGGACGGTCGAGGACGACACGATCGAACTCCAGGGAAACCACATCGGCCGGATCGAGGATTTTCTCCGGGAAAAAGGATTCAACGTCGCCTAACCGACCGTTCGGCCCCGGCGGGGCGACGCGATGCACTTAACTGCACCGCAGCGTTGCAGTGCAGTAACCGCGGCTTGTGAGAAGAGGATATGTCGGAGCAGAACTACCAGCTACGGACACCGATCGTGGCCGTACTCGGACACGTCGATCACGGGAAGACGAGTTTACTCGATCGGATCCGGGGATCGGCAGTGATCGAAGGCGAGGCCGGCGCGATCACCCAGCACATCGGGGCGACCGAGGTCCCTCTGGGGACCGTTTCCGATGTCGCGGGTGACCTGGTCACGCCCGATGAGTTCGACCTCCCGGGATTGTTGTTCATCGACACGCCGGGCCACCACTCGTTCAGTACCCTGCGAGCCCGTGGGGGGTCGTTGGCAGACATCGCAATCCTTGTCGTCGACGTAAATGACGGATGCCAGCCCCAGACGCTCGAGGCCCTCGAGATTCTCCGTCGAACCGAGACGCCGTTCGTGGTCGCTGCAAACAAGATCGACACGGTCGCCGGATGGCGGGCTGAGGAGAACGCCCCCATTCAGGAAACCTACGAAGGGCAAAGCGATCGTACCCGTCAGTTTCTCGACGAAGCACTGTACGAGCTCATCGGTGAACTAAGCGACGAAGGGTTTCCCGCCGACCTGTACTGGCGACTCCAGGATTTCCGGCAAACGATCGGCGTCGTTCCGGTCAGCGCCGAAACGGGGGAGGGCGTCCCTGACCTCCTCGCTGTGTTGATGGGGCTCTCACAGCGATACATGCGAGAAGCGATGGCAGTGGACGTCAGCGGCCCGGGGGCTGGAACCGTCCTCGAGGTCACCGACGAACGCGGCTTCGGGACGACCATCGACGCCGTGATGTACGACGGGACGATTCGTGAGGGGGACACCATCGTCGTCGGGACCGCCGGCGAACCAATCGTCGCCGAGGTCCGGGCGCTGCTCAAGCCCAGGGAGCTGACGGAATTCCGGGCAGAACGGGCGTTCGAAACGGTCACGGAGGTTGCCGCGGCTGCCGGGGTAAAGATTGCGGCGGCAGACCTCGCGGACGCAATCGCCGGTGCTCCGGTGCGGGTGCTGCGCAACCGTGACCGTGCCACGGTGATCGAGGAAGTGAATGCAGCGCTGGCCGAATTCGACGTAGAGACCGACGACGAAGGGGTCGTGGTAAAAGCAGACACCCTCGGTAGTCTCGAGGCGATGGCCAACGCGCTCGACGAACTGGAGATCCCGATCCTCAGGGCAGACGTCGGCAACATCGCCCGCCGGGACGTCAGCATTGCGAGTACCGTGGATGATCCGCGCCATCGCGTGATCCTCGGGTTTAACGTCTCGATGCGCGGGGATGCAGAACAAGATGCCGATGACGCCAACGTCGAAGTATTTACCCACGACGTGATCTATCGGCTGGTTGAAGAGTACGAAGCGTACGTCGAAGAGATCGACGCCGCCCAGCAGGAGTCGGTACTCGAAAACGTCATTCGACCGGCCAGGTTCACGATCCTCGTCGATCACGTGTTCCGCCAGAACGATCCGGCCGTCGTTGGCGTAGAGATCCTTGACGGGACGATTCGTCGAAACGTCCCCGTGGTCGACTTAGACGGTGGCGAGGACCGGGTCGTCGGGATGCTGAAAGGGATCCAGAGTGCGGGCGAAGACGTAGATGAGGCACGCGCCGGCGAGCAAGTGAGCGTCGCCATCGACGGACCGACCGTGGGACGCCAGATCGACGAAGGAGATACGCTCTGGATCGACCTGCCGGAGACGCACGCGAAGGTGCTCGAACAGGAGTTGTTCGAAGAGATCCCACCGGACGAACGCGACGCCCTCCAGATGTACCTTGAGCACAAACGAACCGAGGATCCCTTCTGGGGAAAGTAGCTACGACGACCCGGATCGGACGGGAAGCGTGCCCGATTCGATCATGTCCTCGAGTGGGTTTCCGCTGATCTCGAGCGGGAAGCCAACACGGTCGCGGCGGCGGGCCGATTCCCAGATGCCGAAAATGAGTTCGGTCGCATGTAATGCCCGATGGCCCGCCAATGCCGGCTCACGGGCAGATTCGAGCGCGGCAATGGCATCCGCGATCGCACCAGCAAACCCGTTCTGAGCCTGTTCGAGTCCAATCGTCTCCGGAGCGCCACCGGTGCGAATGAGCGTGACGTCCCCGTGACCGTCGATCTCGATCCGACCGTCGGTTCCGATGATCCGATGATAGACGTCACCGCCGACCAGACCGGTATACTCGCCGGTGGCCGCCAATCCCCGGATGCCGTTCTCGTATGCCCAGGTCGCGAGCGCGCCCGTCTCGTTTGCGTGCTCGTACGCCCCGCCGTAACGATCCATGACGGCAGGTCCGATCTGTCCGAACGTCCACGTTGCGGGGACGTCCCCGGCATACCAGCCACTTAAATCGAAACAGTGGGTCCCCCAGTCCAGCAGATCGGGAGCAGCCAGCTCGATGCGACGGACCGTGCCGATCGCGCCGTCCTGGACGAGATCCGCGGGTGTTCGCCAGCGCGGGACGAATCGGCGTTGGTGGTTGATCGTGAGCTGCACGTCGTGGCGGGTACATTCAGTGACCATGGTTTGACAATCATCCCACCTAAGCGCCATCGGCTTTTCACAGTGAATCGCGGGTACGCCGGCGCGCGCACAGGACACAACCAAGTCGCGATGGGTCTCGGGTGGCGTACAGACGCTTACGATGTCTGGACGGACGTCCTCGATGAGCGTTACGTGGTCCGTGTAGGTTCGATTCGTAGGGATCCCGAAGCGATCGGCGAACCTGGCTGCAAACTCAGGCACCCGGTCGGCGACCGCGACGAGGTCGACGTCATCCAGTTCGGTATAGCCCGCTCCATGGGCGTAACCGATCGAAAACCCCGGCTGATCTGCATCGGGTGGACTGCCGGCCCCGATGACTGCTGCCGTATGACTCAACATGGACGAAGGCTGACCACCCACCGGCGAAGAACCTGGTGATGCCGGTTAATAGATGTAATTCGTGACCGGGCGCCCGGGACCGTCGCCCTCAAGAACCTTTTCGACGGCGTCTCGGAAGTCGGCCATCGTCACGACGGTCCGATCGTCGCGAATGGCCATCATCCCTGCCTCCGTACAGATCGCTTTCACATCTGCGCCCGAGACCTCCGAAAGGTCGTCAGCGAGGATCGCAAGGTCGACATCGTCGTCCAGTGTGATGGATCGGGTGTGGATCTGTAGGATGGCTTCGCGACCGTCGACGTCCGGGTACGGGACCTCGATAATCCGGTCGAACCGGCCCGGGCGAAGCAGCGCCCGATCGAGCATGTCAAAACGGTTGGTGGCACCAATGATCCGGACGTCTGGGCGGGCAGTAAACCCGTCCATCTCGGAGAGCAACTGCATCATCGTCCGCTGCACTTCGGCGTCCCCGGCGGTCTTCGAGTCCGTGCGCGTGGTTGCGATTGCGTCGATCTCGTCGATAAAGACGACGGCAGGGGATCGTTCCTCCGCGAGTTCGAACAGATCCCGGACCAGCCGCGAGCCCTCGCCGATAAACTTCTGGACCAGCTCCGAACCGGCCATGCGGATGAACGTCGAATCGGTCTCATTGGCAACGGCCTTTGCCAACATGGTCTTCCCGGTGCCCGGAGGACCGTGGAGGAGAACGCCACTCGGGGGATCGATGCCAAGGATCTCGAAGCGTTCGGGCTCCGCGAGCGGGAGCTCGACGGTTTCACGTACTTCACGGATCTGATCCTCCAACCCGCCGACGTCCGCGTAGCTGACGTTCGGTGCGTCGTCAACCTCCATCGCTTGTGCGCGTGCATCGGTCTCGTCGGTGAGGATCGATTCGATGCCGAAAGAATCGTTCACGGCGATCCGCGTGGCGGGGTCGACGTCGCTGAACTGGGGTGGCAGATCGACGAGTACCTCCTGGTTCGTGCCGTGTTGGCGGACGACGGCCTCGTCGTCGAACACGTCTTCTATCGTTGCGAGGTACGTCGGCGCCGCTTTGAGCAGCACGTTTTCCCGTTCGTACCGGTCGACGGCCTCGTGGAGTTTCGCCTGAATCGATCGGGCTCGATCGAGCTTGTCCTCGAGTTCGTTGTTGATGTCGGTGAGCTCGATCAGGTGATCCCGCAATGCCGTGAGCTGTTCGTCCGGCGAGGAGTTCGGATCTACATCCAAGTGCGGACCATCCGGGATCGTTGGGCCCTCCGCCATTCTTATCGAACACTTTGGCCGCAATTCAAATGGGCCTTTGGATTCGTCCCCGGAATCCCCAGCTCTTTCTACCTGGCGCGGACAGCAAGGGTATGCAAGTCGATCCCATCGCGATCGGAGACCGCGCTCCGTACTTCTCCTTGCCCGGCGTCACCGGTCGAGGCTTTGCGACGCTCGATCAACAGCAATATTCGCTCGCAGATTTCGACGCCGACGCCCTCGTCGTCGTGTTCACCTGCAATCATTGTCCGACGGCAATCGCGTATCAGGAGCGAATCAAAGGAATCCAGGCGGAGTACGCGGATGTCGATCTCGTTGCGATTAATGCCAACAACGCGATCGAAGAACATGCCGGTGGAAACGAGTACTACCCCACCGATTCGATCGAACATATGAACGCTCGAGCCGCCGAGGAGGAGTTTAACTTCCCGTACCTCCGCGACGAATCCCAGGAGGTGGCCAAGGCGTATGGGGCCCAGTGTACGCCCCACGCATTCGTCTTCGACCAGAATCGGTCACTGGTCTACCAGGGCGCAATCGACGACGATCGCGAGGGAGAGGACGTCAGCGAACAGTACGTCAGGGATGCAATCGATGCGATTCTGGCCGGCGAGTCGTACCCAATCGATACCATCTCGCCGATGGGCTGTTCGACGAAGTGGAAAGGAACGCTGTTCGGCTAGATCAACGACGCCATCTCGTCGAGGTATTCATCGTAGACCGACATCGCGTCCTCGATTGGAGCGGCCGTCCGCATATCGACCCCAGCCGCCTCGAGTAGCTCGAGGGGATACTTCCGCGAGCCGCGCTGCAAGAACGCGAGATAGTCTGCTGCCGCGGATTCACCCTCTTCGATGATGCGATTGGCAATCGCGACGGCCGCACTAATTCCGGTCGCGTACTGATATACGTAGAAGGCCCGGTAGAAATGCGGGATCCGCATCCATTCGCGGGCGATCCGGTCGTCGACGGTGGCCGGCTCGTAGAAATCGGCCTTGAGGTCAAGATATAACTCATCGAGGCCATCGGCCGTCAGCGCCTCGCCGGCTTCAACGGCGTCATGCGTGCGGTGTTCGAACTCCGCAAACATCGTCTGGCGGAACAGCGTCGAGCGGAAGTTCTCCAGATACTGGTTGAGGACGTGACGCCGGAAGTGGTCGTCCTCGACAGTCTCGAGTAAGTGATGGGTGAGCAACGCTTCGTTCACTGTGCTCGCGACCTCCGCGACGAAGATCTCGTAGCTGCTGTACACGTACGGCTGGTGATCGCTCGTGAACTCAGAGTGCAACGAGTGGCCGAACTCGTGGGCAAGGGTATACATCGAGTTCACGGTATCCTGATAATTCATCAAGATAAACGGTTGGGTGTCGTACGTACCGCCACTGTATGCGCCCGATCGTTTGTTGGGCGTTTCGTAGACGTCGACCCACCGGGATTCGAGGCCCGTTTCGAGCCGTGCTTGGTATTCCTCGCCAAGCGGGGCCACCGCCTGTCGGACGTGTTCTGCGGCCTCGTCATACGAGATGTCAGGCCCCTCCGAGGTCGTTGCAGGCATATAGACGTCCCACATGCACAGCTCGTCGACGTCGAGTACCTGTCGTTTGAGCTCGACATGGCGGTGTAACAGCGAGAGATGATCGCGGACCGTGTCGACCAAGGTGTCATAGACCGTCGTTGGGATGTTCGGCCCGTCAAGCGCAGCCTCACGGGCAGTGTCGTATCCCCGTGTCCTGGCGAGCTTGACGTCGGTCTTCACGGAGTTGTGATAGCTCGCGGTGACGGCGTTGCGCACCGTCTCCCACTCGTCATAGAACGCCTCATAGACCGACTGGCGGAACGCTCGATCCGGCTCGCGTTGGAGTTCGACAAAGTTTGCAAGGGTGATCTCGACGGGTTCGCCGTCGCGTTCGACTGACGGGAACGTCATATCCGCGTTCGACAGCATCGTGTAGACGTCGTTGCCGGCGCCGAGTACGTCTCCCAGGTCGGCAAGCACGGATTCGACCTCCGCAGAACGCGTATGCTCGCGCATCCGGTGAACGTCCTCCAAGTAGTGTTCGTAGGTTTCGAGCTCTGGATCGGCCTCGATGAGTGCCTCTAATTCCTCCCAGGAGGCGTCCTGAATCTCCGGTTCGATGTAGCTACCAGCTGCACTCGCGCGACTGTACAGGGTCTGGGCCCGGGAGGTCAGCGCCTGGTAGTGGTCGTCGGCCGTGTCTTCGTCTCGACGCATCCGGGCGTAGGAATAGACCGTCGACACCGCCCGCATCACCGTTTCGTACGTCTCGAGGGTTTCGCGCAGCTGCGCTGCATCGTCGGTAACGGCTCCCTCGTACGAGGCCAGCTGTTCGATGGCCTCCCGAGCGTCTGCAAAGGCGGTCTCCCATTCGTCGTCGTCCGCGAAGATGCTCTCGAGGTCCCATGTGTAGGCCTCATCGATCTCCTCGCGTGCACGTACAGCACTCATGATCGCAATATGGCAGGGTCACGAGCAAAAACGTGCCCATCACGTCCCGTCGAGATGATAGATGTGCCGTGTCAACGAACGATGGACGCGGCGACGAAACCGTGCTCGCACCCGCCAGCCGGTCGCCGCGATGGCCTCCTTCCGGGGGGCATCGGTGACGATGACCGCTGCGTCCGTGACACCACCGACGGCATCGAGTGCGTCAGTGAGGAGATCACCGGTTTCCCGGGAGGCGATGGGCGATTGGCGGCCGTACGGGGCATCGAATGCGATACCGTCAACCGAGCCGGCGCACACGGGTAATCGCGTGACGTCCGCACGACTGACGTGGGCGGTCCGCCCGGGAGCCAGCGTCTGGCAGTTCTCCCGGGTGCCTCGCACCATGTGTGCTTGTACATCCATGCCGACGGCCGTTGCACCGACGAGCGCCGCCTCCAGAACGATGCCACCAGTGCCACACATCGGATCGAGGATCGTCGTACCGGGTCGGGCACCGGCCATGATGACCAGCGCCCGCGCGAGCCGCGGCGCCATGCTCCCAGGCTGGAAGAACGGACGATCCGTCGGCCGCCGAGCGGCGAAGTCGGCAGCACCCGAAGCGACGAGCCAGCCGAGATACGCTGATGTCCGTGAGACGAGAACGTGGAACTCGTGATCGGGCGATTCGAGATCGACCCCCAGGCCCCGGTCGACAAGGATCGCGCCGACGGTGCGTTCGACCGCGGCCGTGTCGATGGTGCCGCCACGGATGCTACGGGCTCTGACAGCGACCGTGCCCGTCCGTTCGGTCTCGAGGGTCTCGACCGCCTCGAAGACGGCATCGACGGTAGGTGAGGTCGTGGCCTCGTGCGCGATAATCCGACGCGTGAAGCCGGCGCGATCGAGGTACGGATCGACCGCAGTTGCCATCGCAACGCCGGCGTCGACTACCTCGACATCCGTGGCCAGCATGGCGGCCTCGTAGGCGGCGAATGCGTCGTCCTCGCCGACGAGTTCCAGGACGTACACGGGGAGCCCTCCGGGGACGATGGGGTTCAGCGTACCGATCGGTCACCAACCTTTTTAAGGCTTAAATAGAATTTTATAAGTACGTGATGACCGACCCCAAGGAAACCATCAACATCGAGAACGTCGTCGCCTCGACCGGCATCGGCCAGGAGCTCGATCTCCAGAGCGTAGCGATGGACCTCGAAGGTGCCGATTACGATCCCGAACAGTTCCCCGGCCTCGTCTACCGGACCCAACATCCAAAGTCAGCAGCCCTCATCTTCCGGTCGGGAAAGATCGTGTGTACCGGCGCAAAAAGCACCGAAGACGTCCACGAGAGCCTCCAGATCGTCTTCGATAAACTCCGCGAACTCCAGATCGAAGTCGACGACGATCCCGAGATCGTCGTCCAGAACATCGTAACGAGCGCAGACCTCGGGGTAAATTTGAATCTCAACGCCATCGCGGTGGGCCTCGGCCTAGAGAACACCGAGTACGAACCGGAACAGTTCCCGGGACTCGTCTATCGGCTTGACGAACCATCGGTCGTGGCACTGCTCTTCGGCAGCGGGAAGCTCGTCATCACCGGCGGTAAGCAGCCGGTTGACGCCGAACACGCCGTAGATAAGATTACCTCACAACTCTCGAACCTCGGCCTGCTGGAATCGTAAGGAGCCAAGTCCGGCTGCGGCAGTGGTCGATCGGGTATCCGGTGGCACAGACGGTGGACCCGATCACTCGATCATGCGTTCGATCTCCGTGACGAGGATCCCACTGGCACCGAGCTGTTTGATTTCGTTGATGGTTTGGAAGACGTCTCGCTCGTCGACGACGGCATGAACGGCCACCATCCCATCACCGGCAATGTCCATGACGGTCGGGCCGCCAAGCCCCGGAATGACGTCACGGATCGCATCGAGGTGTTCCTCCGGGGCATTCAACATCAAGTACCGTTTGCCGTCGGCCGACAGGACGGCCTGAAAGGCCGTCTCGATCTCTTGAATTTTTGGATCGTCGCGGACGGTCTCGTGTGCGATCAGGTGAACGGAACTTTCGAGCACCTCGTCGACGATCGCGAGACGATTCATCCGGAGAGTAGTGCCGGTACTCGTGATGTCGACGATGGCGTCGGCCATATCGACGTGCGGCGTCAGTTCCGTCGCGCCGGAGACCGTAATGATCGTTGGGTCGACCCCGGCATCCGAGAAGTAAGATCGTGTGAGGTTAGGAAATTCCGTTGCCACTGTCCGGCCGGCCAGATCGTCGACCGACGTGACGGGGCCATCTTCGGGAGCAGCAAGCACGATCCGGCAGCGACCGAACTCGAGATCCAACAGCGGTGCTACGTGTTCGACTCCGGCCTCCTGAACCATATCGAGACCCGTCACGCCCAGTTCTGCTGCGCCGTCGGCGACGTACTCGGGAATATCGGCCGCCCGGACGAACAGGACACTGATGTCCGGGTCAATCGTCTCCGCGTACAGCTTCCGGTCTGCTCCGTCCGTGACGTGCAGTCCCGCGCGCTCTAGAAGTTCAATCGATGGATCGTGGAGTCGACCCTTGTTGGGGACCGCGATACGCATGTATTGGCGGTCTCGCCCCATCCGGATGCGTCTTTCCTTTCCGACCCGGGATGGTTTTTTGGTACCGGGTCGAACAGCCACCGATGGGAACCTTGGCGATCCGCGGCGGACGCGTCCTCACGCCGGCAATGGAGGTCCACGAGGCGGACGTGCTGATCGATCAGGAGGCAGGTTCGATCCTCGCGGTGGGGACCGACGTGGGTACCGGTGACGAGACGATCGACGCGACCGAGCAGCTCATCGTTCCCGGGCTGGTCAACGCCCACTGCCACGTGGCGATGACGCTGTTTCGCGGGATTGCCGATGACAAGCAGCTCGACCGGTGGCTCAGCGAGGACATTTGGCCGCTGGAAGCCGAACTCCGCCCGGCCGATGTCTTCGCGGGTGCGCGCCTTGGCTTGCTGGAGATGATCAAGTCGGGGACAACCGCGTTCGCGGACATGTACTTCCACGTCCCACAGATCGCTCGTGCCGTCGAGGAGGCCGGCATCCGGGGGGTGATCGGCCACACGGCGATCACGGTTGGCAAGGACGAGGCGGCGGCGCTCGCAGATCTCGAGGAGAGCCTGGCGGTCGCCCTCGAATATGAAGACGCGGCGGACGGACGGATCCGGACGTCCTTTCAACCCCACGCGCTGACGACGGTAGGAACCGAGTATCTCGATCGGTACGTCCCCCGGGCCCACCAGGCGGGCCTGCCGATTCATTTTCACGCCAACGAGACACGGGACGAGGTCGATCCGATCGTCGAGGAGCACGGCCGCCGACCGCTCGTTTACGCCGACGAGCGCGGCCTCCTGACCGACACATCATGGATTGCCCACGGCGTGCATGTCGACAACGAAGAAATCGACCTGCTCGCCGATCGGGGGACTGGAGTGGCACACTGTCCCGCCTCGAACATGAAACTCGCGAGCGGAATGGCACCGGTCCAGCAACTCCTCGACGCCGGTGTCGGGGTCGGCATCGGGACCGACGGAGCAGCGTCGAACAACGATCTCGACATGTTCGATGAGCTCCGCGACGCCGCCATGCTGGGGAAGCTTGCAGCCGACGACGCCGCCGCCATGGACGCGGCTACGACGTTTACCGCGGCAACCGCCGGCGGTGCCGACCTGCTCGGTCTCGCCACCGGCCGGATCGAGCCGGGTGCACCAGCGGACCTCGCCGTCCTTGCCCTCGATCGACCCCACCTCACGCCCGCCCACGATCTCCTGAGCCATCTGGTGTACGCCGCACGCGGTGCGGACGTCCGGCACACGATCTGTGCTGGCCGGGTGTTGATGCGCGACCGGACCGTGCTCTCACTCGACGAACGGGCGACGATCCGGGCGGCACGACGACGTGCCGAAACCCTCCTTGCGCGAGCGAACGGTAGCGTTTAGGACGCGGTGCCACCAGTACCGCCATGAGCAGTTACGACTCGATCAGCTCCCAACTCGACGACGCCGGCGAGGCGCGCTCGTCCGGCGCGGACAAAATCGCGTGGGCGCGCTCGCACATGCCCATTCTGGCGGCGATCCGCGAACGAGTCGAAAACGAACGACCGCTCGAGGGATGGACCGTGGGGATGGCGATGCACGTCGAGGCCAAGACGGCCGTGCTCACGGAGACGCTGGCGGCCGCTGGCGCGAGCGTCGCGATCACTGGCTGTAATCCGTTGTCGACCCACGACGACGTGAGTGCGGCCCTCGACGCGGTCGATGGCGTCACCTGTTATGCAAAACGGGGTGTGGACGAATCGGAGTACTACGCAGCAATTGATGCGGTGATCGAGGCCGGACCGGAGGTGACGATTGACGATGGCGGCGATCTCGTGTTTAGACTGCACGAACACTACCCGGAACGGCTCTCGGACGTCATCGGCGGATGCGAGGAGACGACGACTGGCGTGCATCGGTTGCGGGCTATGGCGGCCGACGGTGCGCTCGAATATCCGATGATCGCGGTGAACGATACCCCGATGAAGCAGCTGTTCGACAACATCCACGGGACGGGCGAGTCATCGCTTGCCTCGATCGCGATGACGACGAATCTCTCCTGGGCCGGTTCGACGGTCGTCGTCGCCGGCTATGGCCATTGTGGCAAAGGCGTCGCGAAGAAAGCGGCCGGCCAGAACGCGCGGGTAATCGTAACGGAGGTCGAGCCGCGCCGCGCCCTCGAGGCACACATGGAAGGGTTCGAGGTGATGCCGATGGTCGACGCGGCCGCCGAAGGCGACCTCTTTCTGACCACGACCGGCAACCGGGACGTGATCACCCTCGACGTTTTCCGGGAGATGCAGGACGGCGCCGTACTTGCGAACGCCGGCCACTTCGACATCGAGATCGACCTCGAGGGGTTGGCCGAGTACGCCGTAGATAGTCGTGCCGTCAGGGATGGGATCACCGCCTATCGACTGCCGGACGGGCGAGAGGTGAACGTGCTGGCCGAGGGACGACTGGTCAACCTGGCAACGCCGGTGGCGTTGGGACACGCAATCGAAGTAATGGATCAGAGCTTCGGGGTTCAGGCGGCCTGTGCCGAGGAGCTCGTCGCCAACCACGGGAGTTACGAGTCGGGGGTGCACCCCGTCCCCGACGAGCTCGATCGCCACATCGCTGAAATCAAGCTTGCGGCCGAGGGGATCGAACACGACGAACTCAGCCCAACCCAGCGCGAGTACCTCGACCGTTGGGACCACGGGACCTAGTAGCAACAGGAGTATTACCCGCGGTCACGAACTGACAGGTATCGTCCGCCATGCTCTCTCGTACCCGTCGATCGGTTACCGCGGTTCTCGCCGGCGTGGGGGTCACCGTGCTGGCGTTGTTATTGATGATGGTCGTCTCGATTCCTGCCATCTTCATCGACCCGACGTTGCTCGTCTCACTGGCCGATGCAACTGTCTTCGGTCGCACACTCGCGATTGCCCTGCAGTTTGTGGGCATGGCGTTGGCAGGACTGCTCTACATCTGGGCGACCGGTCGGGGATGGGGGTGGATCGACCTCCGGGTGCCCAATCGACGCGATCTGGTCTGGATGGGCATCGGCGTGGCGCTGATTATCGGCTACTACATCGGCGCCAGCATTATCATTCAGCTCCTGAACGTCCCGGCCGCGGACAGCGACGTGGTGGCGGTCCTCGGGGACGACGTGATGATGGTCTTGATGATGCTGATCCTGGTCGCATTCTTCAACGCGCCCGCCGAGGAATTTCTGTTTCGAAACGTGATCCAGAAACGATTCGCCGAGGTCTTCTCCGATTGGGGGGCGATCGTGGCGGCGAGTATTCTGTTTACACTCATTCACGTGCCGATGTTCGTCCCTCAGGCAGCCGAATTGACGGCAACGGTCACGTCCCTGGTGATCCTGTTCGGTGGATCGGTGATCTTCGGGTACACGTACGTCCGCTCCGGCAACTTGCTCGTACCCATCGTCGTCCACGCGGCGATGAACGGGTTCGTGCTCTTGATCTACCTTGCGGCCCTGCTTGCCGGGGTAAATCCCGGACAGATGGTGACGCCGATCGGCATGATCTAGCGGCGTGATCGACTAACCGAACACCGTGGCATCGACCCACCATGCCACAACCTTGTCGAATGGGTTTAATACGGTCACGGAGAACTGAGATCAATGTCGCAAGCGAAGGGCGACCGTCGCGAGCGCGAACTCGTAAACGCCCTTGACGAGGCAGGATTCGCCGTGATGCGCGCACCCGCCAGCGGAAGCGCGACACAACGAGAACTCCCCGACGTGTTGGCAGGTAACGGCGAAACGTTCTATGCGATCGAGGTGAAATCGAGCGCCGGCAACCCGATCTACTTGACGGGCGAAGAGGTCGAAGCGCTCGTGTATTTTTCACGAAACTTCGGGGCGAAGGCCAGGATCGGGGTCAGATTCGATCGAGAGGATTGGTATTTCTTCCATCCCGGTGAACTCCACGTGACTGACGGTGGCAATTATCGGGTGAAAAAAGAACAGGCAATCGGACACGGTGAGTCGTTTGCAGAGCTGGTTGGTCGTGCCGCCTGAGGCGCTCGTGACCGGTGAGAAAACTCGGGGCAGCTTCTCGAAGCCCTTTTGAGCAAGCCGTCGGAACCCACACCATGGAGATCGAGCGGGCGCGGATCATCGAAATTGTCGTCTCCGTGCTCGTCGTTGGATTGTTCATCGTCTTGGTTATCGGTGTTGGCGATCAGTTCGGACAGGATGGGCTTGGACCGGACGGCGGATTAGCCATCGTCGGCGCGATCCTGGCGTTCGTGCTCGTCATGGCAGGGGTCGGGATTGCACTGGCGTATTGGTTGCATCGCGATGACGCTGTTGAGTGACAGCGAGTATGCGAAAGTCAACGACTTGAGTTGTGGGGAAAAGATCAAGGTGCAGAGCACTGGCGGCAGCCGTCGTTCGGTTCCGGGGGGATCCCACCAGATCGCCGGTGCAGGTCCGGAGTTACGGCTCCTCTCGCCAATCCGTGACGTCTGGTGCAGCTGTGATGCGGCGGTGATACCCGAGTAGTGGGTGTCCCACATCCATACATCGATCGTCAGCGTCGACACATACGCCTAACATCTCGAGCGTCTCGCACATCGGCGGGGGGTATGCGGTTGCACTACTCTCACCACAGACCCGGGAGGCGGTATACAAAAGCGTGCGTTCCTCACTGGTGGAATCCACCTCGAGGAATGACGGGAGGTCCGCTGTGGCCAGACCGATCGCTCGAAGGAACGCCACAAGTGTGAACCGTTCGACCGGGCCGAGAGAATGACCTGCCCGGGCCTGCTCGACTAACGCTGCAATACACGGCGGAAATTGTGCTGGACTGACGATGTCGATATCCGTTGGCAGCCGGACATCGGCCAGCATATTGCCGATGGCATCGACCTGGGCTGTGAGCTCGTTGGCGATCTCGTCGGGAACCTCGAGTGGGAGATCAACGCGGACGCGATGTCGGATCGCTTCGCGAAGTAAGATGTCGAGTTCGTCTTCATCGATGCGGACCCAACCCGTTGTCAGCCGTCGATCGACGAGTCGCCACGAAGAATCACGGAGGGCGCTAATCAGCCGCAAGTATGCGGTGACGGCCATCGAATACCCATCATCCTCGACGACGAGCTGATCTGTAAGTTCGAGTTCAGCGAGGAGGTTCTCTCGATCCAGCGATTGCGTGCCGGTGCTGCGTAGCCCCGCAGTTTCACGATCGGAGGCCAGTAGATCCATGGCCCGTCTGGCCTCGGCAAGAGCGTACCGGTCGGTGAGCACGGATTCATTGATTAAGGATACCAAGACCCGCGCCATTGGATAGGAGAGGAGTTCGACCTCGTGATCGGCCACCGGGTCCGGGACGCGGCCGTCCCGGATCGCACCCTCGACCCGCTCGACGGCCCGTGCAAGGATCGGCGAATCCGCTGCCTGAACGACCGCGCCGAGGTCGACATCCGCCTCCTTGACTGCCGTACGGGCGACAGCGAGAAACGGGTACCGTGCGGCGACCGCATCCATCACTGCATGCTTCGAGAGCAGGGTGGGAAAAAGTTGCTGGCCGGGGGTGGTAGTTGGCCGTTGCGACTACGTGTTCTGGATTCGCGGGGCGAGCATGTACAGCACATCGCCCTGCCCCTCGGCGAGTTCGAACGTGAGCTTGACGGGGACATCCTCACCGAGTTCGATAATGACTTCGGCATCGCCGTCGATTGCCGCGTTCATGTTTTTCAGATATTCCAGACTGAACAGCGAATGGGCGGGACCAATGTCCAGGTCGATGACGTCCTCGCCGTCAAGCGCAAGGTGGACGTCGTCAGTGTCGCCCTCGGCATGGACGTAGAAGTGTTCCTCCTCGTCGTCGATGCCAAATGCCACATGGTCTGAGACCATGTCCGCCGCCCGAACCGCCCGGTTGATGTCAGCACCCTCGAGCACGACCGTCGCCGGGAGATCGAGATCCGGAATGTCCGGTTCCTGGCGGATTGAATCGGGATCGATGAGGGCAAGGGTGTACTCGAGGCCGTCGAGTTGGATCTGCAGTTTTCCAGTGGCCTCGTCGAGCTGCAAGCGGATGAGATCGTCACCGCTTGCCATGCCGGCGATGTCGGACAACCGCGTGAGATTCACGCCGATGACACCACCGTCGGCTTCATATGACTCGAATGCCTCGGCCGACAGCCAGACGTCGACCATGCCGACCGTCGCCGGATCCGTCGCGCGCATGCCGAGGCCGTCCTCGTCCAAATGGATCTTACATTCCTCAACCAGCGCTTCGACGGCGTCCAACACGTCCTGGAACGTATCCGCCCGAACGATCGCCGTAAACATGATGAATCGAACGTCCACCGCAGTTAAAAAGTCACCCTATGTCCGACCGTGAAATTGCGGCGACGTGCGGGTTCACTCGGCTGTTGGCGGGTGCCCACGATCCGGTACGCACTACAATGGGATCCATCCGATGTGCCTATCCGGGACGATGCCCTCACCCGAGATATGCATCCGGCTGCAGTGGCATCAACTCGCCAATCCAGACCGGCCGGTGAGGTGTGGTATCGATGACCCGTCGTGACATGTATTACAACAAAGCAAAACAGGAAGGATACCGGTCGCGGGCCGCCTACAAGCTGATTCAGCTGGACGAGGCCGAAGCCCTGTTCGACGCGGGAGACACGGTCGTCGATCTCGGCGCGGCGCCTGGTGGTTGGATGCAGGTCGCGGCTCGAGCGGTCGGGGAGGCCGGTACCGTCGTCGGCGTGGATCGACAGCGATTCACCGCGCCGGATGACGTGCCAGCGACCGTCACCACGGTACGCGGGGACGTGACCGAATCTGCCACCCTCGACGCCGTACGTGAGGTGACCCCCGACGGCACCGTCGATGTGGTCGTCTCTGATATGGCTCCCGAGATGACGGGCGAATATTCGCTCGATCAAGCACGATCGGTCCACCTCGCTACAGTTGCGTTTGAGGCCGCCTGTGCATTGTTACGCCCAGG
>SKNY01000095.1 GCA_007123105.1 Salinarchaeum sp. | reverse complement strand
TACTGTTTCAATAGGCGATTGATTTTCTCTCATACGTCCCGAGTTGAATCTGCGAATCGCAAGCGGGCGAACACCCCCGACACGAATCATAACGAACTCTCCCGGCATTTAAATTATAAATATCACGCCACAGTCTGGCGGTTTGGGTATATAAGTGGACTCGCCGGGATTTGAACCCGGGGCCTCTTCCTTGCGAAGGAAGCGATCTGCCGCTGATCTACGAGCCCGTACGCGCTTTTTATCCGGTCGATCGTTTGTACCTTGCGCTTCGGGCGTCAGCGTCACGAACGTCTCCAGAGGCGTCTGAGTCGGTCGAACGTGGGTTTCTCGACGACGTCAACCGAACGAGCGAGAACTACCGTCCCGTCGGTCCGGGGGATAACTCGCTGTGGGATCGACCCGACGAGCCGCCGACGGATCACGCTCTGGCGGGTCACCCCGAAGATGAGAATGTCGTGATCGACTGCGGCCTCGACGATTACGTCCGTGGTGTCGTCACCGACCGCGAGTCGCGTCTCGACCGCCACGTCCGGTCCGGGGGCGTTCTCGAGTTGCATTACGGCAGTCTCGATGTGGTCGCACGCACTGTCGCTGTTTTCGTTCGTAGTGCCGACCGACAGGACGTGAACGGTCGCGTCGTTGCGAGCCGCTATCGCCTTCGCTGCGGCAACTGCTGGTCGGACGTGCGGTCCCCCAGCCACCGGAACCAGAATCGAATCGACGCCGTTTGCCTCGTCGCCGACCCGTTCGACGTAGAGATCACTCGGTGCGTATTTGATGAGCTGATCGAGATTGGAGCCGAGGATCGATTCGGTCCGCGTCCGCCGTCCGTGCCAGCCGACCACGAGCGCCTGTGTGTCGGTCTGTCTGGTCGCCGTGAGAATCCCACTGGCTACCGAGCGCCCCACGAGTACTTCGCGTTCGATCGAGACGTCGTCCGGTGCGACCGCGGTTGCCGCATCGAGAACGTCCTGGGTGTCCTGGGCAAAGCGTTCGACGATCGCCTGATCGGAGTACACCGAGAACGGCGAGGTGTGTGGTTTGACGACGACCGAAACGATTTTTACGTGTCCATCGCCGCAGCGAGCCACGTCACTGGCGGTCCGGACCAGTTGCTCGACGTGGTCGGGGTTCGCCACCGCGACGAGAACTGGTCGGGTCTCCAGTGAGCTGTTCATCGTTATCCATTGCGCGTGAACTTACGAATATCCTATGGTTCACCTGTTCATTCGAGTCGTTTTCGTCCTCTGCTGTGAGCACTACGTCCTAACGTAGGCATCTTGCACGTCTACCGAGCAGTCGATCCATTGGCTTTGGCGTGGGAATGGGATTGCTGAACTCGCTCGCTGTATTCAACAAACAGATCATGTCAGTTATTGTGGTTTTGACCAGAGCCGTCCTTTTGGGTGCGTAGCCGAGAATACAGATATGGACACCAGTGATTCGCTGGGGGGAACTGCTCGCTACGTATTCCGGGTTCGATTCCGGATCGAATCCTCGCTACCGGAGGTGTCGGTCGATCCCGCGGAATTCGAGACGACGCTGTACCGGGCAGCAGATCCACCAGGAGAGCCCGGATGGCTCTTCTTCCGCGATCATCTCTGGCGCGGTAACGTCGGGGACGAGATGTACTTCCGGGAGGTCGCCGAGGACGCTCTCGACGTACCCGTGGTGTCGATTTCGTTCAGTGAACTCCGGACGGATCAGGCGTATCTCGACGCGCTCCGGGACGCGATAGGCGCCCAGCTCGGTGAATTCAGGGCGGATACGATCGATGAGGCGCTAACGAAGTACCTCGGGAGCTCGATTCGCGTCGTTGCCCGCGACGACCGCCGTGGTGGCTAGCCTCCGGTTGTGAAACATTATGCCCGATTCCACTCGACTTCCGGAAGCGTATTTACAGCCGTACTCCCGGTTTATTCGCTCTCCTCTGTAGGGAATCGTTCTTCAGCCCAAAAGTGACGAATTCGGCCGCTCGAAGGTTCCTACCTCGCGGTCGTGAACCCTGCTCATCGTGGAGGCAGCGAAGTGGACTCGTGGGGAGTCGTCACGACTGATTCAAAACGGACTCGCCGGGGGCCTTCTCGATCCGGGAGTCTCGCCGCCCTTGAGTTCGCAGGGGCGTCTGAGTCGAGAGCTGTAAATTCCTCATGTTTATGCGTCCTCCAGGAATCGGCGACGTAGTTCCATCTTCTCCTGTTCACTTCGCTGGTCGTAGTGACGCTCGAGGACCTCCGGTGAGACGTTCGCCCGGTCGCTGACGACGTCCTGCGGGGTACCGTTCCGGAGATGTTTCGTGATCGATCCGCGGCGGATCCCGTGCGGTGAGCGACTCAATGGACATTCCTTCGCCGTCTCGTAGCTCATCGCCTCGCACGTCTCGGGGTCGCGGTCGTGCGGACACTCGGTGTACTGACAGGGTCGCGTGACGCTGTAGACCGCGTTCCGAATCACACCGGCGCTCAGCCGCTCCTGTGTGCTCGTGATGAGCGGTCGGCCGCCATGCTTGTCGCGGACAGGGTCGCGGGTGTGTTCGATGTAGTCGGGGATCACCTGACAGTAGTGCTCACCGACGGCGATCGAACGTTCCGCGGCACCTTTGTTCTTCAGCGGCGTCCCGATCTCCGGTCGGTGCCGGAGCCGAAGACACCGCTCGTTCTGGTCGAAATTCTCGACGTTGAGCGCATCCACAGCTAACGCGAACAGCCCGACCGGTCCGGTTAACAGAGCGAGTGCGCCGGCGGCGGTCAACCGTCTGATGGCGAATCACGGATTCGATCGACAGACGACTGAAGAGGTAGCAGTAGACATGCTTAGGGGTTCTCCGAATGGAGCTAAACCTCGGAAGTAGGATTAACCGAATACGAATGGATCTCGAACGGGGTCGCTCAGAAGATCTCGCGGGCAAATCGTTCCCAGAAGCGGACGTGGGCCCGCAATAACTGATCCTGTTCTGCCGCTTCGAGCTTTTCGTTCATGTGTCGCACGAGGTCTTGGCGGTACTTGTCGGGCAACGAGTCCACGTAGGTAGCCAGACGGCGAATGATGTTCGTTTTGACGGCCGAATCGGTACCACTCCAATAATTTGGTAACATATCGATTGAAATAAAGCGGGTCCGGGTATCATCCAGCTCGAAGCGATGGTACGTGGAGACGAACGCCTGCATGCGCGCCAGCGCCTCGGTATTGCTCTTTCCGACACGAACCGTTTCTTCAGCCAGGATTTCTTCCTCCGGGTCGTCTTTGCGGCTGCGGCGACGGCGGAGCCACTCGACGAACGTCAAATGGAGTCTCGATCGCCGCCATCTGTTCCAGAGCTCTAGGGTCCGCTCGCCGTGGGCGTAGTGCGTCGCCTCGTGAATAGCCGTGGCCAGCGCTGACAGTCGTGTCTCCGCCTCGATCGCCTTCGGACCGATCACCACCGTGGGTTCGGGCAGGTTATCGGTCTCGCGGTCCTCCGGGAGGCTGCCGATTCCCCCCCTTCCCCGAACGGTGAGCGTCAGATCGAAGTTGATTCGCCTGGGCTCCCAGTCGTCGGCGCTCCGTGCGACGTGAATCTCGTTGCGCCCGATTCCAAGCACCTCTGCGAGCAGAGACACGTATCCGCGCTCGATCGCCTCCCGGAGCGCCTGCCGAGTACGTTGGCCATCGTTTGGCTGGAAATCAGGGGGAACCGTGCCCGCGGTCCACGCGTCATGCCATCGTTTTACTTGCTGGACCCGATCGCCCCACGAGCGGTGTCGGCCGCCGTCCGCTTCTTCGGCAGCCCTCGCCGCCGCCTCGTCCGTGACGTGGACCCATTGCAAGCCGCGGATCCCCTCGGCCGGCGATAGGTGGAGACCTTCCACACGCGGGTCGCGGGCGGGCCAGTTGGTTTTCATGGCGTGGTACCGACCGGAGTCGTCCTCGAAGACCGCACACAGAGCGTCTTCACGCCAGCAGCGAGCCACGGCGAGCAACCGGTCGGTGTACCCCTCAAAGCGCCCAGGGTCCCGTCCTGGTGGCGTCAACTCGGACTCGACGCGGATGTCGCCACGGAACAGCCCGCCCCCGGGAAGTTCGAAGCCAATCGATCCGAGCCGGGTATCCTTCAGGTCGGGCAGGGGACGGCGTTGCACGGCGGGCCGGCCAAGTCGAGCTGGGTTGGTCGATGCCGCGCTACCGAGAGCATCGTCGTAGCGAACGGTCGCCTCAACTGTGTCCGCCGATAGCCTCGATGCACGCATCTGTGGTGGCGGATCACCGCGAGCGGACCGGGGAACCGACCGCTGCTGGACGACGTGAGTCAACTCGTGTGCGAGCAGGTCCCGTCCCGCCGCCGTCGTGACGTCGTAGCATCCTCGTCCGAAATAGATGTGGCGGCCGTACGCGAATGCGTGTGCGTTGAGTGCCCTCGTCAGGTTCGCTGCCTGCGTGCCGCTGTGGACACGGACGGTACTGAGGTCGACTCCGAACTGCGGGCCCAGGACGGACAGAATGGATGCGGGCAGGGGACGCCCGCTCCCAGTTTGGGATCGGAGTTCAGGCGCCACGTCACCCATCGGTGACTGTAAAGACGGGTCCCACATTGCGTTTGCGTCGTGCCGTACACGCTGCTGTCTACCGTCCGCAGGCGGTGGGTGCCGACCCACGGGAACGCGGTCCCGGTGGATCAGCCGGTTGTTCGAGGGGGAATCGCTGTGCGTTCCGGTGGTGGACCCCTTGAAATGAGGATTCCACACGATCAGCGCTGCTACCCGATCGGCTTCGCGTTCGTATCGATCGTGTTGGATCTCCCGGAGTTTGGGTTGGATGGAGGGCGTTGTCGGGTGGCGAATCGGCCCGACACCGGGGGCGGCTTGACGTGTCGTCTGGGTCCTCGTGCCCTCCACGGGCTGCTCGCGGTTCGATTCGAGATCGGCCTCCACCGATCGGTTCCACCCTGCATCGGGTCGGTGTTCCTGCACCCGGTATCGTCGGATCCACCGATGGCGGTCACTCGGGGGAGGATTCGGTGACCGACCACCCGCCGAAGGGTCGTCGTCTCGGGCCGCAGTGTCCGGTGTTGTCCGCCGTTGACTCGTTGTATCAGTGGAACCGGTAGCGTTGGGTTCCCGCGTCCTCGTCTCTGCCCTGGAGACTCGCTCGATCTCGTGTTCGATCCGGTCCTCTCGGTGCCTGACGCTCCCCTTCGATCGCAATTCTTGGCTCGCTGCGAGTTCTTTGACGGCCTGATTTCCTACCGTTCGGTGGAGCGCAGCGATGGGATCCTTTCGTTTCTTATCGTCTCCTGTGTCCCTGCTTCGTTTGCGTTCCCCGCGCTTCCCGGTCCGGGGGGCGTTATCCCGTTGTCGTGTGGCGTGCGTCATTCACCGTCCTCCAATCATAGCCTGTCAATTCGGAACCGATTGACTCCCTACCGGGGATGTCATTGGAATGTTATCCGCACTCCCGCTGGTGCTGATCAGATGTAGCCGAGTCGGCCGTGCTGTTCGTGCGGTGGCAACGAGGTTCGACGCTCGGTAATCAAACCCCTCTTCCCCTGTTCTGGATCATGGTCCTTCGTGATGTCCGCAAGACGTCCAACGGCCAGTGTGACCCCATCAGAGCGATAGACGTACTATCCGATTCTACATCTTTAAAGATTACTATCCGTATTCGATTAATCCTACTTCCACGGTTCAACATCTTCACGCTCTCAGAGCGCCTCAGTAGTGCGTGGGTTCTCTCGCTCTCATTTTGAACACCTCCACTCCCTGCTGGAATCGCCAGACGGCGGAGACCGCCATCTGGGATTATGATGAACTCTCTTCTGTAGGGAATCGTTCTTCAACCCAAAAGTGGCGAATCCGGCCGCTCCAAGGTTCGTACCTTGCGGTCGTGAACCCGGATCACGGCGAAGGAATCGAAGTGGACTCGCCGGGATTTGAACCCCGCTCACTCCGTTCGCGTTCCGCGCATTGATGCCAAGGGTTGCGATCTGGTTTGATCTATGTATCGCCCCGGCGCTTTTCGTGTAAAACCATGATAGAGCGAATGTCTCCACAAGAGGCGAAGAATCGGTTCCTCAGTAACAACGAATCTGAATTCTCTAAAACCACCATTCAAGAATACGGCTACTCCCTCGACCGCTTCATCGAGTGGTTGAACGAGCAGAACATCACCGACATGAACGAAATGACTGGTCGGATTATTTCTGATTTCGCAGAGGGTCGAAAGAAGAACGTGAAACCCGCGACCGTCAAAACCGATCTGGACCGAGTACGCCGACTCATGCAGTTCTGTGAAGATATAGAAGCCGCACCACCCGGAATCGCAGACAAAATCAATTCGCCCCAACTGTCGAATTCAGACGAAATACGCAAGGAGCGAATAGATGAAGAACACGCTGAAAAAATACTCAACTACCTCGAAGAATACGAGTATGGAAAACTTCGTCACATCATTTTCTATCTCGTTTGGCACACCGGAATTCGATCAGGAACCGCGCGGGCGCTTGACGTAAATGATTTCGCTCGTGGTCCCAACGGATATGAGCTACACGCTATCCACCGGCCCCACGTCGGAACACCGCTCAAAAACCAAGAGAGAGGAGAGCGAATACTTTCGCTAAACGAGAAAGCGACTGATATAATTCAAACGTGGCTGGAGTACCACCGCCCCCCAGTTGAAGACGAATACGGTCGTGACCCGCTGATAGCAACTGCACACGGGAGAATGTCAAAAAGTGCCTTTCAGCGGAATTTCTACGTCATAACTCGGCCCTGTTGGTATTCAAACGAATGTCCCCACGAGGTAGACTATCAAGACTGTGAAGCTACATCGAACCATACTGCAAGCAAATGTCCAAGCTCTCGGTCGCCGCACGCTGGCCGACGTGGAGCGATACAGAAATTCCTCAACAACGACGCCAAATTGGAAGATGTATCTGGACGCTCTAATGTCAGCCGTGAAGTGCTGAAAAAACACTATGATACGGGAGATAAACGCGAATTAAACCAGCGCAGAAGAAGAAGCCTCGATAAATTCTAAGCAGCGGGAAGAGCGCTTCTCTACTTGACAATATACAAACCTCGTTCTCACAGCTAACACGCACAACATATCCGTGAAACTCAATTGAGAGAATACCGCGAACAGCTCCGACACAAGAAGTGGCCGGGATACGTTTATACCGCCTGGAATAGTGGGGCCATTTTATGTCGGTGTTTAGTGACGCGATTGAGGTGTTCGAGGGTGGGTCAAAACGAATCCTCTGGTTGCCCGTGCTGGCGCCTGGATACACGTATTACCTCACTGGATTCTGGTTTGAATTCATACTCGCAGTTTCAGCGATCGGTGGTGCAAGAATGTTTTCCGATTTGACGAAACGAGCAGAGGAGAGTAGCGAACATGAATCGATCTGGGGAATAGTTAAGTCGTTTAGAGGTAGAGGATCGACGCTGAAGCTCTGGTTTGTTACGATAATCTCCGTCCTCTACGTCGTTGCTGCCGGATATGGGGCTTGGAGAGTATACGATTTGTTTGAGCACACCGATCCAATCTTAGTTGCCATGGCTGGTATCTACCTTGGTGCGATGTTGATCGTCTTGATGAACACTGATTGGTGAAATCAGTTACAAGAGGAGAGTGGGTTGAGAGAGGGAGAGACGAATTCTATATAGCGCAGCTGATTCAGTGATATTTTGCAGAATGAACGTGATCACCCTGCTGCACTCATTCTCTGTATGCAACGCGTCACTTGTGACAGGAAGTAGAAAAGCGAATTCGACGCTGCTGAATAGAGCGCGCGAATCCATCAG
>SKNY01000004.1 GCA_007123105.1 Salinarchaeum sp. | reverse complement strand
CGAGGCAACCATCACCGCAGTCGGTGACGAATTCATTTGGGAGGCAGACTCACCGGGTCGGCAGGATTACTACTGCTCCCCCCACGCCGGGTTTATGTTCGGATCGATCGAGGTGGTGTGACCACGCTGCGGCGTGCACCCCGGCGCAGGTCGGTCTGCGTCGGACTCAACCCTTTGCCCACCATCCCAGTGGCAAGTTGCACGCGAGGAATCATCTCGCGATTTCTGCGGTATCGACGGACCATGACGAGCAACCACGACGTCTCGGACAACATTCCTGGTTTCGAGCTTCCACGCCAGCACTCCCTCATTGACGCCGTGACTACGAAAATTACAGAGCCGCACTGCAACGCTGTGGTTCGAGAACCGACCACGAGGCAATGCGGGTAGTCAGTCGGAAGAAGACTGGTCGATTCACCGTGCTCGTTCGCGAGATCGCTAATGGTATTGTCGATGAGGCGGATGAACGTGGCTGCTCACACATCGCCTTCGAGGACTTGACCGACATCAGCAAGCGGATGGCCGGTGCGAAACGGGGACTTACCTGGGCGTTTCGGCACCTGCACACAATTGTCGCGAACAAAGCCGAAGTGCGAGGGGCGCAGGTCGAGCAGGTCAACACAGCACAGACCTCCCAATGGTGTTCGACGTGTGGGTATCCAGCTGCGACCAATCGCCCGAGCCAAGCGCGATTCCCCTGTCTATAGTCGGGCTACGAGAACCACGCCGACGACAGCACAGCGAAAGACTTCGGATTCGGCATTAGACTGGGGCCGAGGGAGGCGCACCCCTCGGCGTGGGTACGAACGGTGGGACAATGATCCCGAGTGGCAACGTGATCGTCCACTCAGCCATAGGATAGCGCGAGTACCCATACCGTCTGGTCCCGCGTGTACTCGTTAGTTGGTTTAGGATATGCTCGACGTACTACACGAACCTTTCCGCATAACTCAAATTAACGTCAAGTCTATGCCCACTGAGAAATTTAACCGACATATGCTAGGTATCGTAACCAGGTCTGACTTGCCCGAGAACCACGGCTTTCGGCTTACTACTCATCGAACACCTCAGCTGTGCGGTGGCTAACCCTCGTGAATGGAGCGATCGTCACGGACCCGCAGTCCTCTCGATTGACGGTGGGATTCGCGGACGCGAACCAGTCTGGGGAGTGCGAAAGATGCATTCGCCCACCGTCGGTCGGATTCGCTCAGGGCGAGATAACACGGTGAAGCCCCCGGCACGGTGTGAAGGAAACTTCAGATTGGGGGCATTGCAGATCGGGGACCACAGGACACACAGCAGACCAGCCTTAGCGATCGTCCGCGTCGACAAACTGGAATGGAACCGGCGAGAACGCGCCAGTTCCGGGAAAGGGGGTGGGTTCCGTTCGTCGACGAGGACGGGGTACATGTCCGTTTTCGTGGATGTCGGACGGCGTTGGACTATCACCTCCGTCATATCTCCGCACCCAACGGTCTTGTGAGGTCGGAGGATGTGCAGCCTCGATACACGTCCGTCAATCTCGAGATTGCCTGAGTAGATCGTACACGATGGCCATGACCAGACCCCACACGAGGTGTGCCACCAATCCTGTTTGGTCGAGATTGGGAATCGCGGCCTCGATTCCCAATGCACGCAGCCAAACGGGCATCACCACGCCTGCCGCGACCAGCCATAATGTTATTCCCCAGAGACCGCCAAGGATGGTGGAGCTGGCACGCGACATTCCGCTTCGAGCCCGTGATACGTGGTCGATCCCGGCTGCAAACACGAGTCCAAAGACGATGCTGTGGAACAAGTGTGTAATCCACCCTACGATCGGATCCTCCACGCCATATAACGCCCCGATTACGGGAAGCAGTCCGGTCGAAAGTGTATAGATTGCCCCCATTGCAACACCGGCGATGGTCCCGGCGATGCCGGCATGTAACAGGTTTGGAACCGTAACGCCATCGGGGTCGGTAATTTCTATCCCACCGCGTGCTCGCGACAGAGACACGGTGATATGGATTCGTTCCTCTTCGGTCACCCGAATCGTTCCTCCATAGCGATCGACGAGAAGGCGGACGACTTGGAGGCCAAACCCGGCGGTGGGATCGTCGTATTCCGGGAACGTCCCATGCTCGAGTAATTCGCGCTGTGTTTCCGGCAGTCCCGGGCCCTCATTCGAGATCGTCAGCCCCACCTGGTTGGACGAATCATCGAGATCGACTGCGATGGAATCGGTCGTGCCATGGTCTGCAGCGTTCTCCAGTAATTCTCGGATCACGAGGCCAAGGTTTCCGCCGGCAACCGCATTCGGGTCGCTTGCCCTGTCCTGAACGTCGATATGGAGATCCTGTTCACGGTCGAATCGGTCGATTTCGGCATGCACGTACTGGCGGACGTTGACGAGGTCGAGCATCGGGCGTTCGGTTTCGTCGGCAATTGTCCCGATTTCGTGAATGGTCCGTTCGATGCCATCGAGTGCGGTCTGGATCGTCCGGTGGGCCTGTGGATCCGATCGTTCGGCAAGAATCGTCGTATAACCACCGACAATAGTGATCGCGTTGATTACATCGTGCTTAAGGAGGCGGTTCACCAGCAACGATCGGTTTGACTTGCGATTGAGTGCCTGTCGCTGGCGTTCGGATTCCGCCGAGCGGTGCCCGATGACCATGCCTCCAACGATACCCCCGAGCATGACATTGGCAACAAGCAGCCCGTTTGTGAACGGATATGAGAGGGTTCCGTCCTGGACGAATTCGCCGAACGCCGTGATCAACAAAATCATCACCATTGCCGATGTTCCAATCAATGCCCCCACGGACACATGCCGGGTATACGAAGCCGTGAACGCCCCGATCGCGAGCGTTACACCGAATACCGTCACGGCAAGACCGACGATCAATGGCACGACACCAGTAATTAGAAAGGGGATAGCTGTTCCCATAATGACGGCTTCGGCCACGAAGATTCGCGTGATCGCAAAGCCGAGCGCGGCAACCACGATCCCCTCCCATTGGATCCGCGTGAAATTCCAGCCAAGACGAACTGCATTCCAGCCAGGGACCTTCTGGGACTGCCCTTTGAAAGCGGTTGCAATGCGATAGATCATGAGATGATGGGTTCAATTCGGTGTGCAGACATCACGGTGACGACAACGGCGTCGCTCTGTCTTCCTAGTTGTGTCGATCTGTGAGATGCGCATTGTCATTGGGCGCTCGTGTGTCTCTATTGCACGATCGCGGTATCCCGTCACGCCTGGATGACGTCGAGGACTGCTTTCGCGAGCACTTTGAAATCTGCTTTCGGCGCGATGACGTCCGGTTCGATGCCGCCACGCCGGAGTGCTGTTGCCGTCGGATCACCGATCGCGCCGACGACTGGATCCGCTACCAGCGCATCGGCCGCAGGGCCGTCCCGCTCGTTCACCGTTTCGAGGAAGTGTTCGACCATCAGTGGTGACGTAAACACCAATCCATCGAGGGACCCGTCGATAGCACGATCGACGGATGTACCGGCGTGCGGCGGCCGCTTGATGCAATACAACGTCGTTTCATGCACGTACGCTCCGGCCGTTTGCAAGCCGGACGGCAACACCTCACTGCCGTGATCGCTTCTGGCGATCTCGACACGATACCCATCGACGACGTCGGCCAACCGCTCGACCAGCCCGGCGGAATCGTAGGTCTCCGGAATCACGTCGACCGGGATCTCCCGGTCTTCGAGGGCGGTTGCCGTGCGAGGCCCGATGGCACACACCATGGTATCGCCAGGAGTCCATTGACCGGCAATGATGTCGGCGGCGGTCGAGCTTGTGAATACCACGACGTTGGCATCCGAACGAGGCAGCGTTCCGGTCGGCTCAATGGCGAGCATCGGATCCGCCACTGGTTCTGCACCCAACACAGTCAGCACGTCGATCGCTCGTTCGAGACGTTCATCATCGGGTCGAAACACAGCAATGGCGGGACGAGCTAGCATGCGAGTACTCCCTCGACGAGCTCTGTGACATCCACGACAGAGCCGATGACCGTGATTGCTGGGGGTTCGATCTCCCGTGCGTGCTCGACAATTGTTGCCAACGTGGCACGTACCATCAGTTGCTCCGGCAACGTCCCTCGTTCAATCATTGCGACCGGGGTCTCCGGCTCCATCCCGGCCTCGAGCAATGCTGCTGTATACTCCGGCAGTTTCCCGACCCCCATCAGGACGATGATGGTTCCGTCGAATCCGGCCAATCGACCCCAGTCGACTCGAGACTCGTCCTTGGCGGGGTCCTCGTGACCGGTCACGATCGTCACCTGCGATGCGTGATCGCGGTCTGTTGCCGGAATACCAACGACGCCCGGCACCGCAAGCGCCGAGGTGACGCCAGGAACAATCTCCACTGGAACGCCGTGCTCTGCGAGATAACGGGCTTCCTCACCGCCACGACCGAACACGAACGGGTCACCACCTTTCAACCGGACGACGCGCTTGCCGGCAGCTGCAAGCTCTACCATCCGTTCGTTGATTGCCTCCTGTGTGGTGCGCCGGTCGGTGTTACGTTTGCCGACGTCCTCGAGGGCTGCCGCTGGCAACGATGCGAGTAGCTCCTCACCCACCAATCCGTCGTGAAGAATGACGTCTGCTTCCGTGAGCAACCGGTTTGCCTTCACCGTCAACAGCTCGGGGTCACCGGGACCTGCGCCGACCAGATAGACCCGTCCGGACGTCATTGTTCGTCACTGGCGGCCGCCGCAATCAAGTCCCGCGCCCCTCTGTCGGCGAGTTCCTCGGCGAGTTCGGTTGCGGATTCGAGATGCCGTTCGATCGGGAGATCTCGTGTCGCCTCGATGGCCTGCTTGCCGTCGGTATCTAGTACTTGAACCCGGGTGTGGACGATCTCGCCCTGGACGACGGCGTTGATTCCGATCGGGGCGATACACCCCCCGCCCAATGCGGCGAGGAGGGTGCGTTCGACCGTGACAGCCACCCTGATCGGCGGCTTGTCGATCATGGAATGCACACGCCGGGCGAGGTCGCCGTCCCGCATCGTCACCGCGATGGCACCCTGCCCGGCCGCCGGGACGGCGGTTGCAATCGGCCGTGGTGTCGGCTGGACCTGTCGGTCGAGCTCGATTCGTTGGAGACCAGCGCCGGACAGTACTAAGGCGTCGAAGGCGACATCGACCTCCCGATCCAGCGCGGCTCGTTCGAGTTCGGTGAGCGACGAGATCCACTCGTCTTGTTCGTCGGAGTCGTCATCGTCGAATTCCGCGGCCGTTTCCTTGACGTGGGCCGCATAAAGTTTCTCGAGTCGCGTATCGACGTTCCCTCGGACAGGCTCAACGGTGAGATCCGGATGCGCGCGGAGAATTTGTGCTCGACGGCGTACACTCGAGGTGCCGACGGTCGCACCGGGATCGAGGGCGGCGAGTCCCTCGCCTGTCGGGCTGACGACGACGTCGCGTGGTTCCGCGCGGTTGGGCACGGCGGCAACGACGAGTCCATCGGGTAGCTCCGTTGGGATGTCCTTCATCGAGTGGACCGCCACGTCGAGTTCACCATCCAGTACACGGTCGTCGAGGGCACGGACGAAGGCACCCGTCCGGCCGAGCCGTTGGACGAGCCGGTCGCGGTGCCGATCACCGGCTGTCTCGACCGGTACGAGCTCGACGTCCACGCCGTGGTTTCCGAGCGCCGTGGCGACGGTCTCGGCCTGGCGACGTGCCAGGACAGAACCCCGGGTACCGATCCGGAGTGGCTCGTCGTTCATAATCTCCCGTGGGTGGTCCCCCTTCAAACCAGCTTCGTCATCAGAGCGCGTGTTTGTACGCTTCGATCGTCTTCTCGATGTCCGCTTTGGTGTGGGCTGCGCTGAGGAACTGGGATTCGTCCTGGTTTGCTGTCAAGAGTACTCCATGTTCCTTCATCGACTGCCAGAACAACCGCTCCCAGCGCTCGCCGTTTGCCGCGTCGATGTCGCGCCCGTCACGGGGACAGGTTCCGTAGCGGGCACACTGTGGATCGTGCCGGCATCCCGCCTGGCACCCCGCCGCGGGTGCGGCCGACTCCGCGTCGGTGAACACGACCTTGAACATGCTATCACGGCCGACGACCGTATATTCCGGTCGCGTATCGGCGAGGACGTCCGCTATCGCTCCCCTGAGCTGATCGCCGAGCGTTGTGAGCCGCTCATAGACATCGTTTTCGTTGGCGTACCGGAGCATCTCGAGTCCGGCCACCATGCCCACCGGGTGGGCGGCGTAGGTGCTTGCGTGAAATACCGACCCTGTCGGCGTTAACTGATCCATGATTCGGGCGGATCCACCGACTGCCCCGACGGGAAACCCACCACCGATTACCTTCGCAAACGTCGTCAGGTCCGGCTTGACGTCGAAAACCGATTGGGCGCAGCCGAGCCCGCCGATTCGAAAGCCCGTCATGACTTCATCGAAGACCAACAGCGCGTTGTACGTCTCCGTCAGCGAGCGTAGCGTCTGGAGGTATCCCGGGACCGGATCCAGACATCCTTTGTTGCCGAGTAACGGTTCGACCATCACGGCAGCGATAGACTCACCGTGGCGGTCGAAGACACGCTCTGCCGCGTCGGGATCATTGAATGGGATCGTGATCGTATCGGCTGTCGCACCAACCGTGATCCCCGGCGAACCAGGGGCACCGTCATCGGCGAGCGCGGGATCTAACGCCCCGTGATAGCCGCTGTCAATCAACACGAGTTTGTCCCTGCCGGTATAGCCGCGTGCGAGCCGCACCGCCGTGGTAGTTGCCTCCGTCCCGCTGTTGACGAATCTGAGCTTCTCGACGGAATCGACGTGCTCGACGATAAACTCGGCGAGTTCCAGACCGGGACGCGCCGGCGCGCCGTACATCGCCCCTTCGGCAACTTGTGCGGCAATCGCCTCCTGAACTTCTTCGGGTAGCGAATGTCCCAACAACAGCGGTCCATATCCCATGACGTAATCGAGAAACCGGTTGCCATCGACATCGACGACGTGGGCGCCATCGCCACGGTCGACAAACACGGGATACGGTCTGACTGCCCGGACCGGCGAGTTGACCCCTCCCGGGAACACCGACAGTGCCCGATCGTAGAGTGCCCGCGAGCGTTGGTGGTCCATGGTTATCCGCTCACGGTGCCCGGGCCTAAGACCTACCGAGATCGACCCGACAGCCGCTGGGCAAGCTCCTTGGCGAAGTAGGTGATAATCAAGTCTGCCCCCGCCCGTTTCATACTCACCGCTGCCTCCATGGCAGTCGCCTCCCGGTCCAGCCAGCCCCGTTCGTCGGCTGCGACCAACATTGCATATTCCCCGCTGACGTGATAAGCAGCAACCGGGACCGACACCGTCTCGCGGATGTCCCTGACGATGTCCAGGTAGGTCATCGCCGGTTTGACCATCACCATGTCGGCGCCCTCATCGATGTCGAGTTCGACCTCCCGGCGGGCTTCGCGGCGGTTGTGCGGATCCATCTGGTAGTGGCGTCGATCCCCGAACGCCGGCGCGCCGTCGGCCGCTTCCCGAAACGGTCCGTAGTAGGCACTTTCGTATTTGACCGCATAGCTGAGAATCGCGATATCTTCGTGACCGGCGTCGTCGAGTGCCGTTCGGATGGCACCGACTTGGCCGTCCATCATTGCACTCGGTGCAACGATATCCGCGCCGGCATCAGCATGTGAACCTGCCGTCCGTGCGAGTGCGGCCAACGTGGCATCATTCTCGACAGTCATACTACCGGTGGCCTTCCGCGCATCGTGTGCGAGGACCCCACAGTGGCCATGTTCTGTATACTCACAGAGACAAACGTCCGTGATGATCGTCAGATCCGTCCGCTCATCGAGATGTCGGACAGCCCGCTGGACGATGCCATCGTCGGCCCACGCACGCGAACCGTCCGCGTCTTTCCGGTCGGGAATACCGAAGACGATCACGCCGCGTACTCCAGCCTCCTCGAGCTCGTGGGCACGTTCCACTACCGCGTCCAGTGACAGCCGCTCGTGTCCGGGCATCGATGGAATTGGGCGCGGAGCTGTGGCTGTCGCATCCACGAACAGAGGTGCAATGAAATCGGTCGGGGAAAGCGATGTCTCGGCCACGAGGGGTCGAATCGCGTCCCGTCGTAACCTGCGTGGACGTTCCGGTCGCATGTCCAAAGCCGGCCCTGCCCGCGGGAAAACCTGATCGATTCACCCCTCCGGTACGTTCAATGTGCGGTCAGTACTGGATATCGACATGGACGACACGGGGCCGTTGCCGTTGCGGACGCTCGCCGTGCGGGGGGCGGTGGCCATGGTCGCCACGGCGACGGCCAATTACCTGCTCCTTCTCGTGGTGCTGCAGTCGGGGGTTGTCGACCCGTTTGGTGCCTTGCGGCCACCCCCAGTTGTGGCACTTAGTGTGCTCGGAGCGCTGGCTGCAACGACGGTGTATGGCGCCATTACCCGAGCGGTGACTGACCCGGATTGGTTGTTCGCCCGGGTTGCGGCCGTGGCGCTGTTGCTCTCCTTCTTGCCCGACTTGGCCGTGTTGCGCTGGGACCCTACCGCAACACTCGGTGCCGTCGTCGTTCTCATGGGGATGCACGTCGTCGCGGCCGTCATCTGTGTGGTTTTTCTCACCGACTGGTGGTCTCCCATCAATCGGCCGGATGCTACAACAGTGACCTGATCGCGAGGAAACACAGCCCGAGCCCGAGCACAATCGCGAGGTAATCGAGCCGGCCGAACGACAGTGATGGCAATGTGGGGTTCCAGGATAAACACCTGGTCCGCATGGCTACGCTCGTCCGGTCTGCGTCCCGGACGGCGGCTGCAAGGACGACGATGCCGAACACGGCGATCCGACGATGGAGGGACATTCGGTCGCCGCCACGAATGGCCATTGCGTCCCGGATGCGTCGAGCTGTCGTCTGGAAACGGGGGAGAAACCGGCCGACAAGTCCAACCGAAACCGCCAGGCCTCGGCCGATACGCCCGGGAACGAGCCACTGGAGGGCCGCCTGTGACGCTCTCGTCGGGGTGGTGTGAACGTATACGAACCCCACCACGATCACCAGCAATACCCGGTAGGCTGCGATGCCAGTTTCACTCGCGTCGGCCAGGGAGAACCACGGTGAGCCGATCCGGACGCCCGCGACCACGGTGGCAATCGTAAGGAGGACGATGACGGGTCGCATCGTGGCGAGGATGCGCCACGGCGAGAGGTCGAGGACGGACAGTGCCACAAGCACCGCGATCGTTAACCCCACAAGCGGAAGCGGGTCCGTGTAGGCGTATGCGGCGGCAACGATCGCGACCTGACACCACAACTTCGTTCGTGGATCGAGTCGGTGAAACACCGTTTCCCCCGGCCGATACGCGACGCTCATGGTGACCAGGTCGACGGCACACGCACTCCGAGGTCAGCAAGGTGGTCGACCGCAGTGATGGGCGAGGCGTCCATCGCGATTCGGCCGGCTTCGAGTCCGATTACACGATCGGTGACGGTGTCGAGATCACGAAGATCGTGGGTCGCCATGACGACGCCCACACCGCCTTCATATGCCCGACGAACGTGTTCGAGCACTCGTGTGCGTCCCGGGTGATCGAGTCCGGCCGTCGGCTCGTCGAGCAGCAGGATCGAGGGTTCCATAGCGAGTGCACCGGCGATCGCAACCCTGGTTCGTTCGCCGCCGGACAGCGAATCGATCGGCCGGTCACCTGCGTCGCCCATCCCGACGGCTGAGAGTGCGTCGTCAACACGATTGGTAATCACGTCCCGCGAGAGCCCGAGATTTTCGGGCCCGAACGCGACGTCCTCACGGACGGTCGCACCCAGGAGCTGATCGCGCGGATCTTCGAACACTCGTCCGATGCGGGAGCGGGCGGGGCCCGGATTGGTGACGACATCGTGCCCGTCCACGAGGATGCGACCGGTAGTTGGCGTTCCGATTCCGCAAATGAGATCGAGCAGTGTCGTCTTGCCGGCCCCGTTGTGGCCGACCAGCAGCACAAACGTCCCGGATTCGACCGCTACATCGATTTCCTCGAGGACAGTTGTACCGTCGATGCGGTAGCTCACCCCCTCGACGCGAAGCATCACCGATCGATGAGCGACCGCGGCAGCCTGGCCGACCGGACGATTGCGATCGCACCGGCCATTTTGGCAACCTCTGCCGGCAAGAAGACAAGTCCGGCGACGACGAACGCCTCGACCGGTCCCATGGAAAGCACGATCATGAATCCGATCAGCCCGAGCAGATAGATGACTCCCGTCGCGAGCGTCATGCCGAGGACTAGACGAAGTGTGCTCACGGTCGTCGGATCTACCAGCGAGCGACCACCGTGGACGATCGCACCGGTCATCGCAGCTGCGATCGGGAACGACACGAGAAAGCCAACGCGTTCGCTCAACAACACGCCGATGCCGGATTGGCCCATCGAGAACACTGGTAATCCGATGGCGCCGGCGACCAGGTAGACCACGACCGCGATGGCTCCCCAGATCGGGCCGAGGAAAATTCCCGCCAGAAACACCCCGAGCACCTGCAACGTGACTGGGGCTGGCGATAGCGGATACGGGAATGCAACGTACGAGAGCACGCCCAACAACGCGGCAAACAGTGCGACTCGAACGAGCCGGTCGACCGTACGATCGGCGACGAGCTCTACGTGCTGGTGTTCACTCATACCGGTACTTTTCGTAAACCCGAGATAGTTCTTTGGTTTACGGACGATGCGTGTGGACGCCAGCCACACGACGGCCAGGTCAACAGGCTTTTACTCGTGCCGGCTCGACGACGTGCGCGAACACGTATGGACGACAAAACAGCTTCGCTTCGTGACATCTTCATCGATGTCGCGGACGACGCGACCGTCACCGAACGACAAGAGGAATCGCCCGGGACATTGACCGGTTCGGCGTCGGTCGACGAGCGGCTCACCGATCTAATCGACCGGATGCGAGCCCACTACGACTTTGCTTCTGCCCTCGATGATGAGACGCTAGTCGAACTTGCCCAACGGGTATACGAGGACGAGTCGGACAATGAACTCGCTGTTGCCTTCGATGTCTCTGCCGAAGAGATCCTTCGCGCACGATTCGATCTCCACCTCGTGATGGATCACGATCGGGAGTTCCCCGTTCCGTTCGAAGAGATTCGACGTGCCGTCGCAGAAGGTGCATCCCCCGCGGATATCCGATCGTCGTTCGATCTGGAGCATGAGCAAGCCGAACGAGCCATGACCGTGATCGAAGCCGAACGAGAAATGCGCCGGACGAACTACCGGTTCCGCGACGAGTTCGACGAACTCCTCGCCGATGGAGACGTCGAGGAACAGCTTTCGGATGCGGTGACCGACGACGGACTCGCCGATGCTACCGAAGGGCTCGAGGTTAACACCTCCTTCTAGACCATCGATTCGCCGGGAAAAGGAGAAACGTATAACCCGGCGTACGCCCCAAGTGTCCACTGACCCAATGCGGGCACATATCGGGTGTATCACCGGTCCGATGGACCGATTGATCCAACCATGAAGGAAGGTGTCGCGGGATTCAAAACGACGGGGACGTGGGCCGACGTGGTCGAACATGGCGAACGCATCAGTCGGGCCCTCCGAGAATGTGGTGTCGAGGGAGAGGATTTCGATGACTGGGAGGCATGGCGTCCGAAATCAACCGAACACATCGAGACGGACGTCAGCGAAAAAACTGCCGATCAGGCGAGCGTTGCCAAGGGGGCGGGGGAACGGAAAGGAAAATCGCCGAACGAGGATCTTCGGACGGCCGGCCAACGGCTTACCGAGTCCTACGAGGATCTCGAGGAGGATACCGACGCCGCCATCGACAAGTGGCACAATTCGGTCGATTACGTCACACGAGCAGCGGACTCGGCCGGGCGAAAGATGCTCCGTCGCGTCGAGCATACCGTCTATCAGAAGGTGATGACACAGCTGGCGCCCTACTACTTCGATAACGGATTGATCAGCGCCAATATCACCCGTGCTGGCGGTAACGGAGACGGGGAACGGTTCGTCTTCGAGGTCAACATCAACGGCGACGAGCTCAAGGCAAGGGTGTCCGAAGAATTGACGAAACTCGACGAGCGGATCGACCGTTGGCACGTCGACGCAGAGAAAGACGTATCGGCCGCCGCAGCGGCCGAGGGACTCGAGGTCGCGGATGCCGAACTCGAACGCACCACGGCAGAGCCAGAGACCGAGCGCCTCGAAGACCCCCGCGGTCCACCCACGGAGCAAGAAGAACGTGACTGAGCGGCCGATTGATCTGGATGCACAACTCGCTGAGGCAGCCGCCGCTGTCGCTGCAGGCGAAGCCATCGTGTACCCGACCGAAACTGTCTACGGACTCGGCGCTGATGCGACGGACCCATCGGCCGTCGAGCACGTGTTCTCGATGAAAGCTCGGTCACGTCATAAGCCACTTTCCGTTGCCGTATCGGCCGTCGAGCACGTCCAGTCCGTCGCTCGACCATCGTCCCGGGCACAACGGTTCATGGACGCGTTTCTACCCGGGCCGGTGACTGTCGTGGTCGAACGACAGCCGTCACTCCCGGACGCGCTTACAGCCGGCGGTGATCGCGTCGGCATCCGGGTGCCCGATCACGTACTCGCACGGTCGCTACTGCACCGGACGCCCCCGCTCACGGCAACCTCGGCGAATCGGAGCGGTCACCCAGCAGCTCGGACGGTTAGTGCGATTCATCGATCGGTAGTGGAGAATGCAGCGGTCGTTCTTGACGACGGTGAAACACCGGGTGGCGCAAGCACCGTCGTCGACGTCGACCACGGGATCGTTCACCGCCGAGGGGCGTTCGCCGACGACATCGAAGCCTGGCTCGATGCCGATCAGGACGACTCACCCTGATATGACCCCTCGTAGCTCGTTTCGTGATTGGCACGGGCCAGTACGAACTGCCCGATCCTGGCATCACGTTCGAGTTCGACGTCGTGATGGACCGTTAACAGCCCGGCTCCCGCCCCGCGATATCCCGCGTCCCAGACGGCCGTATGGAGCATACAACCGTTTCTTAGGAGACTCGAGCGAGGGTAGATGAAGCCGACATGTCCGTCGGGGACAGCAACGGTCTCACCGTATCGGATGACGTATGCCCCGGGCGGGAGGTAGTAGACGGCCGTCTCGTCGGTCACTTCACTCGGTGGGACTTCTTGACGGTCGCCAATCGATTTGTCGTCGATGCCGATACGGCCGGCGTCAATTGGCTCTTCCACCCGGGCGACCGTAAGATCGACTCCGTTTGGTTGCACCTGGATCGGTTCGACCGGCGTTACGTGCTCGGCCACGAACTGGCCGGACTGAAACATACGCAAGCGGAATCGACCCGCTCGGTTAACGATACCTTTCTGAGGTGGTCGGCGATCACGCCGGTGAACTTCTCAATTGCTCTGGAGTAACCGACGGAGGACGGTGTGGAGGATACCTCCGTTTTCGACGTATTCGACCGCTGCGGGAGTCCCCACCTGGGCTGTGACGGGGAATTCGGTGACGTCTCCATTTGCTTTCGCTTGGACTGTGAGCTCTGCGTTTTCCGAGAGCCCTTCCGCGAGTCCGGAGATCGTAAACTGCTCGGTCCCATCGAGGCCGAGTGACGACCAGCTTTCGCCGTCGGGTAACTGGAGGGGTAGGACGCCCATGCCGATGAGATTGTCGCGGAAGATCCGCTCGTAACTGGACGCGATCGTAGCTTCAATGCCCAACAGGTCGGTTCCTTTCGCTGCCCAGTCACGGCTCGAGCCCGTTCCGAACTCCTCACCGGCGAGGACTACGAGCGGGATGTCATCATCGCGGTATTGCTCTGCAGCGTCGAAGACGGTCGTCTCCTCGCCCGTTGGATGATGAACGGTGAATCCTCCCTCCTTCCCGTCGAGCAGTTCGTTCTCGATGCGGACGTTCGCGAACGTCCCTCGCATCATGACCTCGTGATTGCCCCGACGAGAGCCGTACGTGTTAAATTCATGGGGCGGAACGCCCTGGTCCTGGAGCCACTGTCCGGCTGGCACATCGGGTCCGAACGGCCCCGCGGGACTAATATGGTCGGTGGTCACCGTATCGCCGAGCGCGAGGAGACAACGGGCGTCTTCGACGTTATCGACGCCGGGCGCCGTGAGCGGGAAGTCAATGAAGAAGGGCGGCTCCCGGATGTACGTCGACTCGTCATCCCAGTCGTAGGTCCCACCGGTCGGGGCGTCGAGTGCCTCCCAGCGCTCATCACCCTCATAGACGTCATCGTATTTGTCGACGAACATTTCAGGAGACACATTCGACTGGATGGTTTCGCGGATTTCGTCCTGATCCGGCCAGATGTCGCTCAGATACACCGGTTCGCCGTCCGCGCCCGTGCCGATGGGCTCGGTCTCGAGATCGATGTCGATGTGGCCGGCCAGCCCGTAGGCCACAACCAGTGGCGGGCTCGCCAGGTAGTTCGCCCGGATCATCGGATGAATGCGGGCCTCGAAATTACGGTTTCCGGACAGCACGCTTGCGGTCCAGAGTTCGTGCTCCTCGATCGCCGCTTCGATCGCCGGGTCGAGCGGTCCGGCATTGCCGATACACGTCGTACAACCATACCCCACGACGTGATATCCGAGTGCCTCGAGATCATCGAGGAGGTCCGCTTGTTGTAGATATTCCGTGACGACCCGGCTCCCCGGTGCGAGACTCGTTTTGACGTGATCGGGGATGGAGAGGCCGGCTTTGACGGCGTTTCTGGCGAGCAGGCCGGCGGCGACCATCACGGCCGGGTTCGAGGTGTTCGTACAGCTCGTGATGGCGCTCATCAGCACGCTCCCGTGGCCGATATCGACCTCGTCGCCGTCTTCGAGCGTGACGGGAACGCGGTCATCGAGTGCCGTGTCCGGTTCGGCGACCATCCCGCCGTCGCTCACCAACCCGTCGGGATCGATCACGCCTTCCTCGGCGAGGAGGCGTGGAAAGTGGTCGTCCAGCTCGCCCATCGGGATGCGAGCGTGGGGCTTTTTATGCCCTGCCAGACTCGGCTCGACGGTTCCAAGATCGAATTCGACGACTTCGGTAAAGTCCGGATCCTGTTCGCCGAACATCCCCTGCTGATCTAAGTACTCCCGGACGAGCTCGATGTGCTCGGGATCCCGACCAGTGAGCTCGAGATAGTCGAGCGTCGCTTCGTCGACGGGGAAGAAGCTGATTGTCGAGCCCTGTTCGGGCGCCATGTTAGAAATCGTCGCGCGGTCGGCGACCGTCAACTGGGCGACTCCCGGACCGTAGAATTCGACGAACCGGTCGACCACACCTACTTCGCGGAGCCGTTCGGTGAGATGTAATACGAGGTCAGTTGCAGTCGCACCGTCGGGCAGTTCGCCCGTCAGTTTTACGCCGACGACCTCCGGTAAGGTCATCGTGATCGGTTGGCCGAGCATCGCGGCCTCGGCCTCGATGCCGCCGACGCCCCAGCCGACTACCCCGATGCCGTTGATCATCGGCGTGTGAGAGTCCGTTCCAACGACGGTGTCCGGCAGCAACCAGCCGTCCCGATCATGAACCACGTTGCCGAGATACTCTAAGTTCACTTGGTGGACGATCCCCGTTCCCGGTGGTACGACGCGGAACTGCTCGAAGGCCTGCTGGGCCCACTTGATCGCTCGATACCGTTCTTCGTTGCGCTCATATTCGAGCTCAACGTTTCGTTCATACGCCTCTGCCGAGCCGAAATGATCGACCTGCACACTGTGATCAATCACAAGATCGCACGGGACCTCCGGCTCGACAACCGTCGGGTCGACACCATTGCGTTCGGCGGCCGAGCGTAGCGCAGCCAGATCGACGACTGCGGGGACCCCGGTAAGATCCTGGAGTACGACTCGGGATGGACTAAACGGGACCTCGACATCCGGTACGTCTGGTTCCCACGAGGCAGCCGCCTCGACGTGCTCGCGCGTCACCCGCTCGCCGTCGACGTTGCGAAGCACTGACTCGAGTAACACCCGAATACTCACGGGAAGGCGGTCGAGTTCGCAGAGTCCTGCCTCCTCAAGCGCCTGAAGATCCGCGATCCGATACGTCTCATCGCCCACCGTCACGTCGCGAATAGCGTCGAATGGGTCCGCTGTCATGGTGGATCTATTCTACCCCCCATGGAAAACGCGTCGATATCCTCGTCGGATTTATACCCGTGGCTCACTGAATGTGTATCCATGTCAGGGACGCTCACCGAGCAGATTCTCGGCGATCACCTCGTTGAGGGATCGCTTGATCCGGGCGAGGAGATCGGGATCGAGATCGACCAGGTACTTTCTCAGGATACGACCGGTACTATGGTCTGGCTGCAGTTCGAAGCCCTCGATCTCGACGAAGTCCAGCTCGAACTGGCGGCCCAATACTGTGACCATCAGACATATCAGTTCGACTATAAAAACACCGACGACCACCGGTTCCTTCGCAGCGCCGCCGGGACCTTCGGTGCTTACTTTTCGCGCCCCGGTAACGGCATCTGCCACCAAGTACACAAGGAGCACTTTGCCGCTCCCGGACGAACCATGCTCGGTGCCGACTCCCACACGCCGACCCCGGGTGGCCTCGGGGAGTTTGCGATCGGGGCGGGTGGCCTCGACGTCGCCGTCGCGATGGGCGGTGGCCCCTACTACTTTGACATGCCCAAAGTCGTCAACGTCCGGCTCGAGGGCGAACTCGGCCCGTGGACGACCGCCAAAGACGTCATCCTCGAGATGCTCCGCCGGCTCTCGGTAAAGGGTGGCGTTGGCAAGGTATTCGAGTATACCGGACCCGGTGTCGCGACCCTCAGCGTCCCCGAACGAACGACCATTACGAACATGGGGACCGAGCTCGGTGCGACCACCTCCATCTTCCCGACCGATGAACACACCGAGGATTTCCTGCGCCGACTCGGCCGCGAGGAGGTCTACGAGGAGCTCCAACCCGCCGACGATGCCGAATACGACGACGAGATCGTCATCGATCTCTCGACGATCGAACCCCTCATCGCGGTCCCGTCGATGCCCGACAACGTGGTGCCGGTCCGGGAGGTAGCCGGGACGCCAGTCGATCAAGTGATTATCGGCTCGTGTACGAACGGTGCCTACGAGGACATCTTGCCGGCGGCAAAGATGCTCGAGGGCCGCGAAATCAACAAAACAACCGAGATGATCATCGCACCCGCCTCCAAACAGGCGTCCGAAATGCTCGCTCGACACGGCTGGACGGCCGAGCTCATGGCGGCCGGGGTGAACTTCTCGGAGGCGACCTGTGGTGCATGTATCGGTATCGGTCACGTTCCGGCCTCGGATTCGGTTTCGGTTCGGACCTTCAACCGGAACTTCGAAGGTCGATCCGGTATCGATGGCGACTCGGTCTATCTCAGCAGTCCCGAGGTCGCTACGGCCGCAGCCATCACCGGTGAGATCGTCGACCCGCGCGACCTCGCCGAGGAACTCGATGGTCTTGAGGACCCTGGCATCGAGTTACCCGAGCGGTACACCGGCTCGACAGCCGATATCATTTCGCCGGACGATCCCGTCGACGATGAACTCATCAAGGGACCAAATATCTCCGAAGTCCCCCTCCAGGAACCGCTCGCCGAGGAACTACGGGGAGAGAATCTACTCAAGATGGGCGATAACGTCACCACGGATCACATCACCCCGGCGAACGCCGACGCGCTGATGTTTCGGTCGAACATTCCGCGGTACGCAGAATTCACGCTCACCCGGATCGATAGCAGCTTCCCCGACCGCGCAAAGGCGGCGGGCGGTGGAGTGCTCGTCGCCGGTGAGAACTATGGACAGGGATCCTCGCGCGAACACGCAGCCCTCTGTCCAATGTATCTCGGCGTCGAAGCCGTCTTCGCGAAGAGTTTCGCCCGAATCCACAAGGCAAATCTATTTAATTTCGGGTTAGTCCCGTTCCGGATCGACGAGGATACGTATGACCGTATCGAACAGGGTGACGAGCTGGCGATCGTCGATGATGTGGGGCCGACAATTCGCGACGGTGCAGAGACGTTCACGCTGCGCGTGAACGACGACTGGGAGGCCGAAGTTGTGCTTGACGCGTCCGACCGTGAACGTCGGCTCGTGGCTGCGGGTGGGAAGCTGCCGTACACCAAACAGCAAGCCGGGAAGGCCGATACGCCCGCGGACGACTAGCCGCGGTCGGAGCGTTCAGATACTTTGAAACCGTAGGGGCATTCCAACGTGACGATTGTGGACCCGTGCGGGACCGAAACGAACGTCCGGCAGGCGACCCTTGCAGACCTCCTCGATGTCACGGTCCTCGAAAACCGGTGTTTTCCGTACCCGTGGCCGTATACGGCGTTCGAGCGTCACCTTGACGCGCCTGCCTTTCTCGTGGCAATCCACGATGAGCAACTTGTCGGCCACGTCGTCGGCGATGTTCGAGACGACTTTCTTGGGCAGCTCGGACACATCAAGGATCTGGCCGTCGATCCGTCCATGCGGCGTCGCGGTATCGGCCGCCAATTGCTTGCCGCCGCGCTCCGGGTGCTTGCCCGGACGAATGTCGATCGGACAATGCTCGAAGTCCGTGAGTCAAACGATCCGGCGATCGAACTGTACCGGTCGTTCGGCTTCGAGCACCAGCGGGTTCACCCCGGCTACTACGAGGACGGTGAAGACGCCATCGTCATGCTCCGAGACGCACGGAAGATCGGTAGGCGTTAGCCAACACCCCGACGAATCGTCCGCATGGAGACGACGGGGTATCTGGAGCCGACAACCACTGGAGCGGCTCGCACCGCCTACGATGAGCTCGAACCAATTGGGCGTGAACTCGTCCGAGAGGTCGCCGTCGCCATGGGATTCGATCGAGACGCCTATCGTTCTCACGTGACCGATGATGTCGTCGCGACCGCACACGACGCGCTCTTCGCCGGGTTACTCGAGGTCCACATCGTTGAGACCGAGGGATTTGCTACCGTCCGGGAAGGGTTTCCGGCTGGCGTCGAAGTCTCGCTTGAAGGGCCCGAACACGTCGATCACGTCGCCTGGCATCACGCAAAATGCGCGGATCGGGTCGTCGCCGTTACCTTCCAGGATCAGCGCGACGCGGCCGTCTCGACGGTCCGCCGGATGGCATGGGGAATGGTCTACCGGGAGCTGGTGGCAGATCACTAGGATTCGTTGGAACCATGCCAGTCGAGGGCGGACCCTCCTCATGGTAGATATTGACGATCTTCCGATCGATCCGGCGTGGCCGGTTCTCGATTCCGTGGTCGAATACGAGACCGACTGGTACACCGGTGGCTATGATCTCGTCGAGCGACCGGACGGCAAGCCCCACCAGTTCTACTGGGCCTCGCTCCCCGACGCCGTGGTGATCGTGCCCCTCGTCGATGACGAGGTGATCTGTATCGAACAGTACCGGCCAACGGTACGGGAAACTTTCCTCGAGCTGCCAGCTGGAATCGTCGAAGCCGGCGAGTCGCCGAGCGCGGCGGCGGAACGGGAACTCCGCGAGGAGACTGGTTTCGATCCGGCTGGTGTGGCGGTCGTCCAGGAGCTGTGGGTGGCGACGGGCGTCCTCCGCCACCGCCGGCACGTCGTCTTCGCCGAAGGGCTGACGCCGGTCGAGCGGGATCCGGATGACGCAGAGTTTATTGAAGTCACACCGATTCCCGTCACCGAGGCGATCGCGCGCGTCAGGGAACCGCCGACGAACCAGACCGCCCTCGATGCGCTGTTGCTCGCCCGCACGGATGGATTTATTTAATTTGAATCTTTGCCAGGCGCACCGGCGAGGAATCTGGATTTGATGTCGTCGGTTGGCATCAGACAGCTGTCCTTCTGACCGAACCAACCGTAGCGTCGATCGGCGACCACATCGTAGGCGAAATCTCGGAGCCGCCGCGGCAGCACTCGTGTTGGCCCGAGCAGCCGGTAGGGCATGCCCAGGTGGACTGCCGTTCGGATGACGGCGTCTGATTTGACGTGTGCGTGGTCGTTCTCGATCAACACGACGCTGTCGAGCCCGTGGCCATCGAGGTCGACCCGTGCGAGCTGTTGGCGGCCGACGTCTGATTGCAGCGGTGCGAATCGAAACCGTGCGTCCGGATCGTTCCGGATGACGAACTGGACGAATCCCTCACAGAGATTGCACACGCCGTCGAAGAGGATGATCGGGTGATCGTCCGCCATATAAACTGGTACGTGCGGGCGCACAATCAGCGTTTGGCTCCGGGACGAAATCTTTACCTGCGAGCGTGGTGGCTTGCCTGTTACTGTTTCACATGCAACTCGATCATCCCTACACCGACGAACGGTCGTGGTTGAAGGGCAATCTGCACACCCATACGACCCTGTCCGACGGCAGCCAGTCCGTCGAGGACGTGATCGACACCTATGCCCAGCGGGGCTATGATTTTCTTGCCATCTCCGATCACGACCTGTTCGTCGATCCGGCGGATTACCGGGACGAGACGGGGCTCACGTTACTGCCAGCCGTCGAGGTGACGGCCGATGGCCCACATCTCCAGCAAGTCGGTCTCCATGAGGCGCCCCATCCCGACGAGGACCGTCACACCGTTGTAGCGACGATCCTCGACGCCGGCGGGATCGCGATTCTCAACCATCCAAAATATCAATCCCATCTCGAGCACTGGTCGGCGGCCGATATTCGCGAGCTGGCGACAGTCCATGGAATAGAGCTCTATAACGGCGTGATCGAACGGCATCTCGGGGCGGCGACCGTCACCGACCGGTGGGACCAGCTCTTGAGTGAAGGCCACCATCTATGGGGGTACGCGAACGACGATGCACACCTTGCTACGGATGTCGGCCGGGGGTGGAACGTGGTCCAGAGCGCAGACCGGTCTCCCGCGGCAATCCTTGATGCGCTGGCCACCGGTCGGTTTTACGCATCAACGGGCGTCAGCATCTCGGCAATCGTCATCGATGGCGGTCGGATCAGCGTTGAAACGACGAATGCGACTCGTATCCAGTTACGAAGCGATCACGGCGTGCTCCAGCAAACCGTCGATGGCACCGCGGCAACATTTCACGTCCCCGAACAGCTCGCACACCGCTCAGGCCATACCTACGTTCGTGTCGAGTGTCTCGGGTGGGCCGGGGAACGGGCCTGGACCCAACCGATGTACCTCCTCGACGAATAGTCGGCCCAGGCTGCCGGTTCGAAAGGGGTTTTACCGTCCATGAGGCTACCGTCCAGCAGACAATCCTCGCTATGAGTGACCAACCTGAGCAGATCGACATGGAGCTCATCAAAGAGCGCCGGGAAAACGTCGATCATCCGCTCTTCAAACTGTTTATGCAATATGGCCACGGGAGCCGACGGTGGTTCCTCGCTGGTCTCGGTGCCAGCACTGGTGCACGATTCCTTTCACTCGTTCCCCCGATACTCCTCGGAGCAGCGATTGACGCCATCTTCCACCAGGATCAACCGTTCAACGTGCCGCTGCTTCCAGAAGCTTGGCTTCCCGAGGCCACCATCTCGCAGTTCTGGTTCGTCGTCCTCGCAATGGGCATCGCGCTGATCGGCACCGCGTTTCTGAACTTCGTCCGCATGTCCACGCTCAACCTCTTCTCCCACCGTGTCAAACACGAGGTCCGCGTGGCGACGTACCGGCAGATGCAACGTCTGGACATGGCGTTCTTCAACGAGGTCCAGACCGGGGAGCTCTTGTCGATCCTGTCGAATGACACCAATCGACTCGAACAGTTCCTCGACGACATGATGGGCCAGTTGCTGCAGCTGAGCGTCCTCATCTTCGGGACCGCGCTCGTCCTCTTCTGGTTCAACTGGCAACTAGCGTTTGTAACGCTGATGTTGATTCCGGCAGGGCTGTTGTTCACGTGGTGGTTCATGCGCCTCGCCGAGGATCGGTACTCTGATGTCCGCGAATCTGTCGGCGACATCAACAGTCGACTGGAGAACAATCTCAATGGAATCCAGGTGATCAAGGCGAGCAACACCGAGGAATACGAGGACAATCGGGTCGAGGAACAGTCCTACGAGTACTTCCGGCTGAGCTGGCTCACGCTTCGGTTGAACTTTGTGTACCGGCCCGGCCTTGAGGCACTGACCTCGATTGCCTTCATCGCGACGTTCATTGTCGGCGGGATCTGGTTGATTCAGGGACCGCCTGGACCGTTCACCGGGACGCTGTCGGTCGGTGAACTGGTCATCTTTCTCCTGCTGACCCAGCAGCTGGTGACTCCCTTGGCCCAGATTGGTAACGCCATCGACCGCTACGAGGACGCGAAAGCATCGACCAAGCGCATCCTCGGGCTGATGGACCTGCCGGTGTACATCACCGATCGACCCGACGCAGCGGAGCTTGTCGACCCGGATGGACGGGTGAATTACGAGAACGTGACCTTCGGCTATGAGGACCACTCGGTGCTCACTGATATCGACTTCGTTGCCGAGCCCGGCGAAACGATCGGGCTCGTGGGCCCGACGGGCGCGGGGAAGACGACAATTGTCAAGCTGTTGCTTCGGCTGTATGACGTCGATGAGGGGGCCATCCGGATTGACGGACACGATATCCGGGATCTGACCCTCGAGAGTCTCCGGGACGCCATGGGGTATGTCGGCCAAGAGAACTTCTTATTCGACGGATCTGTCCGGGATAACATCCGGTACGGGCAGTTTGATGCAACCGATGAAGAGATTGTTGTGGCGGCAAAGCAGGCTGAGGCCCACGATTTCATCACCCAGCTTCCGGAGGGGTACGACACGGACATCGGCGAGCGCGGATCGAAGCTCTCCGGTGGCCAGCGCCAGCGCGTGGCCATCGCCCGGACGATTCTGCAATCACCACAGATCATGATCTTCGACGAGGCAACCTCTGCCGTCGATACGGAGACCGAGATGCTGATCCAGCGGTCGATCGATGAGCTGGCCGCAGACCGCACGACGTTTGTCATCGCCCATCGGTTGTCTACCGTGCGGGACGCCGACCGCATCCTCGTGATCGAGGCCGGCCGCATCGTCGAACAGGGGACGCACGATGCGCTTATCGAGGAGGACGGCCTCTACGCCAATCTCTGGCGGGTACAGGCCGGTGAGCTCGACCAGCTTCCCGATGATTTCGTCGAGCAGGCGGCCGAACGAGTCGCCCAACAATCGTTCGACTAAGTCGATTCTCGCCTGTACGTTTCCGACGTCCATACGGAAACGGTGCCCGGGGATAGCACCGATCGTTCACCGCGGTGCCGCGCAGTAGCAATGGTACGGTGTTGTGCACCGAAGCCCGTGCCCTGTAGCGCACCAATGCCATCGCCTTCGTCCTCGGCTCGATCATCCCTAACCCTGGCGATCAGCGCCTTTCCCTGGTGATTGACATGTCGAGTCCCGGAACCCTTGGCCATTCACTTCATTTTCATCCCCGCTGGTTTCTGTGAATTGCTAGTTCGACATTTTCATTTTGCAGACTGAATCCCGGGTGTACGTGCCCCGCCTATCTTCCTCCTCCTCGTGTGTTGCGTCCCGCGACTTGGATGGAGCAACGATTCGTCAATCACCGTACGTCAACCATCGCTACTCGGGGACGATGCGAACAAGTGGGGCGTTTGTATCGTCGACGAGGACGTAGAGCTCGCCGGTATCCGGGGCCTCTGTGACCGCTCTGATCCGCCAGCCCTGATCGGCTAGCAGGGGATCTAACTCTTCGACCTCGTCCCCGTCGACCGCGAATCGACCCAGGTACTGGCCTGCAAGGTTGCCGACGAACAGGTTACCCTGCCACGCCGGAAACGCATCTCCACGGTAGAACCACATCCCGGATGGCGGGAAACCGCCACTGTTGCACGGCCAGTAGAAGACAGGATCGATCACCTCGTCGAGTTCCTCTGGCTCTTCGCCGATCGGCTCTCCATCGCCGTAGGTGCACCCGTGATGGGCTATGGGCCACCCGAAGTTTCCACCGGCTTCGAGAATGTTGATCTCGTCCCCGTCCTGCTCGCCGTGGTCGGTGATCCAGATGGAATCTGTCTCTGGATTGACCGTCATTCCCTGTACATTGCGGTGACCGTAGCTAAAGATCGCCGGCTCTGCGTCCCCCTCATCGACAAACGGGTTGTCCTCGGGCACGGATCCGTCCGTTGCCAGTCGCAGGACCGAGCCCCATCCGTTCTCGACATTCTGGGATGGATGGTCCTCTGAGAAATCCTTGTCTTGGCGATCCCCCGTGGAAAGATAGAGATGGTCGTCGGGACCAACGACGACACGAGAGCCGAAATGGCCGTTTGACTCCTTGAACGGCTCGACTGCGTACAATTCTTCGAGATCTATGAGGGCCGGGTCGTCGGTATTCAGGCCCGCCCGGGCGAGATGTGTCGAGGATAGCCCCTCGTCATTCGTCGCAACGTACGTGATATAGACCGTCGGATCGCCGTCGTCATTGTCCTCGACAGCGACGTCGAGCAATCCCCCTTGGCCGGCGGCGTGGATGTCCGGTAAACCAGTGACATCTTCCATCGAACCGTTCTCGAGATTGATAAGTTGGAGCCGACCTTCGCGTTCGGTCACGAGAAGATAGCTTGGGTCGGACAGAAACGCGAGTCCCCACGGACGGTCAAGTCCGTCGACAACAGTTTCGACGGCCGGTTCGACAGCATCAGCTGGTGGTTCGTCGTCCGAAACATCGGCATCGTCCGTATCGTCCGAATCATCGGTCGCATCTCCATCGTCCTCGACATCATCCATATCAACGGCATCAGTTCCATCACGATCGTCTGCGTCAGCTGCGTCGTCGGTATCGCCGACCCCATTCGAATCGTCACTATCATCTAGCTCTTCGTCATCGCCGTCTGCAAGACAACCGGCCAGCATGACGCCGATTCCCACGAGTGTAAGACATCGGCGACGTGTGCGGGGACGCCCTAGGTCGGACATTTCGATCGATCGTTACTGGTCGCAGGCTCAAGATGGTTTGGTTGGGAACGCCATTCCGGTAGGTGAACGATTTTCGACATGGCCAGTGTACGCCGGCTCGCTATGGTTGATAACTCAATCAAGCACGAGCTGTCCGACGAGGATCGAGCGGAACTCAAGGCCCTCTTCAAGGGATTGCGGGTCACTGACGTCACTGACGGCCTCGATTATACCGGTTTTCATGACGTCAACCAACTCGATCGCGAGATTCGTCCCATCCATCGCGACCCAGCAACGTTCTCCCATCGCTTCGTCGGGTTCGCCCATACCGTTCGCTTTCTCCCGACCAACCGCCGGCGACCCGAGCGCATGGATCTCGATACCTTCGACGAGTGGAAAGGGAACTGGTATCGTGAGCTGGCTTCCGCGCCGCTCGTCGACGAAATCCGGGACGACGATGCGATCGTCATCGATGGCAAGGGGACGGACGTCGGGTACATCGGGTCGAACAACTCGTTGCGATGGGCGGCCAACGGTGCAGTTGGCGTCGTCACCAACGGCGGAGTGCGCGATACCGACGAAATCATCAAGCAGGGCCAACCGGCAGTGTACGCTCGCCACTTCGACAAAACAATCCGCCCCGGCCGGCTAGAGCTCGACGACACGCAGGTTCCGATCGCCGTCGGCGGTTGTATGGTCCGGCCAAACGACGTGATTGTCGCTGACGGCGACGGAGTGGTCGTCGTCCCCGTCGAACACGCCCGTGACGTCGCTGCGGCCGCCCAGCACGTCCAGACGGGTGATCAGGAGAGTCGGGCCGCCTTATACGACGAGGTCGGGCTGGATCACGATTTCACGCTTGCCTAGTGCGAACCTTCTTGGTGGGTCGTCATGCACGGCTCACTCAGCATGGATGTGCCGCTCCGCGTCTGTACCTTTAACGTTCGGCTCGACGTCAGTAGCGACGGCCCCGACAACTGGCAGCGGCGCCGTTCACTCGTGAGCCAATTGGTGAACGAACTCGCAGTCGACGTGATCTGTGTTCAAGAGCCACTGCCACACCAATTCGAATGGCTCGTCGATCACGTCACCGGACTTGACTGGTACGGCGTCCCCCGACGGGGCCACAAGGCCGGCGAACGCGTTGCGATCGGGTGGCGGAGTGATCGATTCGATCCCATCAGTTGCGAGACACGGTGGCTCTCAGAGACGCCGGACCGACCCTCGACCGGGTGGGACGCCGAGATTCCCCGCACGGCGACCGCTGTTCGGTTGCTCGATTGGGACCGCGACGGCTGCCCGGTCGCGATCTGGGGGACCCATTTCGATCACCAGGGTGCGACCGCACAGGCCGAGTCCGCCCAGTTGCTCGCACGGTGGTGTCCAACGGACGTGCCAGCCGTCCTCCTGGGCGACTTCAACGTTCCACGGGGCGATCCGCCGATGGCCGTGCTTGCAGACGAGGCAGCTGTCGACGACGCCCGCGATGTGGCAGATGAGGTAGTCGGTCCGACCGGTACGACCCACGGGTTCGACGGCGATGCGCGCGCACCGATCGATCACGTGTTCGTTTCGGCGTCGATCGCGGTTGATCGCGTCGAAACCGTCGCCACCAACACCGACGGCCGGTACCCATCCGATCACTTTCCAGTCGTGGCCGACCTCTCGTTTCCGTCCTAATCGACCCGGCGGACAGCATTCGTGAGCTCGCCGATCCCGTCCACCCGACAGGTGACTGATGTTGCTTCGTCGATGTAGTGGTGCTCGGTCGAGGGTTCGCCAAGTGACACGACGTCCTTCGGCTCGAGCGGGACGATCTTGCTCACGTGGGCAACAATCTCGGCCGGACTCCAATCGATTTCGTCAGTTGATCCCTCGACGACCCGTTCACCATCGATTTCGGCCTCGATTGCGCGATCACCAAAGGAATCGAGTTCGATGTCAGTAACTGTCTCCAACAACGGACTAAACCCTGGCATGATCTTAAAACCCCGTCCGGAGTGGGTTTCCTGGTCTGGATAGGGAAACGCCGGAAACTCCCCTAGTGCCGCGAGATCGTTCGACACTGTGAACCCGGCGATGGCGGCCGCGGCTTCATTGACGTCGGCCCGATCGAGCGGAGATCCGATCACCGCGACTGGTTCCGGTCCGATTGTGACTTGTTCGGCATACGGGCGGAGTTCGATTGTCGCTCCGTCAGGAACGATTGCCGTACGGGGCACGGTCCAGAGGTTCGGCGGCCATCGCGGCCGCTCGTCGCGGTGAATGGACGAGGCAGATCGGTGGGCTCCGAACGTCCCGCCGAGCGCGACGAACGTCCCGATGTCATCGACGGTGATGGTTGTCATAGGATGGCGTGGATGGCGACCCCGATAAACGTGTCCACCGTGATTGCTGACCGTCCACGCAGTGACTGATGCGATCGTTACAGGGTATCATTTGGTCATCACCGGTGGATGTGGTGTCGTGGACCGATCCCTGAGTATCCTTTACTCCCGCGGATAGCACCGGGTGACCCTGGTCCATACCAACGGCGTCGGCATCGGTACTCACCGGGGAGCAGTATTCGTCTCGAGACGAACACTCAGAAGATATTCGGTAGAACTTGCGATCGCAGATTACCGTTCGTCCTCGGGGACGTACTGAAGCGCGCCGGTGTACCACATGCGATCGCGTGTCTGACGGAGGTGATAATCCGGGTACTCCCACGGATCGAGGACGTTCCAGTGATAGTCGTTACATACCTTGGTCCGTTCGTCGGCGGCAACGGTTGCTCGCGGCATGAGTTGATTCGACACCCACGAGAGCTGGTCAACCAGTTCCTGGTAGGCTTCCTGCTCGAGCGTGATCCCGAGGCGGTCGGTCATCGCACGGGTATCGTACTCAACCCAGTCGTCAGGATCGGCATCGGCATCGCCGACCTCTGGGGCCATCACCGACTCATCGAAGTTATTGTTCTGGGCCGTCCAGTCGAGGTTCGATTCGCCGAAGATGCTCTCGAAGGTGAATTCGGGGAGCAATCCGCCGGTGAAGTCGCCTTCGATCCGCCAGGCGCTCTCCCAATCATCCGGCATGGGTTCGGCCTGGATGCCGAACTCCTCCATGTCTGCGAACCAATCCATGCCGTAGTCGGAAACCTCTGGCATCCAGCCGTAGTGACCGATCTGAATGTCGATCGGCGCGCCCGCTTCGCCATCTGGTCCCCCGGCTTCCTGCATGAGGTAATACCCGTCGGCGTTCCGTTCGAAGCCCCCACGTTCTAACTCTGCTTCCGCACGATCCCAGTCCGCCTCGATTCCGTAGACGGTCATCGCGTCGATGACGTCTTCGCTCACGTTGTTATGAAGACGTTCGTCGTTGAAGAACGGGTGTCCGCCGTGTTCCTGTGGGACCCACGTGGGTTGGTCCCAATCCGATTTTCTGGTCGCGAACCACCACGCCCGGCGGAACTGCGGACTGTTCGTGGGGTGCTGTTCGGCGTTGAGGTTCCAGCCCCATTCCCCGTACGTTCCTTCACCCTCGAATGGAATGAGATGGATGTCAAAGGGGATTTCTTCCTCCGGTTGATGGCCCCACTCGAAGTGTCGCGTGATCGGTTCAGTGCCCTCGAGAAACAGCTCGATCCGATGTTCGCCGGCTTCTTCACGAACGGGAAATCCGAGATGTTCGTAATTGATCTCGTCGACGAATCCTCGCGTGTTGCCGTTCTTTTCGGGCACGAGGTCAAGCACCCATCCATCTTCGGTCGCTTCACCGATACTCCCGTCGTGACGAAACTCGAACGGGATGTTGAAGTGGTGAATTATTTCGTCGTCGTCCGTGGACCGGTGTTCGTCTAGGTCGGCCCTGACATCATCGATTGCATCGAGATCTCCACCGGTGTCATCGAACTCTTCGATCCATGGTTGGGTAAAATCGGTACTCGATTCGATCCGGCCCGAATAGATCGTCTGCTGGATGGCCCATTCTTCACGCCACGTGTCGGCGAGGGCGAGCCGAACCGTCTCCTCATCGACTTGCTCTCTTGCAATCACATTCGGATCGGAATCGAGATCATCGCCACCGGCCCAGTAATCCTGGAGTTCTACGAGCGAGAGGTAATCGTCGGGGCCAAGTTGCTTACCACTCCACCAGTAGATGTCATCTCGAAAGTCCATCTCAATAAACCCGGGTTCCCAGCGAATCTCGCTGAGGAGGTGGCTTTGAGCCTCGTACGGTGGTACCATCTGTCGGTCACACAGCGAATAAAAGGCCCGATCACCGAGTACCCAGTTGGGGAGTGCTTCGTCGGCCCAGGCGACCCCGTATGCGGCATCTGCAGGCCGCGGTCCACCCATCGTGAAGGTTGGCATGGCGTCATACCGTTCGATGAGGTCGGAATCGTCATCATCCGTATCATCGCCGTCGTCGGCTGGGTCGAGGTCATCACTGTCGTCAGTGTCGTCGGTGTCGTCGGCTGGGTCGAGGTCATCACTATCGTCAGTATCCTCGATGTCCTCGTCATCGTCCTCGTCGTCGCCGAGACAGCCGCCGAGCACGGCCGCGCTGACAGCTGACCCCCCAGCGAGGACTTCTCGCCGACCGATCGACCGGACCTGCTTGAGATAATATAGTCGTGGACGTTCCCGTTGCAGCCACGTGTTGCCTCGTGACATGGCCGGTTGGATCATTCGGAGTGTCATAGTTCTTTGGGAAATTGCGCTATCGATTATACATAATTACAAGATTCAAACGCTGTATATTCTCCGAACAGTCACGGATATAGACCGTGATACACTGCTTAGCCACGGATTCATGGGTCCTGCTGGAATCTCGTGCACCGTCCCGGAGCGACTCCTCAATCCCTGACCTCAGGCCGTGGCCGCGAGCGATCTGGTTGACTCTCGCAAGGCCATTCCGACCTGACCACTTTCGCATTGATCGCTATCGTGTCGGCGCCATGCTCTGCATCATCGATGAACACCTGCGTCAGGCCCTCCACTTCCAACTGATCCAACTTTCCCGCTCACTCCCTTTCGACTAGCAGCGAAGCGCCCGCACAACATGCTTCGTTATCCTGATCTATCTCACCGTCTCCGCATCTCGGCTGCAGCGTCTGCGACTTGCTCGATCGCGCCTACAATCTGCTCGATTGCCCCCGGAGCTGGATCGATGAACGAGTCGATCCGGAGAACCCTGTCGTCGAGTTCCTCTGTGATCGGAAACTCTCCCGGTTCATACCCTTCGAAGGGCGGCAAACCACACCACGCGTCGCCAAGTGGTCCACGACCCTTGCCCCAGAGGTCGTATCCCTCAGTGGTGATCGACCGTCGGTGTTCGAGATGACCGATGCTGGGTCCACTCATCGGAACTCCTTCTGCCCTGACTGCCTCGACGAATCGCTCCACTGAGAGACCATCGAGGGCTGACTGGTCGTACACGACGCGAAGACCGCCGTACATCCCATCGGTGTCCGAGTGCTCATACGGTGTAACCGGCCGAAGGCCTGCTACCGGCTCGAGGGCTTCGAACAGGGCGTCCCGGTATGCCAGTCGACCGGCGACGCGGTCGGGTAACGACTCGAGTTCGATGGCTGCGATTGCCAGTGCGAGTGGGTGCGCCCGCCACTTCCTTCCGAGGACCTGCCGATCGAGGCGGTCGTATGGCGACATGGTTAGTTCGTCGGTGATGCCGCGTCGGTGGAGGTGACAGTATGAGAGCTGCCGTTCGTAGTATTCCCGGTCGTTCGTGGTAACGAAGCCTCCTTCTCCGGCAGCGATGGGTTTGCCGTTCGGGGATACGCCTTGGAGACTGAAACACGCAATATCCGGCAATGATCCAACGTGCTCACCACGCCACTCCGAACCATGGGCGTGGGCGCAGTCCTGGACGATGGGGATGTCGTATCGGTTTCGCAACTCGAGGAAAGCGTCCATATCACACACCCGTCCCTGCTTGTGGATCAGATTGATTGCGGCCGTTCGATCGGTAATGTGTCCTTCTACGGCTGTCGGATCGACAAGCAGCGTATCGGGATCGACCTCGGCGAACACGGGTCGAGCGCCCATGTGTAATGCACCGGCGTACGCACCGAGGTACCCCGCTGCAGGTGTGATGATCTCGTCACCGGGTCCGACGCCGACCGCGTAATACGCACTCGCTAACGCCGTAGAGCCATGATCGATCGAGAGACAATAGTCGGCCCCGGTGTACTCGGCAAAGTCCTCCTCAATCGATTGTGGGAGGCCGGCGCCAGCACCGGAGAGTTCGCCAGCATCGATCAGGTTGGTGACTGCCTCGATGTGCCGATCGACCGGTCGTTCCCAGCGTTCCAGCTGGTCGATGGTGACGGTGGGGTCGCCGCCATTGACCGCGAGTTCCGTCATGCTTCGACCCCCATCGATTCGAGGAGTCCTCGCATGTAGCCAACCGCGAAGATGCGACCCTGCATCTCATAACCTGGGCGTTCGTTCGATTCTCCAAGCATTGTGGGGACGTGATCTGGTCGGATCGGCCCGTCGAACCCGACGTCCACAAACGCCTTCAGGACGGCTTGCATGTCGGTCGGTCCCGCATCGTGCCACGTCTCGATGAACTCCTCGGCGGAGCCGTCCACGTCACGAAAGTGTGCGTACGCGATATGATCGGAAAAACGTCGAATCATCGCGGGTACGTCGGCCTCCATAGCGACGAAGTTCCCGACGCAAAACGAGATGCCGTTCGACGGACTCGGATGGAGCTCGAGTACCCGGTCGTACGCCGCTGGACTCCGGATGATCCGTGGGACACCACGGACTGGCGAGAGCGGTGGGTCGTCTGGGTGTAGCGCGAGCTTGACACCGGCCTTCTCGGCCACGGGCACGACGATGTCGAGGAAGTGCTTGAGTGCCTCCCAGAGGTCCTCGTCATCAGCGTCCACGTCGACCTCTGGTCCGCGCTCGGACTGTGCATGGGAATAGGCCGTCGACAGTGATCCGCCTCGGAGGGGTACGCGCTCGTCGGTCCGCATCCACCAGAAGTGGGTCATCCAGCTGTACGTTACGACGGGGATGCCCGCGGCTCCCGCGTTCTGAATGTGCCCACAAAACGCCTCAATCTCCTCATTACGTCCGTCACGACCGAGTCGGGTGGCATCTCCCATTGTCCCTGCCGATCCGACCACCGGCACCGAGAGTCCCTCGTGTTTGAAAGCGTTGAGAAGACGCACCAACTCGTCATAGTCCTGCGGAACGTTCCGCCGCCGTTCGTGCCTGCCGAGCCCGTCCCCGCTCATCGCCGAGTGCGGATGGGCGTACTCGACACTCATCTGGCTGGCAAGGGTCCAGCGGTCGTCGGGATATGGTGGTAGTGCCAGGGTAAGCTGCATGGAGGGAGGGCTGTACGTGGGCCGTGATAGCTGTTGGCATCCTATTGGTCGACCCGCGGTTTCGAGTTCGTAATCGCCGATGGCGTCCGGTCACCCATGGACTCGCCCACTATGCGTTCGATCGCGCGCTGGAGCATCGATTCGACGGCAGGGTCGACCTTCGCGACGTCGACTTCGTAGCCACCCATGGGGAATGCGGCTCGGGTGGGTAGATAGCCGGGTCCACCGTCGCCGTAGCCCGCCACGGCAATCGTTTGTGTATCATCGAGTGCCCGGGCGGCGAGTTGGTATTCCACGAAGGGTTCGCCAGGGAGGTGGAGCACCGTTACACCGGAAAGGTGGAGCCCGGTGATCGGGATCCGATGACCGAGATCGCACCGGCGGAGCCAGGCGAGGCCTCTGGCCGGGGGTCCCGGGGATTCCTCGGCGATACCGTCGACTAGTTCGGCTCGATCGAGGTCAGCAGACGGGGGCAATCCGACCCGCTCGACTGTCCATGCCACATCACTGGCGTTGATCGGCCGGGGGTTCGCGTTCTCCCAGGCGGTACGCATGCCAGTTGCGACTCGATCGGCGAGTATCGGCCGCAACTCCTCGCTGCCGTCGTTGTACTTTCCCGCAGTGACGTTCGCTGCGGCACCCGTGAAATGGATGTGTGGCACACCCGTCTCCGACTCGCGGCGATTCCGAGCAATACCCGGAAAATCGCAGGTGACGAGTCCGTTGCGGTAATAGCTCTGTGGGTGGGTCGCATAGTAGGTGAGTGCGGCAATTGGCTCCTCATGGTTCCAGAAGCCGACGGCAACAAGCTCGGGATCGATGACACCCTCGGGGGCGCGCTGGGCAAACTCGAAATCAGACCCTCCACTCGTGTACCGGACATAACAACACGTTCCATCCGGACCGAGAACCTGCCGGTTCGACGCCACTCGATCGACTGCGGCAACACCAGCGCCGACGTGCGTGCACGGGGATGAGTTCGCAGCCCGCACGGCATCGGCCGCGGCTCGGATCGTTTCTCTAGCGAAACGCGGATCGACTCGAAACGATTCGATCCCGTGGCCGTACAGCATTGTTTCGGTCGTCGCGTCGAATCCAGGCGCCTCGTGCTGATGGATTGTATGGATTGCCACGCGTTCGGGGCTGGTTCCAGCTGCATCGGCGAGGGCTGTCCGGAATAGATCATAGCCATTGTGGTATAATCCGATCCAGTCAATGGTCGCGAGTACGATCGGCAACCCGTCCGGATACAGGACGACGCCCCGACAGGAAAGCGGGTCATCGACACCCTCGACGGTCCCGTAGGCGATCGGGTGTCCAATGTCCGGCGTCGCATCGCACTCGAAGGGCGCAACGGCGAATGGTGCTGGCATGCCGAATCCCCCCTCAGCAGAAAGTTAAACGTTTGGCCGTGGATATCAAGGGTTGTTGCTCGCTGCTGGCAAACATCTTCTACTTCCATGGCCCTAACCCGCCGTTCGTGGCTCGGCAACGTGGGTCTCACCACGACTGCCGGTCGCATTCGGTCCGATCGGCTCGAAGGCGGGTCATCGACGTTGTGGTCAACTGAGCCGATGACAATCTATACCGGCAATCACCACGCTCCGGCAGCTGTTCGGATCGCGGAAGGGGGTGTGGATCGCCGTGTCCCGAAACGACGAGGAAGGGGGGAGGGGGTGAGCCTATGACGTTGCTGCATATGACGGGTACGGGGAGCGGCGATGGACGGACAACGTTCCACCGCCCGGTTGTTCTGCCCACGCGATCGGCGACGTGAGTGCAGGCACGATCGCGAGCGATGAATGGTTTCTCGCGACGAACGACTGGCACGCAGTCATCGGGTACGACCCGGTCACCGGTACGGCACGACTCCGAGTCGAGGTGCTCAATCACAGTGAATATGCCGCACCCGTCAGGGCCACCGCCAACGGAATGTCCGCCATCGTGGTCGGTGATTTCCGGGGCCAGCTTGTGGTGCTGTCGCCTGAGCGTGAACCTAGATGGCCCCGGTCGGTTGGCGACAACGCGTTTGTCTCGCCGATCGTCGCCGCTCTCGATGGCATGTCAGCTATCCTGGTCAACGCCGGTTCGACGATCAGCTGCCTCGATCACGCTGGCGAACTGCGGTGGCAGGCAGACCAACCGGATGCAGCCCTGTCCTGGGCCCTCGTTCGCGAGATGCTTGTGGTCGCAAGCCGGCGGCTCGTCTTTGCGATTGACGTCGAGGGTGGTACGATACACTGGGAGCGCCGGATGACCGACCGACCCTCGACGGACACGTCGGGGCAATGGACGACACCACGGTGTGGGCCACCACACCAGACGGGTTGTATACGCCCTTGACGTCATTGATGGGACGACGTGGTGGTCACGGACGGTCGTGGCCGACGAGCAGCTTGTCCGACCGATTCGGGCGAAGGCCGCCGGTGATGATCCGCTTCTGGTGGTGTGTGCCTCCGACGGCACCGTCGCAGTGCTTGACCTTGAAGACGGGACGATCCGATCTCGAACACGACTCGATGCCGGGATCTTCCCCCGACCGGTCGCAATTGATCTCACTGCCGATGGCGTCGATGATCTCGTCGTGTTTCAGGGCGACCCCCGGTTGACGGCAGTCGCAATCGACGGTGCGTAGGTACCTTACGCCAGTCAGGAGCCTAACTGTCGTCGGTTCCCGGGTACGAGGACCCCAACGAACGTTGGCCAGGCCAAAATAAAGAGGCCCATCGCCCCCGCGGCAGCTACAATCCCTGCTTGACCAGGTACGGCCACAACGACGCCACCGCCGGCAATGAGGACTGCGACCGTACCGAGCACGGCATGGGTTATCCCGCGCGAGTTACGTGGTAGTGAAGCTGTATGATCGGCGAAAACGATCCAGCTGATGAGACCACCCAGTAACGCGCCAGCAGCTAGATACGGTTCGGATTCCGTTGACGAGACTGAAATCGCGGCCACGGCAACTACGACCCCGGATCCGAGTGCGATGACTGCCGGCGCGATCTCGTTGCGTACGAGGAAACGATAACAACCGATGACAGCTATGCCGATACCGAGGCCGCCGAGTACGTCCCCAAGGTAATGGACACCCAACAGGACCCGCGAAAGGGCAACCATCGCCACGATACTTGAGGCAACAAACCAACGGTGTTGCCACGTCCAAACCGATGTCGCAGTGGCCAGACCGCCCCACGCAATCGTTGCACCAGCGACATGGCCGCTCGGAAAGCCATAGCCTGAACCGCCGATTGCCCATGTGTATCCCCATCTGACCGCCGGATGGACGGCGTCAACGGCGAGAAGCGGACCCGTCGCCGGCCGCGGCAGCCCGACAACGGATTTGAGTACGAGGACGAGCGCCAGTCCTCCGAACACAAACCCGAACAACGGGGCGATTCGACGGGCGTCGCCAAACCAGAGTGCACCTGAGAGCAGTATGACAAATATCCATGGTTCGCCGAGTAACGTCGCGAGGACGAGCAGATACCCGACCGTTTCCGGGAGTAGCGATTGACTCCGCACGATGATGCCTTCTCCAAAGAGGACCCAAAGGACGGCGGCGAACACGATGAACGGGAGACGACGGCCGCGTTGCTTTGTCGTTCCGGTTCGCAGAGGGGTTCGGTCTCAGGCGGTCGTTTCCTCAACGACATCCCGGGGCTCGACACCCGATTCTCGCGATTCAGCGAACCCATCTGCCCAGAATAAGGCTGCAACCATCTGGGCGTAAAAGCCGATGAACGCCGCGATGATGGTGCCGATCACCGGGATTGCACTGAGCATCGCCCCGATAAATCCGGCGGCCAAGATGATTACCAGCGCGAGTAGCCAGGCGACCGCGTACCGTCGATCTAACAGCACTGGCTTGATGTCGGCCACGGCAAATGCTGCAGCCAATGAGCCAGTGCGCGCGAAGTTAACGATGCCCGCGGCTGCCGCGTACCAGAACACCAAGGCGAGGACGCCCGCGACGAATAGTCCCCCAAACATGCCGAGGATCGTACCAATGCCGACCGTCTCCCCGCCCATGATCACGCTCAGGAACGTCCCACCCACCGTCGCGACTACGATCAGGAGTGGGATTAACAGATAGACTAACCCGATCACCCACGCCTGGATCCCATCGACGAACAGGTCCGTCCAGTCTTCGAACGGCGGTGGTTCAGTCGCGCCTGTCAACCGCTCACGAATTAGTCGGACGAGATAGCCGTATACCAAAATCAACGGGAGGATGAGGAACGATAAGAGGGTCAACACGCCGCCGATGGCGATGACGATGTACCAATCTTCGCGGGTACTGGGATACCGGATTGCCGATTCGAGACGCGCCATGAGGTATACGTTCGCATGTCACCCTTATGAATATGCACCCAGCTCTAGACATCAGCGACTGGTTACATGGTGGCAGTCATGGGATCGCTAATTTACCTCTCGACGTTTCTCCTACTCAGCAGCAATCGGAGCAGCGTGCACGATTCTCCTCGGTGACATCCCGGTGGGTAAAACATTGGCTTTCCGTTCTGACCGCCAGAAGCACCTCCATCGAAGGATTTCGATCTGCGTCCCCATACGCTTCACCCCGATACTGGATCACCTGATGTAGTGAAACAAAGACCGAGTCCATGTTCCCCGACTGGCTACGGGATCACCCGTGGTCAACCGTTGGCATGGACGCAATGAAATCGTCCGCCTCAACCCGGTCAATCAGACACATCGCGACATCTGCTCGATTGATCCCGACTACTCCACTCTGAATGTCACCGATCCGATATCGTCCGATCGGTTCTTGGTCGACGAGTCGCGAGACACGAACGATCGTCCAATCGAGGTTGGACGCCTGTACGCGACGGGCATGGCCGGTTGAGTCAGCTAGCACGTCCTGTGCAAGTAATTTCAACAGCACCCGCATGACGCGTTCGCTCAGTGATCCGGACTCGCCGTTCGCCCGCACCCCGGTCCCAAGCAGTACCACGTACCGATCGATCCCTTCGGCTGCCATTGCCGAGAGTACGTGTTCGCCAGCAACGCTCAGGAGATCGGATGGCGACCCTCGTCGTTTCCCGAGTACATTTACCACTGCCTCGGCGTCCATTACTGCGGCCTCGACCCCTTCGCCATTATACACTTCGCCCCGGACGACCCTCAAGCCATCCGCCTCGATGGAGAACTCGTCCTCTGGAGGGATGTGTGCAGTGACGGCGTGGCCACGGTCGAGGGCTTCCTCGCACACGGCGCGACCCGTCTGACCGAAGGCACCAAAGACGGCAATCCGCATACCAGTGCGTTGAGCGATCGAGCGAAAAACCGTTGCGCACCTGATTTTCCCGGTTACCCGGTAGGTGATCTGCGTCGCTCCTGACGGGGGCTGGTGACGGACGCTTCGGCTGATGGTCGATCCCCGTGGCGTCTTCTGATGATTGATGCAAGGTCCTGACTTCTTTCAGCAGCATGGCGCCTCGTACTGGAGGCAGTGAACCTGACCGCGTGGTATCGCAACGTCGTTTGTTGACGCTGGTGGTATCACCTCTGTTCACACGCCAGATGCGACGGGTCTGGTACGAATGGCCTGCCGCTGTTAGCTACCGCTGGGGTAGCGATCAGGAATCGACTTCTACCCGTGCTTCGGCCCGATCGCGTTCATGCGTGTGCCTCCCTACACAATCCCCCCGTAAGCGGAGATTAATGCTTCAACCAACTGATCGAACGGCACATTCGATCCGCCCAATTACGCCACCCCGTATGTGCCTGCTCCCATCACGTTTCTCCCCGGTTGCCCCGCTCGTTGTGCAAGCCAACGGATGTCAGCGGAAGTGGCTACTCAAATTGATCTGTTGGGATTGCGACGCTCGCGAGGCGGTCTCCCGCGGCAACCGTCCCCCGACGGGTTACGGCGTACAGTACGCCATCTTGCTCGGCGGTCGCGGTCTGTCGGGGTTCAAACGTCGTCGGATTGTACACGATGCCAAGGGACGCCCCACTCGAAACCGTCGTCCCCAATTCGCAGGAGGGGTCTGGACGGAACAAGCCCGCCGCCGCTGCACGCGTTCGTGCGAGATGATTGCGACATCGCGGTGGGGACTCCTTTGTCGGCTTCCCGGGCAGTACACCGACCGCACGAAGGACGGAGCGTATGCCAGTGACCCCGAGTTCAACGGCGCCTTCCTGCAGGCGTTCGCTGTCCCCGAGTTCTGGTGTAATACACGGAATACCGTTGCCGTGGGCGGCGACCCGTAGCTTGCCGTGAAACTCACGTGCATGCCACTCTGGGCCGGCCGCCTCGCCGGCCGGTTCGGCAAGGTGTAACTCAGTGCCGAACGCACGGGCTAACTGTTCGGCCTCATCGTCACCTTCGGTGAAGACGACGTGGGGCAGTGTCGATGCGCTTGCGGTGTGAAGGTCAATGATGACGGTGGCGTCTCTCGCCACTGTCCAGAGCGCTGCGGCCAACCGCTCGTGGATCGAGCCTGCCTCGTCGCCGGGCCAGACCCGATTCATGTTGGGGGCGATGCTGTCAAGTTCTTCCGGCGTCGTATACGAACGTCGGTCGAACGTCAGAGGGTCAGCAACAGGGACCGTCACCACGGTCCCGTGGAACTCTGCGGCGTCGATCAAATAATCGTGGAGTCGACGAATCGCCTCGGTGCCGTTCACTTCGCGGCCGTGCTGAGCTGCCTGAATGTAGACGGTCGGTCCGTTTGCCGTCCCTCGATATTCGTGGCGTGAAAGCCGAAGATTGACCCCCGATGGGAGCTGGACGGGCGTCCAGTCGATGCGCTGGTGGGTCGGCATGTGCTGCCGGTCGACACCCGGCCCCAAAGACATACCGACCGAGGAGCAGGTTGTCGATCGGTCCGTATTTTTGGCCCCGGTTACGTGCTAACCCACTCCCTATCCACGGCGTCTCCAGGATGGTTCCAGGTAGCGCCGCTGGCACATCCCCAGTAATCTGTGGAGAGGGCCTCCGAACGAAGCGGACGTTCAGCTTTAGGATTGGGGAATCGGCATCGATCCAACCGAACAACTCCGTATTTTCGATGTGTTTCACCGGTTAAATCTGCCGGGCGAGCATCCTGGATCGGGGATTGGATTGGCACTCTGTAAACGGATTATCGAACGGCACGGTGGAGAGATCGAGGTAGACTCAACACCAGGTCTGGGATCGACGTTCTCATTTACCGTCCCGGCGATACATCAGCAATGAATCATCAGCTCCCCGGCGAGGCAGTCGATATTCTACTCGTCGAAGATAATCCGGGAGACGTTCGACTCACACAGGAGGCGTTCAAAGCAGGAAAGATCGCGAACACGCTTCATGTCGTCGAAGATGGCGTAGAGGCCCTTGATTTTCTCTTCCAACGAAACGATTATGCCGACGCACCCCGTCCCGATCTCGTTTTACTCGATCTCAACCTTCCGCGGAAAAATGGGGATGAGGTACTGAAGGAACTGCACGGCGACCAAGACCGTCGACGGATTCCAGTTATCGTGCTCACGAGTTCGCGAGCGGAAACGGATGTGGTGAAATCCTACGAGTTGTGTGCGAACGGGTACCTCACGAAGCCGGTCGATCCGGACGAATTCATCTCGACGATTCAAGATCTCGAGCGGTTCTGGCTTTCGGTTATGCGACTGCCCACCGATACGGATCTCGATTGAAAAGCGTTTCTCGACAGTGGATGCTTTCCTCAAAGGAAGACCAGTTTGAACATGGGTATTTCTCGTGGGTTTGTGGGTGTAGGCGTAGAATGTCCCGCTGAGTTCGCCTATAATTATATTCAGGAGAGGGCTTAAACCCAGTCGTAGCTCACAACAAACGATGACCGATGGCGACCGAACTGCCGAGCCGCCCACGCGGGGCACCGGCTCTACTGGTCCCCTCGAACCGGCTCAACATCTATTAAATTCCGTTGAAGATGCAATCTTTCAACTCGACGCCGAGGGACGGTTCGTGGTGGTCAACGACGCATTCGTTGCTACATCCGGATACACCCGAGATGAGCTACTCGGCGAGGATCTTTCGCTGGTACTCGGAGCGGATGATGTCCGGCAGCTGGAAGAAGAAATCAGCTCCCGTCGGTAGGCTGGTGGGGATCCTCTCAAATCGTTCCATTTGGTGATTGAGACCGCGAACGATACGCGTGTTCCCTGTGATCTCCGGTTTACGCTCCTGCTTGAGGATGGGGAATTCGAGGGCACTGCCGCAGTTGCCCGACCGGTGCCGGATCAGGACCGATCGAGCGATCAATTGGCGTCCATTTGGGAGACATACGAGTCGATTTCGTCGGTTATCGACGAGGCAGATGTCGGCGTCTTCGTCCTGGACGACGCGTTCAATGTCGTGTGGATCGATAAAACGATCGAAGAGTACTTCGGCATAACGCAACGCGAAGTGATCGGGCGCAACAAGCGGTGCCTTATTCAGGAGACGATCCGCCATCGTCTCGTCGATTCCGATACATTCGTCGAGACGGTCCTGGCCACCTAACGATAATACGTACGTTGAACAGTTTGAGTGCCAAATAACGGACGGAGCTGATCGTGACCCACGGTGGCTCGAACATCGAAGTAAACCGATCGAATCTGGACGATATGCCGGCAGCCGTATCGAACTGTATTACGACATCACTGCTCGAAAATCTGCAGAAAAAGAACAACTGGAAAGCGAACAGCGGTTTCAAACACTGGTCAATACAGTCAAAGAATATGCAATATGTATGCTCGATCCAACTGGCTGTGTTGTTAGCTGGAATAACGGTTCGAAACAGATTATCGGTTATGATGCGGAGGAGATCATCGGAACGCATGTGTCACGATTCTATACTCCTGAGGATCGAAGTAATGGTATTCCATCGCGGAATCTCCAACAGGTGCGGGAGACTGGATCTATCGAGGTAAGTGGTTGGCGCGTTCGTGCGGACGGATCGAAATTTTGGGCGAACGTGACCATACCGGCGTTGAGCAGGAGGGTGAGCTGCAGGGATTTGCCAAAGTCACGAGAGATATGACCGAACGCCGGGAACACGAACAACAGATCAGGCGAGAGCAGGATCTGGTCGAAGAAATTTTAGAGACGAGTCCGGTTGGCATTGCAGTGGTCAACCCGGACGGTACGACCTCGCGAGCCAACCAACGAATGGGAGAATTACTCAATCTATCTCCAGACACCGACGATTATACCACTGCCCAACGGGACCTGTACGACGCCACCGGAGAACTACTGCCGGTCGAGGACCGGCCCGTTCTGCAAGTCTACGAAACAGGCGAGCCAGTTACGGATTGTGAAATACTCCTCAAACAACGAGATGGATCACGTCAGTGGGTATCGATAACCGCCAGACCGGTCTCCGACGGAGGCACTGAACCGGCCCAGGTCATCGAAACCGCGACGGACATCACTGATCTCAAAGATCTGGCTGAAGGGCGCAAGCGAGATCTCAAAGAACGGGAGAAGGAACTTGCGGCAATTCAACTCGCCACGGACTTATTTGAATCCGGTGACCAACCACTCGACGAATTGCTGTGTGAGTTTGTCACTTACCTTCCACAGTTTTTCAGCAGCCCAGCATCGACCGCCGCACGCGTCTCAGTGGGTGATACGGAGGCGTCTACCGCTAACTTTGGTGGTGGGTGCCAGCGGATCTCCGCCCACACCAGCACGGTGAATAAGACTCCAATCACCGTCGATATCGCGCTCACCGCAGAACCAGAGAGCCTGAATCGCGAGCAGGCGTTCCTGGCCGAGGAGCAGGAGTTGATCGATACACTGGCGATCCTGCTTAAAGTCCACTCCGATCGTTTTGAATACCTCGAGGAACTCCGGGAATCGAACAAGCGGCTCGAGCAGTTCGCCTACGCCGCCTCCCACGATTTACAGGAACCACTCAGAATGGTCACCAGTTACCTGCAACTCATCAATCAACGGTACGCCGACGCCCTGAATGCAGAGGCCGAGGAGTTCCTCGAATTCGCTGTCGATGGAGCCACCCGGATGCGGGAGATGATCGATGGACTGCTCGAATACTCTCGAGTCGAACACCAGGGGAATCCAATGGAGCTGGTGGACCTCGACACCGTTCTTGCGGACAGCCTTGACGATCTCCGGCTCTCCATCGAAGCGCACGACGCAGCAATCACGACCGAATCGTTGCCGGCCGTCGAAGGTGACGCGAGTCAACTCCGGCAGGTGTTTTTGAACTTACTTGAAAACGCAATCGCCTACAGTGGGGAAGCATCGCCACGGGTGCATATCGGGGCGGAGCACGACAACGGCATGGTGGTCGTATCGGTCTCGGATCAGGGAGTGGGGGTCGAGCCCGATGCCACTGATCGGGTCTTTGAGGTATTTCAACGGCTCCACACACAGAATGAGCACCCAGGAACCGGTATTGGGCTGGCGCTCTGTCAGCGGATCATCGAGCGACACGGAGGTACCATCTGGGTCGAGTCTGAATTAAGGGTGGGATCAACGTTCAAGTTTTCCCTGTCCGCCGCCTCACACTCGGATAATAGCTAATCGAAGATTTGTCAGTCCTTTCTCGTATCGATGTTTCCATGATAATGGGATCCGGGTACCGAATACTGTCACGTAACCGCCTGAGACGATCCACGAGATGAATATCCATCGTCATGCAGTGCAATACGGAGTAACGACACTGACCGCCGATCGCTCGAAGGAAATGGTGTACCCATATTCTCAGCGGTACGGCATCAGACGAACTAACGACAATGCCGTCCAAACGAATCGAGAGGGGTAGATTGATTGACGCTGGTAACGATGTCATCTAGGATAAGCCGCTCAGAACGGTAACACCACGGCGGAAGCAGACGGACGCTTTTTTCTCTGGTATCGCGGGAGGAGCCATGGAATCTTCTCGCGTGTAGACGTTGATTTCGGGATCCAGTGGACGCGTGGGGCCTGGCCGTCCCGTCCGGACGCTCACATCGACTCCCGTGATCGAGATGGCATTCGGCTTCGGCAGTATCTGGCGAATTCATGCCTGTCTCGCAGGTGGCTGGCCGAGCAGTTCTACACCGTAGATCGGGCAAGGTCATCCATTACTGCCACCTCCTCCTTGCTGGGCATGCTCGCTGGCGGCAGCGCGTACCTGCTGCCCTCGGTCCCGACTGACTGGAACCATTGTTCAATGGTGGACACGAGGAAGGTCCCGATGAACGTGGAATCGAACGCCACAGCTACCGCAGTGATCGGTAATGATGACAGAATTATTGAATTATATCGTATATATATTATATCATACTTTCATAAAATACTCTTATCATCTTGAGCCGCCTAGTCACGCATACACACGGTACTCAGGCGTGGGTCAAAGATCTTGGCGCGACGCAGCGAGCGCCGGTCGGGACATCTGGACCACGGGATAGGCTTCCGATTTCAACCGGTACAGGGACAGTGTACCCCTCGAACAGATCCGACTGGGGCCTCCGGGCACGATGGCACGAAGGGTGCCTGCGAACCGGCCAACAGAGATTGGCAGAAAGGTAGGACAGTAAAGGTGGCTCGGCGTATCGCATCATAATCTGATATGATACGTTAAATATCGAATAAATGGGAACTAATGGAACGGAGTGCGACGGGGGGAATAGTGCGTTCAATCGACGGGACATTCTAAAGAGTATCGGTGCGGCTGGCGGTATCACCGCCCTCACACCTCCCGCAGCGGCGCGACCAGATCGGGCGGACCGAATGATCGTGGGGACTCGACCAGGCAAGGCCGATGTCGCTCGCGACAACGCGACACAGGTGATCAAGACGCTTGATTTCGGTGGGATTGGTCAAGCTGTCGTGGGTCGGTGGCCGCCTGAAGCTTTGGACGGGTTGGCGCGGAATCCAAACGTCCGTTACATTGAGGAAGACGGGATCGTGACGATTGAGGCCGAACACGGCCAGATCCTCGACTGGGGGGCCGAACGGGTCGGCGCACACATCGCGCACGCACAAGGCCATACTGGCGAAGGGGTCAGCGTCGCAATCCTGGATTCCGGGATCGACTCTCGGCACGAGGATCTCGTCGGCAATCTCCACCCTACGCTCCATCATGCCCCGGCGCCCTGCACCCCGGATATCGGTTCGGGTGATTGTCCCGAAGATTGGCACGACAACGATTCACTCTCGCCCGGACACGGCACCCACGTCGCCGGCATCGTCGGGGCGACCGACAACGATATCGACGTCATCGGTGTGGCTCCTGCAGTAACACTCCACGCCGTGAAGGTCATCTGGGGAGACGGCCAGGGGTTCGAATCAGATGTCGCGGACGGGCTGGAATGGGTGGCGGACAACGGGATCGATGTCGCGAACATGAGCCTCGGCCAGCAGAACGCCAGTCAAACGGTCGAGGATGCGATGCAGTATGCTACCGACCACGACGTAATCCTCGTCGCTTCTGCGGGGAATCGCAACGGTGGGCCAGTGACGTTTCCCGGCGGGTACGACCAGGACATCGCGGTAAGCTCGATCAGCGAGGATGACGAATTGTCAACCTTCTCCTCAGTGGGACCTGAAGTTGACATCACCGCTCCAGGCGGATCGAGACCGCCTCAACCTGGTCGCGATGTGTTATCGACGCGGGTCGACGCAGGGACGGTCCGGATGCGAGGGACCTCAATGGCGGCTCCGCACGTCGCGGGCGCCGCTGCGCTGTTGCTGGCAGCGGGTGAATCCCCGGGCGACGTCAAACAGGTTCTGCAGGACGCCGCCGAGGACATCGGATTGACGAGCGAGCAGCAGGGTTCTGGTCTGCTCGATATCCCGGCTGCGCTTGGCATCCCGACCACGCTCGCCGTCGAGATCGCGATAAAACCGGGCGAGAACAACAATCGCCCAGTCAACCTTCGGAGTGAGTCAATACTACCGGTTGCGATCCTGCACACCGGCGATTTCGATTCCCCTGGCTTGATCGACCCGGAGACGGTGCGGTTTGGCGCCCCGGAAACGGTTGAGGCTGGTGACGGTGCCCGCCCGATCCACGATGGGGGGCACGTCGACGACGTGAACGACAGCGGTCTCGAGGACTGGCATTGTCACTTTCGCGTCGAAGAGACGGGGTTCCAGGCAAGTGATACAGAAGGGACACTGGTCGGAGAAACGGTCGACGGGATGCCAGTGGCTGGCTCTGACGGCATTCGAATCGTCAGTGGTGGATGACCCTCGGTAACCCACAGACGCTATGTTCGCTCCGGTATTCTGGGTTAAAGGGATCAGCGCGACACGACTTTCCCCTAGCCAGACCAACCCATCGGAATGAGGCGTCGGGAATGCGCGCGGCTAATGGGTTCCGGCCTCGGCGCCATCACCATCACGGGGTGTATCGAGCACCTCTCGGATGAGCCCGACTCCACCGAGGATGATGCAGCCATGAGCGACAATGATGACGAGGAGGATGCTCCAGATGGTCGGGGCAACATCGACGGGGAAGCAACGGGTGGGACTGTTGTCCGTGATACTCGGTTCGAGGTCCTGGATGTCGCTGGATCCGAGTATGACTTAAGGGCCACAGTGGAGTTTGAAGACGACCGCGTCGTCGTCGAAGGGACGATCTCCGGAAACAACTCGTGTTACACCGCCCGAGTCCACGACATCACGGTCGAGGACGGAACAATCATTGCCGAAATTGAAAGCTTCGACGACTCCGACTCGGACGAGGGCTGCCTCGAGATCATCGTCGGCATCACGTACAAACTCGAGTTCTCCATCGACGGCGACCCTCCCAGCGAAGTTACCGTCAGACACAATGAGGACCACATAACCACAGCCCATCCCTGACTGTTCGTCGGCATCGCATGTTTTCCCGATGTGGCGGGTACTGGAATAGATCCGGTTTGCGGCGTGGTGGTCGACGGTTTGTGTTGCGCCGATAATAACACCATTTTAGTCGCGTGCTGGAGGGGGAAGCTGTGGGGTGGATTGTGCAATCGGGGCCGCTGTACTCACAAATCGGGGCTGATCCGTACCCGTCGAGAACGTTCACGAGACACCACACCGGCTATCGAATCGACCGCCAGACGGCATCGACCCGTGTTTGTACTGAAAACGAACTCTTTCATGAGGGGAGTGGTCGGATGCCCCACAAGTGCCGCTAACCGCGAGAGCAGTCTCTCTACCTATCGATTAGATACCCTGCCCACGACGGTGAAAACCGAGTGGACTCGCCGGGATTTGAACCCGGGGCCTCTCCCATGCCAAGGGAGTGATCTACCGCTGATCTACGAGCCCGACGAGCTAGGGTTCCAACGCTGCGGGAATAAACCTCTCGATTACCGTCGTCCGAAGCAGAAACGCTTTACCGTTCTCCCGGTCGAACACCCGATACGGAACGACACGACCGCAAATCTGACCCGTTACTCACCATGGTAACTTGGGATTGCGGGAGTGCAACCGGTGTCATATCGGTTCTCCTGCGGTCTGTGCAGTTCCGCCGCTACCTATGGCACGAATGCATACACGCCGCCGCGGATCGTCCGGTTCTGACCGGCCCGCGGCAACCGAACCGCCCGAATGGAGCGACGTCGACCCCGAGGCGATCGAAGCGCGGGTCGTCGAGCTGGCCGAGGACGGTCACGAGCCGAGCGTGATCGGGTTGAAGCTGCGCGACGAAGGTGTCCGCGGCGTCCCGGTCCCTGACGTGACCCTCGCCACGGGGAAGAAGATGACCGAGATTCTCGACGACAACGATGCAGCGCCGGGCCTCCCCGAGGACCTGCGGGCGCTGCTTGAGCGAGCGATCCGCCTCCACGAGCATCTCGAAGAACATCCAAACGACTCCCAGAACAAACGCGCACTCCAGAACACCGAATCAAAGGTTCGGCGCCTCGCGAATTATCACCGCGGTGACGCGGTGCCGGCGGACTTCCGGTACTCGATCAACGAGGCCCAGCAGCTACTGGAGCGCTAATCGGAATGGCCGTGCTGGACGGGGAGACCGGGGACCGAACGAACGCCGACGCAAACGCCGTGACTGAGCGGCTGGTGACTGCGTCATTCGTCCAACTCGTCCCGACACTCTCCGTCGATGCACTCGCCGCGACTCGACTGCTTCTTGCGAGCCTTGTCCGTCGGGATGTCCCGTTCCAGGTTACTCGGCGAACCGACGCGGTCCCGGGTGGCACGACCCACGTGGCGGTTGGATGTAACAGTCCGAGCGCCGATGTCGTGCTATCCCCCGGATCGGCAACCACTGAGGCCGTCGCAATTCTCGACGCCCTCGGCGATCACGGCGTTGCCGGGTGGTCGTCGGTCGGCAAGACGTTTTCGGCACCGCAGCCGGCAGATGAGACACCCAGTGTGATCGGCGTCCCCACGCCAGACGATCCGACGGGGTTGGCCGATGCAACGCTGGTTCACGGCCCCTTCTCGTCCGATCCGGAGTCCGCCGGGCGGCTGCTCGCACGCGGTACCGGCCGAGACGTGGCCACGGCGGTCACGATCGACACGTTGTGCGCCGGGACGACTAGCCCACCACTGGCGGACGCGATTGAGACCTTTCTGCGTGCTCGACCGACGCCAGACGGGCCGTTCGCGACCACCGCGGGGACCGCGGACGTCCTCGACGTACTGGTCGACGTTGATCCCGGTCTGGCAATTGCGCTCGCCTGCGGACACGACGCCATCGCCGATCGGGCCCTCAAGCGGTGGCATACCCACAGCGCAGCCGTCCATGCCGCCGTCGAGCACGCAGCTACGACGACCGGTGAAATCGAACTGGATGGCGACCTCGCCCCTGTCGGCGCCACCGCTCGGTTGATCCGAACGGTCACGGCGCCCGACAAACCGATTATCGTCCGCAACGGAACTCGGATCTCGGTCGCGAGCCCAGATCCGGGGGATACCGATGTCGGTGGAATGCTCGCTGGCCCCGATCGTCGCGTAACCGATCACGGGGACGGTCGCGTGACGATCGCAAACTGGCCTGCCGACGAATCACCGGTGGAATACCTCTCAGGGGGCGACCGGTGATGCGAGCGACAATTCGAACTCGCCACGACGATCCGGCGATGCTGGCCGCGGCACTCGACCCGGACCACACCGAATCGATGCAGACCACCGTCGCGGACGATGAGATGATCACGGTTGTCGAACGACCGACGTCCGGCGGCCTTCGGGCGACGGTCGACGATTACCTCGTCAACCTCCGCGTCGCTGACCGCACCCAGACCACCATGACGACTTATAATCACGAAACCCAGACATGAGCGAACGATCCGTTTCACGACGATCCCAGGAGAAACGATGGTATACCGTCCACGCACCCGAGCAGTTCGACCGCGTGCCGATTGGGAAAACGCCGGCGAACGATCCGTCGACGATTCTCGATCGCACGCTCGAAACGACGCTCGGCGAGATTACGGACAACGCCAGCGAGAACACCACGAAGCTGACCTTCAAAATCACCGACGTCGGTAGCGACGCCGCCTACACTGAGCTCATTAAACACGAGCTCACCCGCGATTACATGCGAAGTCTCGTTCGGCGGGGTGCCTCGAAGATCGACGCGAATATCCCGGTCGTTACCACCGACGACCACCGGGTGAAGATCCAGCCCGTCGCGCTCACGACGAAGCGTGCAAATCACAGTCAAGAGGTCGCCATCCGCCAAGCAATGGTCGAGATGGTCCAGGAAGCAGCCGCCGATCGTACCTTCGAGGCCCTAATGGACAGTATTGTCGACGGTCGGTTGTCGAGTGCGATCTACGCCGAAACCAAGACGATTTATCCGCTGCGACGGATCGAGATCCAGAAGGCAGAGCTGCTCGCGCGACCCGAGGAGCTCGCCGAAGAAGCGGAGACGAGCGTCGACGTTGATGAAGCGGACGTTGACCTCGAGGAAGCGGCCTAGTTACGGACGAGAATTTCACCGAGCATCCCGCCCGGTTCGTGTGGTACACAAAAGTACGGATAGCGGCCGGGCTCCTCGAAGACGTGGGAATACCGTTCACCCGCGTAGATGTTACCCCCGCGGTGGTCATGCCACGCCTCCCGAGCTTCCGTTTCGGTCTCGTAGTCACCGGTGGCGAAGAAGGTCGCTCCGTCGGGGAGCGCTCCTTCGTAGGCGGTCACGGTGTGGGCCCGGGAACCGTCATTTGACCAGACGACCTCCGTCCCCGGCGAGACCTCGAGGCGGTATGGCTCAAAGGCGTTAGCACTCATCCCGATGTCGTACGGCTCGCCGGCGTCAGAGATCGCCATGAGACAGCCGGTCATACCCGCTGTCCCGACCGTGCCGAGAGTAGCCAATAACGCCCGTCGTCGCATTGGTATTCATCGGGATCACCCGGATTTAGCTCCGTGGATTTGCCATCGGCTGGATCAAAACCGGTAAATGCCCGCTCGGCAGTCTCTGGGTATGCGGTCCCGGTTTGTGGGCGAGCTAACGCCGGCCGACGTCATGACGCTGGTAAACGTCGTGATCGGCTTTCTGGCGGTGGCCGTCGCGCCGACGGACCCGGAACTTGCTGCGCGGCTGGTACTATTGGCTGCCGTCGCCGACGGTATCGACGGCGTCCTGGCACGGGCATTCGGCGGATCGGCCATGGGTCCGTATCTCGATTCGCTCGCGGACGTTCCATCGTTTGCCATCGCGCCGGCCATCATCGTGTACGGTGCCAGCCAGGAGGCTGCCTTCGGCTGGCATGACGGCCTCGAGGCGATGCTGGTCGTAGCAGTACCGGCATTGTTCGTCGCGCTTGCCGTCCTTCGGCTCGGGGCCTATTCGGCCTACGATACCGCTGCTAGTCGAACTGTCGGTGCACCCACGACGCTGGCGGCCACGATCGTCGCAGTGTCATTACTCACTGTCCACTGGACGCCCGAGCTACTCCTCGGTGGGATGGCGATCCTGGCGGGTGCGATGGTCTCACCGGTCATCTATCCCGACCTGCTCGCGCGGGATGCAATGATCATGGGCGTCATTCACGTACTCGCGGTGGCCATGCCGATGGCCTATGGTCGGGTGTTCCCATACGCGCTGTTGACGCTGGCCATCGCCTATCTGCTGTTGGGTCCACGTTTTTACTGGGGTGAGACCGAACGACGGCTCCGGGCCCCGCCGAAAGGAAAACGCTCAAAGGGTGATCCCGAGGAGTAACCGGATATGAGCGATGCCGACGCGCCGGACGACCCAGCGGAGTTCCACGACCGGCTGGACGGCGTGGCGGAGGCGATCGAGACCGCTGCGACCGAGGACGATCTCGACGACATCGATGCCGACCTCGCGGAAATCGCCGAGGCGGTCGAGGCGGCCACCTTTCCCGAACCAGAACCCCCCGAAGACGAAGAGGACGACGAACCACCGGATCCGGCCGAAGAACTCGAAGAGCGTATCGACGAGCTCCAGGCGGATGCGGACGACAAACGCGGGCCGTACGCAGAGGACGTGACCCAGACGATCGGCAGTGTGGCCGGCACGGTCGAGCGGACTGAATGGGCAAGCGAAGGCGTCGAGGAGCTCCGCCCGGTCATCACGGATGTCCATGCGGCCGTCGAGGATGCATTGGGAGAATCGATCGAGATCGAGGAACCGATGGACGTCGAGAGCTACGTGGCCGTCCTCCAGGCGACCGAAGCCGCCGTCGAGGCGGCGGCGCTCGATCCCGATGATGACGCCGACGTGATCGCTGCCCTCCTGGAGGCGACCGACGCACTCGAGACCGGCGTCGACGACGCCACCGCGTTCGGGGATTTACCGGTGCGCGAACAGCTCAACCGCCGCGGATTCTTTGACGTGCTTGGCCACTACAAGGACTTCCCGCCGGAGTGGAGTGCAATCAAAGCCCACGAGGAGGAGCGCAACGTGGAGATGATCCTGCTCGCGTTTGACCTGCTCGACTCAAATTTTATGGAGGAACACTGCGTTGACGCCCTCCGGCGGTTGGGCGACGAACGGGCCCTCGACGACATGCTGGCGCTGGCCCGCCGCCGGGACCACGGGGCAATCGGCGTCCTCGGCGCAATCGGGGACGCCGAACCCGTCGACATGCTCCTCGATTACGTAGATACGCCGAGCGACCCACAACTTCAGCAGGTCTCGCTCCGGGCGATCGGCGAAATCGGCAGCACTGAGGCGACCGAGGACGTGGCCCAGCAGCTCGTCGCCGAGGAGCCGACCGTCCGGAGTGCCGCAGCCCGCGCACTGGGGATGATCGGTGATCCCCGGGCCGTTGCGCCGCTCGAGACGGTGCTGGCAGAAGACGAGGCGCCGGAGGTTCGAGGGAGTGCCGCCTGGGCACTGGTCGAGATCGGGACGAACGACGCATACGACGTGCTGGATGCGTATCGCCGGGACGGCGAATATCTCGTCGAGGCCGAGGTAATGAAGGTCGCCCCGTCCTCTGCGGACTAGCGAGACCTTTTCCGCTAAGCCGGGGCCAGCGGGGGGTGTGCGACTGAGGTTGGTGGCGACGATCGTACTGCTCGCACTCGGGAGTAGCGCGGGCGTGGTCACAGCGGTGGACGTCACGATCGCGGAGGTCGCGCCGAACCCGGTGCCGGCGGACAACGAAGGCGAGTTCCTGGTCCTCGATGTCCCTTCGGAGACGAACGTCTCCGGTTGGACGGTCGAAGACGACCACCATGTTGCAACGCTACCGAACGTTACCATTGACGGCCGGGTGGCAGTGAGTGCCCGACCGAGCCTCACCGAGTTGTTAGTGGACGAGCCGGTCCTCGGCCTGGATGGGCAGTTCAGACCGGCAGCGGACGGCGATCGGCTCGTGGTGCGCGATGGATCGGGAACGCGACTCGATGCCGTTTCCTATGGCGCTACCCCTGATGGCGTGCGATGGCACCGAAACGGCGACGGGATGGTCCCCCGGACGCCCGGTCAAACGGACCTCGAACCGACTGCGGCTGACGTCGGAACGGTCGAGGCGTTCGTCTTCCCAGATGGGGCGGCCACGCCGGACGCGTTCCTCGCATCGGCTGATGAGCGGCTCTTGGTTGCCGGTTACGAACTTACCGATCCAGCAGTCGTAGCGCTGCTGGTCGAGCGGGCCGACGCCGGCGTCGACGTCCGGGTACTCGTCGACGGGCAACCGGTTGGCGGACAAACGACGACCGAGATCGAGGCACTCGATCGGCTCATTGAGGCGGACGTTTCTGTTCGGGTGCTCGCGGGCAGCCGAGACCGGTTCCGATTTCATCATCCGAAGTACGCAGTCGCTGACGACCGGGCGATCGTCATGAGCGAGAACTGGAAGCGCGCCGGGACCGGCGGTGCATCGAGTCGTGGTTGGGGGGTCGTTGTGGCTGACCGGTCGTTCAGCGACGAGCTGGCGGCCGTGTTTCACGCCGACGCGACCTGGCGGGATAGCGTGGCCTGGGAGCGGGCGCGACTTGACGCAGACGGCGTAGCAGGTGGAGCGCCGAACCGGACGTTCACCGCTCACCATCAGTCGGTCCCCGTTGTGGTCGAGTCGGCCGAGTTGGTCGTGGCACCCGACGCCGCAGAACCCCGATTCCGAGAGCTCATCGCGGGTGCCGACGAGTCGATCGACGTCCAGCAGGTGCGCATCGCCGACCCTGACTTTCCGCTGCTAGACGCACTCGTTTCGGCCGCCGAGCGAGGCGTGTCCGTCCGGATTCAACTCGACGCGTCATGGTATGTCGCCGAGGAGAACCGGGCCGTTGCCGCGGCAATTGAGGAACGGGCTTCAACGGACGATCTCCCGGTAGAGGTTCGGCTAGTCGAACCCACAGATCGGTTCGAGAAGATCCACACGAAAGGAATGGTCGTCGATGAGGAGGCCGTCGTCGTTGGAAGTATGAACTGGAATAACGTCTCGTTAGTCGAATTGGAATCTGGAATAAGTAGTTATTTGGTATGGTCTTTCCAATGGGACTTTCATGCCGAAGACGGGCGCAGCTCGATACCAAACGGCGAAGGAATCGCTGCAATCTGCGGTCGCTGACGGCCACATCGCTCCTGCGGACGCCGATCGCATCCGAACGTTGTGCTCGGCGTTTGACGAGGAGGATGCGACCGAACAGCTCCCTCGAAATATCTACGATGATGGTCGAACGAGTAAATTCGTCACAGATACGACGTTGGCAGCATGGATCGAACGCCTGCTTGTAGCCGGGAAAGCGTTCTCGCTCATTGATTGCGATGCCCAAACGATCAACCGATGGACGACAGAGCAACTCAAAGACGCCGACGGTCCCGGCCGCTATCAGCTGCGGGCAGTCGAGTATGCGCTCTCGAAGTTCTACCGGTTCCACACGGATCTCGGAATCGACCCTCGAGACATTATCAAACACGAGATCAAAAACGGTGATGGATGGGGGCCAAGAGATATGCTTGAGCCCGAAGAACGAGCTGCACTCCGCGCCGTCGCTGATCACCCCCGGGATCGCGTGATCGTTGATCTGGCCCTGTACTGCGGGCTTCGCAATACGGCAATCAGGACGCTCCGCGTCAAAGACATCGACCTCGACAACCACGAATTCTATTTCAACGCGGCGGCAGCAGGGTTGAAAAACATCTCCGAGCCCAAGGAACCACGACCATTGTTTCAGGCCTATCGTGCCGTTCGGGAGTGGTTGGACCGGCATCCGACGAACGACCCCGACCATTACTTCGTTACGCACAAGCCGTCCTGGACCCGAAAAGACCCGACTAGCCCCCTCACGTCCGAGACGATCGAACAGGTGATGCGGAAGTTGAAAGCGAAAACGCACGAGCGAACCGACGTCGCGAGTGTCCACAAACCGTGTCATCCCCACATGCTTCGGCACAACTTCGTCACCCAGTGTCGGCGACATCCCGACATCACCGATGACGACATCAAGTTCTTCATCGGCCACGAAAAGGGATCGAACGTCATGCAAACGACGTATTCTCATATCTCCCCGGGCGAGCGAAACCAACGCGGGCACGCGGCGCTCGGGGCAGACGGTGCACCTGTCGGTGACTCCGACGGACCGCCGCCGTGGGACACGACGTGTCGGCGGTGCCATCGAGTGCTGATACCGGGGTTGGATGAGTGTCCTGAATGTGGGGAATCCCCCGGAGATACGCCGTGGGACGACACCCGCATGGACGACATGGCACGGGCGCTCGATGATGCGTTGATCGAGATGATCGCGGAATCGTCGGGCGAAAAAGCGGGCAAATATGCCGACATGCGACGTCGGATCCGTGACGATCCGTCGTTGCAAACCGAAGCCCTCGAACAGATTGCCGACCGCATTGAGCTCGACTAACCTCATTAGGAATAATCCATTGCGGCGTCCCGAATGACGCGGGCGAACTCCCGCAAGATCGGATCGTCAGCCTGTTCGCACTCTTCGATACAGTCGCCGAACTCTTCCATCAATTCGTTTGCTGTTGTTTCTGCTGTCCCCATCTCTGATCATCCAGAAGCTGTAGTGCGGTCTACCATCGATACGTGGTCCGCCTCATGAGACCATTGGAGGCTTTGAGACCAGCGGTTCGTTGCTGGGGGCTTCCCTTGGCCAGTCATCGTAACGCGGGAATGGGACTGCCCCCGATGAATGAGTAATCGAGGCGTCCAGGTGCACATTTCCAGCCCAACGGGTCCTCGACGTAGAGGTCGATTTTGGCGCCGATTTCTCCATCTCGTGTGATGGCGGTGCTTTTCGGATCGCGACAAGATCGAACGTACAGTCTCCGTTTCGAGGAAACGCACCATCGGTGTTTTCTCGCGTCCGGTAACGTTCCCAACTGCTTCCTCAGCGTCTGATCGGTAATTCGTCCGTAGCGTCATTTATTGGTGGAACTGCGACGGCTGATTGGTGACCGTTGTTGAGCTGGGGCAGCGTGAGCATTGCCCGCATGAAAACGCCTGCTCGACCTGCTGACGGTCGAATCACGCGCCTCCTCGTATTGCTGTCCATGTTGGAACTCTCGGAGTGAGCGGAGTTCCATCTCGAGTTCGTGCACATCCGGTTTCTCCATGAGCTCGTGCAGGAGAATCCATGCGTACGCGCGGGCGCACGAGTTTTCGGAGTGCCGAATAATCCGGGTTAACTGGTCGCGATCGAGATCTCCGTATTCAGGTGCACCAGCTATCATTCGGTTGCCTCCTTAGCGGTTAACTCGGACCGCACCGCCCCGAGTACCTCCTGGAAGTCCGGATATCCGGTCTGACTCACGACGATATCAACGGCCGTGAAGGGGGTGAGACCGTGGGTTGTAACGAGATGAACGGCCTTCGAGGCAAGTGCCCCGACTACTTCACACGAGTCGCGATCGAGCGTGCATGCCTTTCCGCTGTGTATCGCGAATGATTCGTCTCTGCCAGCGTATTCCGTCGATGGTAGCCGTTTGAGGGCCTCCATGTCCTCCAGTTTGCAGATGGGGGTATTGATAATGCTACACGAACGTCCAGCTCGGACGTTCGTAAAAACATTTAATTACCACTTCCCAGAAATTGCATCGAGAAT
>SKNY01000118.1 GCA_007123105.1 Salinarchaeum sp. | reverse complement strand
TGAGGGCACAGCCCGTGATGAGAGAGGTTTCTCCGATGTCTAAGCCAATGTGTGTGGCGTCACCGTCCGTCGCTGGTTCTTCGACCGGGTACTCGACGGTGACGTGCAGTATCCAGTTCTTCCGGTGCTGTTGAAGCCGTATCTCACCCGCATTCGCATCCTCCGATACAAGGTCGTGCCAGAGGTCTTCTTGATCGGGGTTGATGCGGAGCGGTATCCAGAAGTTCGTTCCCCGACCGGGACGCGGAACCCATCACGTGAACTCGTACGCACGTTCGTCGGAGTGGTCGAATTTCGCAGCCTGATTCGTAAGTCGTATCGGATGTTCGTCGTCCAACTCCTTGGCGTTGTACGTCTTGTGGAGTTTCGGAACGTAGTTGCAAAGCGCGGCTTTGGCCTGATACGGCAGGTCGTAGTGCGTCACGATGTCGCTCACCGCAGACATGGTACTCGCCCCGGCGTCGAACGCCTCTTGCAGACCGTCACGGTACGTTTCGAGCAGGTCGTTCAGTTTCGACTGTTTGTGCGTGGTGGGTGGGGCAAACGTCGCTTGAAGCGTCTTAGTTATCGTCGTCACTGGCGTCTAACCCTTTCCTGATTAGTTCAGCGTAGGCACGGGGATGTCGGATACCCTTGTCACGGGCGTAGTCTTTCACCCGCTCATGGAGGTCACTTCCCCGCTCCACATCGATTTCAGTTCTCACAATACTTTGTACGTTATTTTGGCACTAATGTCTTCCGTTTGGTATTCGGGTTGCTGTAGACTGTGGGTTGTGTAGTCAAGTGACGCGTTTCACGCCCGCCGTGAACGGCGGGATTCTCTCGCTGTCTAAAGATAGCGGGTGTTTTTAGCACGGCCCGTCAGCATTCAGTCGACCGATGGACGCCTATCAGCAGCTGGTCGCCACCGTGTTGGAGGAGGGGTCCTACAAGCGGACGCGAACGGGGGTCGACACGATCTCGTCGTTCATGTACGCCTACGAGCTCGATCTCGGCGATGGGTTCCCGTTGCTGACGACAAAACGGATGGACGGCGGTCGGTGGAGATCGATCGTCCACGAGCTCCTCTGGTACCTTTCGGGTGAAGAACATATCCGCACGCTCCGGGAGGAAACCGGGATCTGGGACGAGTGGGCCGACGAGGAGGGCCACCTCCCAACGGCATACGGCAGGTTCTGGCGACGATTTCCGCTGCCGGATCAGGAGGCATGGTTGCCCGGCGAATGGTGGCCGGACGCGGAGGCGTCGTGGCTCGAAGACGCCGCGACCTATTACGACGTCTCCGTTGCGGAGATCCGGTCTGCGATGGACCGGTGGATCACCACGGAGGGAGAGACCAGGGTCTTCGATCAGATCGCTTATGTGATCGATACGCTCAACGGCGAACATCCCTACCGACCACCAGACTCCCGGCGCCTCGTCGTTTCGGCATGGCACCCCGCCAACGCCGCCGTGAGTAAGCTCCCTCCCTGTCACTACAGCTTCGTGTTCAACGTCGAGAATGGGTCACTTAATCTTCACCTGACCCAGCGGAGCGGGGACATTGCCCTGGGCGTCCCGTTTAACATTGCCTCGTATGCACTCCTGTTGGAACTCATTGCCCGCGAGACCGACTATAAGGTCGGTCGGTTTGGACACACGATCGTCGATGCGCACGTCTACTGTGGAATCGGCGACCGCGGTGCATGGTACGCCGATCACGTAAACGTCCTGCAAGAGCGCCTCCGGGACGCGACGACGGCCGCCGATCGTCGGGGCGTCGGCGCTTGGATTGAAGATGCCGCACCCGACGAGCCTGAGCCGAACACCGATCACGTCCCTGGATTGCTCGAACAGCTCGCCAGGGAACCCTATGACCGGCCGACAGTCACGATTACCGATAAGTCGCTGGACGAGCTGACTGCGGCGGATTTTGAGTTACACGACTACCAGTTCCACCCCGCACTGCGATTCGCCGTGGCCGAATGACTCAGCCACACCGGGACCACCCACACGCCGGACAGAGGGGGCAGCCCCCTTCATGTCTGATCCGCGGCGCACCACATGAGGGACACCGTGGTGGCCCGCTCATTGCCCGATTACCCATCGAAATCGGGGGTGAACCCAGGTCCATCGCTGGGTACGGATCCAGCGTTCGAGTGCGGCGATCGTTGCGAACCGGCCGATCGATCGGGAGCGCCATCCACTGTCTGCATGGTGGGTCGGAATATCAATGGCATAACACTCCCACATCGTCGGGGACCACTCGACGAGTCGACCGTCGGCGAGCACGCCGACTACGCAGTGGCTGCCGAGTCGTTCGACGATACGATCGCCCGCCGGAAGGTCCCGAAGTTCGGAAACGACGTCGGTGGTTGTGGCCATACGCAGAATGATTAGCTGCGGGTACGTGAGTGAGTGCCGCGGGTACGGCCTGAAAGTGGAAGTGCCGACCCGATGCAATCAAGGGGAGGGTTTTCGTACGACGGCAGCAATGGCGGCGCACGCCGATCGGTTGGCCGAGCTCGAGAAACGATATCAGGTTCATCCGGGTTGTTCACCCACCGAGTTCATCGCCGCCGTCAAGCTATATGCGCGGGCCGTCGCAGACCTGTTCGACCTCACGGTGCCCGTCCACGAATTGGACTGGGAGATCAGCCGGCGCGCGAAGCGGCGTGCGGGAGCGGTTATCTCTACGGACGGGTGCCCGGTTCGCGTCCGACTGACCTGGGAGTACTTCCAACGAGAGGGCTGGGCGGCAATGGCCGGCACCGTGCGCCACGAACTCGTCCACGTACATCTGTTATGCGAGGCGGATGACGGCTCCCACGGTCCTGCATTCCGTTCGCTTGCCGAGCAACTCGACGCGCCTCGTCACTGTACACGGTTTGCCCCGCCGAAGTACACGGTCCGCTGTGTAGATTGCCCGACCGAGTATTACCGATACCGCCGATCGAAGCTCGTCGATCGCGTCGATGCGTACCGGTGTGGTGAATGTGGCGGCAAACTGATTGTCAGTTGATATACGGATTGACTGGCAGTGCTGTGAGATCATAACGACAGTGGCGTTTGATGCATGATAGGCTCTCGTCCGCATGGGCGAGGAGTTATCCCGAACGGTTCCACTGAACTGGATGATGTTAGAATGGTGCTACCTTCCTAAGTCTCTCTTTACTAAGTCAATCCCGCCCCAAAATTACGTACGGCCATTATTTCGCCATGAACGGCAATCAGAACCAACAATCGAGACAGCAGCCGCCCCGAGCGCTCGTACCGCTTCGGCTTACAGCAAGCCAACAGCGCCCACCGAAAGGACTAGCCGTCGATCGTCCGCCCCAGTATGACTCCAGGGAGACTGAACCAAGCCAATGACGACGCATCTCGAACCCCACGACGTCCGTGATTATCTCGCCGAAGAGCTGTCCTATCCGATAACGGTAGAGGAAGTGATCGATCAGGTTGGGGATATCAAGCTTGAGGCGCCCGATATCGACCGTTCCGAACGGATTGCCGATCTACTGGCGGAGGTCGACGACGATGAGTACGAATCCGCTGACGAGCTCGACCAGATGATCCACTCGATGCTCCCAGACGAGTACATCGGCCGCAAATATTATGACGATCGTAGCGACGAACACGGCGATCCACGTATCGAACACGACGAGGAAGATCAGTCATTCTGAAGCAGATAGTCGGGCGGACGGCCCCGACCGTGACACGGATCTAAAAATTGAGCTGGGTTGAGGAGATCACGAAGGGGAATGTCAAAGAGAACACCAATCGTTTCCTGTGTTCATCGAACGAGCTATCTCGGCTCAGCGCAGACCAATTGATGCGCGGCGTGAGGACGCTACAGTCATGTTATCGCGAGTACCGGGAGTGCTGTAGATGTGTTGAACTTGGCCGAGGTCAATGTATTGTTATGTATTTTGAATCCTGGTTGAGAATAAGGTTTGCTGCAATCTCGGCGTTTCGTATGGCTGCTTCAGCCGTTTGATGAAGACTGATTATCGCTTGGCGAATGCGCATAAGTTCTTCAGGATCCAGCTCAGGAAGTTCCGACAAGAGCGAGTCTTCAGCGTTATTGATGGCATGGAACTGGGTGCGACACTCTAGATAGAGATCGTAATCACGCGCTACTATCGCATCGATTGCAAGCGAACTCAATCCATCGACTAGTGAACTGAATTCAAGCAGATCCCGTGAAACCGATTGGTCGAGTGGTCGAATGTCACCAGAGACCGAGAGTACGAGGGTCGCAATATCTTCTGCATTATCCGCGGCAAGTTCGAGATTTTTTGCGATGGACCGATACCCAATAAGTTCAAGCTCTTTTTCAATCCCGAGCGCCTTGACTTGCACCGGGTTCTGATGGGAAGTGAAGATTAGTCGCAATAAGAGAACAAAAATTTTATTCGCTTGCCGCTCACGTCTTATTGCCCGTTGGGCCAAATCGGGATTTCCGCGCAAGAGAGCTTTGATAGCTTCATTGCGCATCGTTGACCCGGTATTTTCTAACCGTTCGATGAGGTTGTTAATGGTGAAATCACCTGAATCGACCGAACACCGAATAGAGATCTCGGTTGGAGTTTCCTCAATGACACCAAGGCCCATAAGCTGTCGCTCCGCAGCATAAATTGCTGAAATATGATCATCGGTTAGACAGGATTCACTGTGGATCGTGATGATCTGTCTTCCGAGCACATATTGACCGATGATCGCGCGTTCGAGGGCTTGTTTATCCAACTCCTGTGCATGGATAGTTACCTTCCGCTCTGCCGGATTTGCTGAATCAGCAATGAGGGTCAATGTCCCTGGCCCCCGAGAGTGAATTGAGAGGGAATCACCTTTCTCAACGTCGTTTTCCCTTGCCCACAATGCAGGTAATGTCAGTGCTAATGTTGATTTACCCAACTGTTGTACTTTTCTTGAATTCATTATACAAATAGAGATTTTTCACCCTACTTCATCCTGTCCCTAAGTGATTTAGGGAGAATAATAACAAATACCTACACCACCAATTCGGACTGGTCTTTTAATTTGGAATTAGAACCTAATATAATGAATAGACAATTAAAAATCAAATAAAGGAAGAAATTGATCTTGAATTAATTGTCTGCAGTGGATGTCACTGCTGAATGGATATCCACCATCCCGATGGTCCCAAGAGCAAATGCTAACGGAAGCACATCTGTTAGTTCATGGCCATATCAACATGGGGATTCATGAGAAATGATCAATCCGCCGGACATCCATGCGAGAGGTAGCGTTGGCATGACTAGAAAGACCATCTACAACAGACACTCACCGATATCCGCACGTAACCGTGCCATTCAGGAGAGTCGTGTCAATAAATTAAAAGTGAAATAGATTTAATGTATAAGGGTCAAAGAGGCCACTTGCACGTGGGACTTGGATAATGGCATCATCATCAATTGATGTTAGCTCATTCGTGAGGACATTAGCTATGTCCCATTGCTCCATTTCTGCATTCGAATTAATACTGCAAGCCCATATGGTTGTTCCTTGATAATCAATCAGATACGTGCGGGAGCTAACTGGTGTCGTATACAATACCGGGAAATCAGCTGCACAAGCAGCGTCCAATAATTTCGTATTCGTTTCCAAATGCGGCATCAGCTGAGAGAATTCAAATGTCAATAAACATTGATAACATATGCATGAATTTGCATTTATAAGAGTACCCATATTTCCGACCGCTTACTGAATCTTGAGGCAATAAGAGCATTCCCGGCGATCGTTTCAAGATAGCGTTTGGCGATGTTGTCCACATCACGCACGGTGAATGCGCCACATAAGGGAAGTACAGCAATCAGTTCCGAGTAGGGAACCGCCAACAAAACCTCTGGATTCTGTTCAAGTCTTTCATGGGTAACTGCATGGTGGCGCACAGGGAGCGGACGTCTGAAGCAATCGAACCGTGAAATCCACCACTACGCAGCATCATGGCATTGGCACCTGTCTCCTCACAGCAGCTTGCTACTCGGAGAACAATACTGAACTTAAACTAACGGTTCGACGCAGCTGCCGAAAACCGTTCGATTAGCAGTACACGGTCGTTCTGTTCGATGTCATACCCGAGTTCCTTCAGTCATCAGCCGGAACAGGTTGTTCAGTTTTGGCGTACTCGTCAAGTTTTTCAAGAACCTCGTCTAACGGGGTCACGTCCGCATATTTCATGCTCATATCGAACAGCGACAGTTCGTGGGAGATAATCGATCGATCACCGACACACTCCGGTGGCACTATTGTTCGAAAATTACTCGACTGTGCGTCAACGACAGTTCCCCTAACACACCCACTCGTGGTCATTCCAGTGACAATGAGTGTATCGATGTCGTAGTAATGCAGTAAATTCGCAGTATGCATGTCGAAGAATGAACTCGCGCGAGGTTTGGGGAGCACGACTTCGCCATCTTCAGGTTCCAGCTCAGGCGCAATCGAGTCGATTTTCTCGTCCCACTCAGCCTGTTCTTGTGCTGATCGAGTGCTTTCGCCGCTCGACGTCTTTGTTGTACCGTGATAATCGTCAGGATACGTCCCAGCTTTACTCGGGGTTACATAAAATACAGGAACACCAACATCACGTGCCTTTTCCAGGAGTGTGGCGTTTGCGTCCACACACGGATTACCAACTTCTTTCCGTTCTTCGGTAAACGCGAGGGTCATATCGACGACGAGAACTGCGGGAGTATCCCCCCATCCGATTTTTCTTGGTGCGCCGTTCGTTGTAAACCATTCAAGGTCCGAATCGGGAACGATCTCTGGAACGTAATTGTTCTCTTTCAGTTCTGTTATGGTATTACCCATACAAGAACAGCATCATCTGAACTTTAAAAATTTTGTCCTAAATGAGCCTTGAATTCATATAGAAGTATAAAGTCCGTGTTTAAAAATACATATGAATGTATTAGTACGCAATTTTCCGAGGATTATAAATCAGCAGTTTCACCGGAGATTGGCTACACCGATAGAGAACGAAAGAACTTGAAGGTGGAGCTGCCACACTAGCAACATGGAAATCAGGTGTTACGGACGAGGGAGTGTGACTAGGATGCTGTCTGAGACCGCATAATGACTACCAACGGTTTTTTCGTTTGGCTTATTGTTCAGTCTTGATTGGTATCGCGTGGGCATTAACTCATTTGTTGAATAGAATCGGACGTTAGACATCATAAAAGCGGGCTCCAATTGGTAGATACTGTTGCGTCGAATGTGAAAGCCATCATCGCGCTAATCGTAATAATGTTCACGGACAAGAGGAGATAACCCCGGAATGAAAGTAACCACTCTGGGCGGTTGACCCAGAAAAAGCGAAGTTGCAGACCCGATCATTGAAGAATTGGACCGAACGGCCCCCTAATCCTGTACCTTGTATCTCTGGCGGGATTGTACCCAAGTACCAGCGGGTACTTGATCAAGGGGATCGAACAAAATAGTAATCTAAAAAGGAACCCTCGCGCGAGGGACAGCGCACTATCTACCCGAAGTGCGGGATACGAAGAGGAAATCATTCTCGTCTCTTGAAATAGTTCCCCATCCCAGTGCAATCGCGGGTAACGCCTTCATGTCCACTTCGCCCGCATATCGGCTATCCGGAGCAAACAACGAAGACAACCCAATCATATAGTTCTGAATAGCATCGTAATGTTTGACATTAGTCGGAATTGATACTGCCACGCACGTCCAGTTGATCGAACGCGTTCTGAATCCAGAAGTCTTGGTTGTACCAGTAGAATATGAGACCGAGCCGCCAGAGATTGTACACAACGATTGCGACGTAAACCAACACAACGCCACCACCAAACACTACACCCCCTACATAGGTAACTCCAAGAAACAGTCCAAACACTCCTGTGAGTTCCGCAATGAACGGTTTGGTCGTCTCACCGGCACCTTGTAACGCTCCAGAATACGTACGGAACAATGTTTCAAGCGGAGCTACGACAGCAAACACCAGAATAAATTG
>SKNY01000084.1 GCA_007123105.1 Salinarchaeum sp. | reverse complement strand
GGTCGAAACAGGATTGTCGAGCCGACCGTCACCGCATCGGCGTGGAGCGATCGCCCGACTCCAGTCACATCTCGACCGATCTGTACCCGATGTGGGTCGAGCCCCCAGTTGGCGGCAAATAGCCCGACGATCCCCGTCGGTGTCCCCTCCGTCTCTGTCATCGTCGCTGCCTTCCGGTCGGCATCCCGTTCGAATCGGTCCTCGGACCGCCGTCGAAGCTCGCGAATGCTCACGTCCTCGTTCGTCAGGAGTCGGCCCAGCGTCCGGTTACCGACATCCGTTTGCACGGTCTCGACGGGAGTAGTCTGAGCGTTCGCCCGGTCGACCGTCCGGCTGCCAGCGGAGTCGGTTGCGTCCGTGGGTTCTTGCCGTCGTTTCATGCTGGGTCTCCGGATCGGGTGTGGGCCCGTGGGGAACCCCTCATTCGAGGAGCTCCTGGTAGTCACCGAAGATCGATCGATCGAAGAGCGCCCCTGCCTGCTGAAGCTGTCGGTCGATTGCACGGACCAACTGCTTCATTCCGATGGGTTCGTCCGCATTGGCGGCCAGCCCGGCCGCATAGATCGCGACGTTTTTGATGTCGCCACCAGTCAGCTCGAACTCGGCAAGGTACGCGAGATCCAGGTCTGTCGTTGGGGTGTCCGCGGGGAAGATGCCCGACCAGATCTCCCGCCGGGCTGATTCGTCGGGACGTGGAAATTCAATGTGTGCGGTGATCCGGCGCCGGAATGCCTCGTCGATGTTCTCCTTGAGGTTGCTTGCGAGGATGACACACCCATCGTGATCCTCCATGCGCTCGAGCAGGTAATCGACCTCGGCGTTGGCGTACCGATCCCGGGAATCGCTGATCTCGGTTCGACTGCCGAACAACGCATCCGCCTCGTCGAAGAACACGATGGCATCGCTTCGCTCGAGCGCGTCGAACACCCGACCGAGGTTTTCCTCTGTCTCCCCAATGTACTTGCTCAATACGCTCGAGAGGTCGAGTCGATACAGTGGGAGCCCGACGTCGGCAGCGATCACCTCCGCGGCCATGGTCTTGCCTGTTCCGGGTTTTCCCGTAAACAGGGCGTTGATCCCGGTCCCACGAGTGAACCGGTCTTCGAATCCCCATTGCTCGAAAATGCGGCCGCGTTGCTGCATCATGGCCGCGAGTTCGTGGAGTTGCCGGCACACCGCGGGCGGGAGCACGATGTCAGACCACTCGTACCCGGGATCGATCTCGCGTGCGTGCTCACCCAGCCCCCCACGCGACTGGAGGCGGCAGCCGGCTTCGATTCCGTCGTGCGTGATCGTACCGTCACCCAGGATTCGGGCCGTCTCGATCGCATCGAGGATTTCTCCGCTGGTCAACCGGTACCGTGACGCGAGATCGGCAGCCGAGACGTCGGCTGGGATGTCCGGTGCTGCTGACCAGTACGTGATCCGATCGTCCATGGACGGCCGGGGAAAGTGACGGGTCCGTATGACGTGCCGGTCGAGCGACGCCCCGACAGTCGCCGGGATCGACGTGGCACTCGTGAGAAAACACGCATCCGGCACCCCATCGAGGACGGTGAGCAGTTGCCGGAACCGATCTGGATCCTCGTTCGGATCGCCGGCTGACGTCACGTGAACGATTGCGTGGTGCAATCGAGCCTCCCGAATGACCGGCTTGAGAGACCCAGCCAGTCCATCGACCGTGAGGTCCAGACCGTCAACCTGCAGGCGCGACCGATCGGCACCGGCACAGACGGCAGCTACGGCCGTCTCCGCCGCTCGTTCGTCCTCGCCACTGAACACACCCATGACCGGTGGGGTCGTGTTCGGCGTGACCGCGGCTGCGATCGGTGCGAGCGAGCCAGATGCGTTGGGCGGGAGCGGATCATCGGTGACCGAGCAGGGCTCGTGCAAAGTCATCGCTATATCAGGATCGAGGGCCCACGCATCACCACCGAGAAGGAACCCCACGATCCGATCATCGACCCGCACCGGTCGCCGGGGGCCGGGCCGGTCCGATTCGATCTGGAGGAGGTGGTGGCGTTGCAGGGGAGCACCGGGCGCAAACGCAGACCGCAGGGCCAATCGATCGTGCTCGTGGCCGGCCAGCAAGCGGAGGATCACCTCGACTGTCGGACGCATCGCGGTCAAGTCATCGTGGAGATAGCCGAAGATCCGGCCGTACTTGCCGTCGAGTTCTGCGGCCAGAGCAACGAGTAGGATGTCGACGGCGGTTTCCGAGAGGTCGAACGCTTGGGCCAACTCAAGGACGCGGAGCGACCTACCCTCCTCGAGCGTCTGTCGTTCCCGATCGCGCAATCCGGAACGGAGTCGTGCGGCTGTCGACGAGGCCGGTGCGTGCTCATTGTTCACCGTACCGGCGATGATGCGGGCAGCGGTCTGTGGCGGCGCTAGCAGCTCGTCGATTTCTGCAGCAGATGCGAACACCGGGGACGACTCGGACGACGCCCCACCTCGATCGAGCTCCTCACGAATCAAGACATCCACCCAGGCCATCGCGGCGAGCAGGTGTGTTCGCGTATCGGGAATGGCTGTGACGTCGCCACGTGATGCTGACACGGTCACACGTCGAACTGGTCTAACCCGTGGTGGGCGATTTCGATCGATTCGACGGCGACGGCGCCGCCCGCGCCAGCGAGTTCGGGGCCGGTCCACCGGACGGGATAGCCCCGGCGAAACTCCCAGCCCCGGACGGGCTCGCCAAGTGCGTCATGGAGGAACACTTGGCCCGTTTTGAACGTTGGTGGGCCATCCCTTGCAGCGTTCATCCATGCCCACAGTTCCGTGGAGTCGGTGACGCCGCGTTCGAGCGTCAGCGTCCCGTGTTCCATCCGGGTCGGCAACACGTGCGTGAACGCATTCTCGCCCCCCTCTTCGTACTCTTCGGTGCCCACTTCGACCTCGAGACCACTCACCTCGGTAAACCCACCAACGAGCAGGCCGTCGAGTTCGACCCGGAAGCGAAAGTCGAGGTACGGATCGACACGTCCGCTCATTGCGCCTCGTTCATCTGCTCGTTGAGTTTGCTAATTTCTTCACACCAGCGGCGCCGTTCCCAGTGGGGCATTTCGAGGATCGTCTCGTGGTCCCAGTTGAAATGGTAGGCGATGAACGCAATCTCCTCGAACAGCTGGTCCGGCGGATACCCCGTCATGGCGTGGGTTCGACGAGAACGTCACCACCCGGATGGAGCTGGAGGGACATCGCCGCGTCACAGGCCGGACAGGTCACGTCGAGTTCCTCGTGGCGTCCTTCGTTGATCTGTTCGTAGAGCTCCTGGAGATACTCGAGATCCGAGACGTAGAGCTGCTCGACGACGTGCGTACTGACGTCGTCCAGCGTACCGAGCCTGGTGATCACGCGGGCGAGTAAGATCACCGTGAGGTATGCGCTGTTGGCTCGAACCCGTGGATCCTTGAGCGGTTTGATCTCATCGGCAGCCGTGGCGAGGCGCATCACGCCCTCGCGGTGTCGGTTCCCGTCGTCGTCGACGTACCCCTGGGGAAGTTGGAATTCGAACTCCGTCTGGAGTACGTCGCCACTCATGCGATCCGTTCCATCCCTTCGTGTTCGAGTTCGAGGGTCTCGATGGCGACCTCGGCACCACTGGCGTCGAGTTCGGGGGCGTCATAGCTCGTTGGCCAGGCCCGTCGAAACTCCCAGCGGGGTCCGGGATTACCCTCCTCATCGAGGACGACGATCGCGACGTCCTGGCGGGCATCATCGAGGTCGCCCCGTTCGACTTGCTGGCGCCACTCGTAGAGCTCGAGTGAATCGTCGGTGACGCCAGATTCGAGCGTTAACGTGCCGTAGTCATTGAGCCCCCACAGCTTGCGGTTGGTCGGTGGGTCGGTCCCCTCGCGGTATTCGACGGCTTCGGTGCTATTTTCCGGGATCGTACAACTACTAAAGCCCGCCTTGACGAGATCGTCGAACTCGAGCAGGAAGCGGGCGTTGCGGTATGGGCCGTGTCTGTCTGGCATATTGGCACTCCTATGATTCGGCGGTCCACTGCGAGATACGGAAGATCACGAACTCGGCCGGCCGGGTCGGCGCGACGCCGATCTCACAGATGAGCCGGCCGTTTTCGATGTCGCTCTGGGTCATGGTGGTCCGATCGCACGTAACGAAGAACGCCTCGTCGGGGCTGGTCCCCATCAATGCCCCATCCTCCCAGACGTCGGTGAGGAAGTTCTTGATCGTCTGGCGGACGCGGGCCCACAGCTCCTCGTTATTCGGCTCGAAGACCACCCATTGGGTGTTCTGTTCGATCGATTCCCGCAGGAACAGGAACAGGCGACGGACGTTAACGTACTTCCACTGCGGATCGCTCGATGCAGTGCGAGCGCCCCAGACGCGGATGCCCCGCCCGCGGAAACTGCGGATGCAGTTGACCCCTCGGGGGTTGAGCACCTCCTGCTGGCCATGGGTGACCGGCCGCTGGATGTCTTGGATGCCGCGGATGATCTCGTTGGCTGGTGCCTTGTGCACCCCATGTTGGCTGTCGCTGCGGGCGTAAATGCCGGCGACGTGTCCGCCCGGTGGGATTTCCTCGACCATGCCGGAATCGGGGTTCCGGGCCTTGAGCCACGGGTAGTAAAAGGCGGCCATATCGGTATCATCCGGCGGGCGGAGATCGGATATCTGGAACCCGGACTGTTCGGCCTGCAGGATCGCAAACCGGTCGTCCATGGTTTCACAGTGGGCGATCAGCTCGTCGGTGAGGGCCGAATCGTCGTGTTCATCCGGGATGCAGACGATTCCGATTTCTGGGATCTGTTCGAAGCCGGCAAAGCCGGTGCGGTCCTCAGGATCAGCCTGATCGTCGCCTTCGTAATCATCGACTTCGGGTGACTCATCATCCGGAAAGCTCCCGGAGAGCCAGAGGGGGTCGGTCGGGCGCCCTTCGTCGTCAGCCTGGTCCTGGGGTCGGACTCCGGGTTCGTCCACGCTGATTTCGATGAGCGCGGAGGTGCCGTTGACCTGTTTTCGAACGAAGTTACTCGCGTCCCGATGTGGAGAGAGGTCGTCATAGACCTCCTCGACGTCGGCCGGGGGAACCGCGTCGTCTTGCACGTCGGCGTCCCCCTCAACGGCATCGTCGTGGTCGTCCTCGTCGGCCCAGTACCGGACGATGAGCTTGAACAGGTCCTCGTCGCTGTCCTGCATGGACGCTTCGGTGACGAACACGGCGACGCGCTCGCCCCACGACCCCGGACCGACCGCGGTCACGGTCATCACGTCATCCCCGCTCTCGCCGGGGGCGTCTTCGCTCAACGCACCGTCGGCGCTCGTCTCGGCGGCAGTCACGCGGCCGACCACACACCGGCTGCCACCGTTTGTGAAAAAGCCGTCGACGGCCGTCGGATGGTACGAACCATCGAGATAACTGCCGTAGAGTCGGCGATACTCGGCAAAACTGGTGATCAATCGGGGCTCGACGGGCCCGCGCTCGGTCGGGCCGAGAAAGCCCGCCGTACTCATACTTACGCCTTCGATCGGGGCGGCACCGGCATCCCGTTCTTCGACGTAGACGCCCGGTGCGAGGTATTCAGCCATGGTACCCCAGCCGGCTGTGGGATCGATAACTCATGGATACTCATGCCAATAACCATGGAATACGGTAATAAGTGTATCGCTGAACCAGATGGTCTCTTGAGCTACAATGTCACGTCCACGCTTGCCGTCCCGCCGACCGGGATGGCGACCGGAACGGCCTCGATGGCACCCGTGTCCGGATGGATCACGCGGAGTTCCGGACGCTCGCCGTCGACGTGGACGACGCGGTGGCCGAGGTCGGTTCCGTCGGTGTACGCATCGGTCACGTCTTCGTCCGTAAGCCCGGTAACGAAGGCGACGAACTCGCCGTCGGCATCCGTCCGGGTCTCTCGCGACCGGGCATGGACGCTGTCGGCGTCGTCGCCGGGTCCGGCAAGGCGGACCGTGGCATCGGGAAGTGGCGTATCACCCGTGGTGACCGTACCGCGAACCAGGGTCGCAGTCGACGGAAATCGGTAGGCCGGTGCCGGCGTGAGCGTGATCGAGGTCGCTTCGTAGTTGGTGTCTGGTTCCTCGATGTCCTCGATTGTCGTGCCGGCGGGCAAGTACCCCCGCCCCTCGACGCTGACGTCGACTGCCGTCACTGCTGCATCGAGATCGAGGAGGACGTACCGATCACTCGGCGTCCGCACCAGCTGTTCCGGACGGTGCTCGAGGCGTACCCGTGGTAGGTGCTGCGGCGTCTCCCCCGTGTACGCGTCGACGAGTTCTACTGCGACTGAGAGCCGATGCCCGCCGATTACCGGCATCGTCATCGTTCCGCCTCCAGTTCGTGCGTGTCGTGTTCGAAGCGGGTGGTGAGGACCCGCTGATCGACGGGTACGTCCTCGGATTCGATCACGACCGGGGTGACGCCATAGGAGATCGAGGGCAGATACGGCGTGTCGGCAAAGGTACTCCAGACGTCATGTACGTGCTCCTCGGCGTCCTCGACGGTGAGTTCCAGCGTTGGGCCGCCGGCGAGCGCACCGACGAGATCCGGATCACCGATCCTCCTGTGTTCGCGGAAGGTCTGCATGGCCACGCTCAACATGTGGTGTTGCTCCAGGGTGTCTGCCGTCTCGACGGTGTCCCCGTCGGCGGGGTGGGCCGTCAGGAGATATGAGAGGTGAAGCACCAGCGGTGCGGCCGCGGGATCCCGCGTGCCGGTGATGCTCGGCCGCTCGTTCGCCCAGTGTGCGTTCTCGGTCACGCGATAGAGGTGTAAAGAAAGGCCCGAGCCGTCAGCTTCGAACTGGGCCGGCGAGACGAGGGCGATTTGCTCGTCGTCGACCGACCACGATTCCATGCCATCGAGTAACAGCGAGCGGAGCGTCCGTCCCGCGTCCCCGATGGGATTCGACGCGACCATTAGGCCTCCCGTGATCGTCCATGGCCAACTGCCATCAGTTCCGAAAGATGTGCACACCGGAGTAAAAAACGTTTGCCCCTGTCCTTATCGGTCCCCGAGCAGCCACGATCCCGGTTGTCGTTCGTTGGCAAACTGATGGGCAGCAGTGAGTGTGGCAACCGCGAGGGCGATGAGGACCACCAGCAGATGGAGCCCCCCGGTCATCATCCATGCCCACCCGAGGATGAGCAAACTCGCGACCACGAGCGCGAGCGTACAACCGGCGATCAGGCTTGGCCACCGGTCATCTCCCGCCACGTCCGCCGTGAACTGGGAGAGCTCGTGGGCAGCATCCGTCGCCTGTACCGTCTTGCGGGAATCGTCGTACTGCACGAACCCCGCCTTAGCCAGCGCCGGGAAATGGGATTGGACGAGCGTGGTATAGACACTTCGGCGGAGATCGCGCGGCGGTGGGTGTGTACCTGACTCGATCGTTGCGATCCGTTCTGAAAGTTCTCGTACGGTCATCGTCGATTCCGTCCGGGTCAATTCCCGCAGGGCGATCCGCCGCCGAGAATTTTGGAGCATGGCATGGATCGTGGTTTCATCCGCGGTGTGGTGGTCCCCTCCCGATCCACCGCGACGAAAAGATGAAGTAGACCGTTCCGCGAGTTCTTGGCGCATCATGAATATCCTCAATCCCTGAGGAATCGATTCTACCATAGCCAACATCATTATGACTTGCTACCACCAGTGGAGGTCGCCTGCTTCCACCAGTAGAAGTCGTTACCGTCGGCGATTGTTCCTCACTCTGATCGGAGTGCCGTCCGGACAGCGTTGGTGAGTTCCGGTGCCTGCAGCGGTTTTTCAACGATGGCATCGACAGGAATTTGGACATCGGGACACGCTGCTGGATCGGCGACAGCAATCACCGTTGGTACCTGTTCCTGGATTCGGTAAACGTCCTCATCTGCATCGAGGCCGGGAAATGTTGGATCGACGATCGCGGCGTCTGGATCAGCATCCAACCCTGTCTCCAGGGACGCCCAATCCGGGGCCGGTTCGACGCTGAACTCCGGCTCGAGCCACTCCGTATACAGCTCGATAAGGCGTCGATGCTGATCGGCGATTAGCACCGTCGGCTTCCCTCGAACCAGATGGGCTTCGGCCCATCGCTCGAGATCCTCAAGCACAGGAATTAGGGCAGTACCGGCATCAGTGAGTACATACTCCACTTTTCGTGGTGTACGGGAGATGACCTGCTGGTCGAGGACGCCGGCCTCTCGCATTCGATCGAG
>SKNY01000042.1 GCA_007123105.1 Salinarchaeum sp. | reverse complement strand
TGCGATGAGCCTTAAAAGGAGCACTAGGCGACGCTCGATACAGGCGATTCAAGGCAATAGTTCATACGTGCTACCACATAGCATGCGATACGTAAACACCCCCCGAGAACGCCGAAACTCGGTGTTTCGAAACCGTGTATTTCGCGTGATTCACCCGCCGTGCGATATGTGGGGTACCCCCATGCACTCTTATGGCAATCGGTTGACGTCGGCCAGGACGGCCGTAGCCGTCTCGGGGCCACCAGCCCCCCGGCCGCTGAGGTTTAACAGCCCCGCATCGCGCGTGGTTACCTGTACGATGTTCTGGGTCCCGCTGACCGCAAGGGCATCGTTCACCGGGACGAGCCGGGGCGCAACCGAAACGGCCTCGCGCGTGGCCTCGCCGATCAACCGGACCGCGCGTCCGTCTTCGGTGGCGAGTTCCAGTGCCGAGGGTGGGACGTGTTCGATTCCCTCGACAGCGGCGTCAGCGAGCGAGAATGCAGGATCGCCGTCGGTGAGCACGTTCGCCAGGATCACACATTTCAGTGCTGCATCGGTGCCATCCACGTCGAACGTCGGGTCCGCTTCCGCGACGCCGAGGTCCTGGGCCTCAGCGAGGACGTGTTCGAAGCCGAGTCCCTCGTCGGCCATGCGGGTGAGGATGAAATTTGCCGTCCCGTTGAGGACCCCACGCGCGGCCGTCACGTGTTGGGGCCCGTAATCGTGGATGACCTGCAGGATCGGGATTGCCCCGCCAACCGTCGCTTCGAAGCGTACTGCACCGGCGGACGACCGCTCGAGCTCGCGGACCTCCGCGTATCGTTCGGCGATCGGCCCCTTGTTGGCGAGCACGACGTGTCGGTCGGTCTCGAGTGCGGCACGGACGTGGTTGAATCCGGGCTGGGCGTCTCCGAGCGTCGTGGGCGTGGCCTCGACCAAGACGTCATAGTCCGCTTGCACTACCGATTCCGGGTCGGCCGTCCCGATCGGTTCGTCGCCATCCTTCCGTACAAGGACGGCCGCTGGATCGATCCCGTCCGCATCGATGATTGCCGACCGGGAATCGGCCGCCGCGACCACCTCGTGGCCGTGTGATTCGGCCAGCTCGAGAACTGCCCGACCGACGGCTCCGACGCCGAGGACGGCGAGTCGTTTACCCATCTCAGATCCCCTCCTCGATCTGCGGTTCGATCACGCGGAGGTCCTTTTCGTCGGCAACGGTGTGCACACCGGCCAACGTCTCATCGAGTCCTTCCCGATCGACGGCAAGCCTGACGCGTGCGCTCGAGACGGCCTCCCGATCGTCCGGCGTCTCGAGTGCGATATCCCGAATCGTCGCGTTCGGGCAGGCCTCGAGGCGCTCGAGGGTGTCAGAAAGATCGGTGTCGACGAGGTGGCCGACGAGAATCAACGTTAGTGCCTCGCTATACCGATCCTCGCCGGCCTGAATGACCGTGATCCCTGCCGCTCGCAGTCCCCTCACGATCTCCTCGAACCGACCAGGCACACATTCGATGGCGACCTCTACTGGAATCCGCCCTCGCGGCGTCAACGACCCCCGTTCGTGGTAGATCGACAGCAGGTTTCCGCCTCGCTCGGCGATCGGCGCAAGCGCGTTGAGCAACTCGCCGGGTTCGTCGATCAGCTCCATCCGGACGGTGTAGGCCCGGGCGCGTTGCTCGTCCTCGGCCGGGCCGCTCATCGATCGATCACCCGTGGGCTACCGCTACTCATGGCTGCGGGTGCGATGCGTGCACATATAAGCGTCAAGCATCCGCCCGTGTGCCAACCCGAACGATTATGGTGACCCGCCTGCCAACCCGCTTTCATGGCCGAGATCTTGGCGGAGAACCTGTCCGGGAAGTCCGTCATGGGGTCTGACGGGAGTGAACTTGGGTTGTTGTACAACATCACGATGGACGTTTCATCCGGCCGGTTACGACATCTCCTGGTCGCACCGGACGAGGAGGCCGGTCCGATCGACGATTCGTTCGATCGCGATGACGGGGGGCGGTATCTGGTCCCGGTCGGTGACGTGCAGGCAGTCAAAGATTACATCATCGTCGACCGGTAAATGTACATTCTCGACGCCTCGGCCTTCATCAACGAGTTTCACACCACCGACCGAGTCGCGACGGTACCGCTCGTCCGCGAGGAACTCGAAGGCGAGGCCGCCTATCGGTACGATGCCCGCGAGGGTGCCGGGATGCACATTCACATCCCGAACGAGGAGACGATCGATACGGTCAGACGGGTCGCCCGGGACTCGGGTGACGATAGCGTGCTTTCGGAAACCGACGTCCGGCTGTTAGCAACCGCCTTCGAGCTTGACGCCACGTTGGTCACTGACGACTACGCGATGCAGAACGTCGCCGACCGCATCGAAGTTCCCGTACAGGTCATCGACCAGGAAGGGATCGAAGAACAGCGTTCCTGGATCTTCCAGTGTCAGGGGTGTGGCCGGGAGTTCGAGGAAGAACACGACCGGTGTCCGATCTGTGGCACCGGGTTGGCGCGAAAGAATCCGTCATAGCACGCCGACGATTCTGAAATAGATCATACCGTAGATCACGGCGTTATACGTGCCATGGATCACCACGGGTACGACGACGTTGCCCGTGCGCTCGTAGATCACCGCGAGCACCAGGCTCAACAGAAATACGATGACCAGCGACCCGAGCGTGTGGGCGGGATCGAGTGCAGCGTACGCCGGTGCGTGCCCTGCGGCGAACACCAGCGAGCTCACGAGAATCGCGACGGCCGCCGAGAAGTGTTCGGTGAAGTACTTCTGCACACCGTTTCTGAACACCAGTTCCTCGCCGAGTCCCTGGGAGACGAACGCGAACACCATCGCGACGAGGAGCAGCTCGGCTCCCTCCTCGCGACCGCGCCGTTCAAGCGCGTGCATGGCACTCTCGACGCCCAGCAGGGCATAGATCGCCGAGAGCATCACCGCAAGGCCGAGGATCACTACGACCCCTAGGACCGTCATACCGAGGTCCCGGCGGGTAGGCCATCTGACGTCCACGTATGTGAGTCCGCGATTCGTGGCGACGACGAAGGTGACCGTCGCGACCACGAAGCCGACCCCGACCCCGAGCTGCTGGAGTGCAAACCCCGTCATGCCCGCAAGTTCGACCTCCATCGCCCCGGCAGCGACTGCGGGCAGCCCACCGAACAGACTGGCGGCGGCCAGGCCGCCGAACCCGATCGCGCCCCCGACAAACAACACACTCACGTCATCAGCAAGGGCGGTAAACCTCGGATCTGGGTGTTCGGCACTCGCGAGCACGAGGACCACGAACCCGAGCGCGCCGAGCAGTGGTGCCGCTTCGCTGCGACCGGTCGCCAACACGAACGTGCTTCCCGCAATCACGAGGAGGCCGCCCGTACCGGCAATTGCGGTGCTCGCCGACCCCGACAGTCGGTTGTGCCGGCGCGCCGAGAACGCCACCGTGGCGAGCGCCGCACCGGTGGCGATGGCGATCCCCTCGACGAGCGATAATACCTCCTCGCCAACGGCGGCGAGGGCGAGGACCAGCGCCGTACCGGCAACGATTACGCCCCACGTGGCGATGGTGGGCCGCCTCATGCACCGTTACTTCCGTCGTGGCCGATAAAACCGCACCGTTACTCTGGGCCGGTGATCCGGAGTGTGGGTGGTGTATCGAACGGCTCGGATCGATCCTCGCCGGTCAGGATGTCGGTCGCCACCCGTTTGCCCCACTCGACGGCCGGTTGATCGAACGGATCGACCGTGAGTAACGCGCCGGTGAGCATACATGCCGCCTCCATGGTGACGAAGAGCTCGCCGATCGCGTGCGCATCGAGTCGGGGGAGCTCGAGCCGGACGCACGGTCGTCCGGCCGCCGCGAGGCTGGCCTCCGTGGCCCGCCGTTCGGCGTCCATGATCGTCCGGAGCGTCGTCTCGCCGACGCCTGGAAGTGCGTCCGCTGGCACGTCCCGATCGGGACCCCCAGCGACGGCTACGAGATTCACTTGTATCGCCCGGGGGCCAGCCCGATAGAGCTGGAGCTGGGAGTGCTGGTCGGTGACGCCGAGGGCCCGCGCGGGGATCTGACCGACGCCGTCCTTGCCGAGGCTTTCTGCCCACAGCTGGGCGAACCACTCGGCAAACGTTTCGAGTCCGTCCGCGTATGGCATCATCGCCGTCACCGTGGCCCCACGAACCGCGAGTGCGTAGCTAATCGCACCGAAGGCATACGCAGGACAAGAAAACAGGCTCCCCGACAGCGTGCTTGCCGCGGCCCGGCCACCGTCGAGGAGGGCCTCGACGTCGTGGCCGAGCACGGCAGCACTGGGCAGTCCGACGGGTGACAACACCGCATACCGACCCGGTACGTGGTCTGGTACCGATAGAATCGGCAGATCCTCGCGTTCGGCAAGCTCGCGAAGCGGTCCGTCCGGACCCGTGGTGATCAGGGTCCGCTCGCGCCAGTCGACGCCTGCCTCGGTCATCGCTGCCCGGACGACGCCGAAGTTTGCCAACGTTTCCGTCGTCGTGCCCGATCGCGACACGACATGGACGACGGCGTCCTCGAGCGAGGCCGATGCGAGGGACGCGCGGACGCCGTGCGGGTCAACGTTATCAAGGACGTGGAGTCGATCCCGCGAGCCCAGCGCGTCCGCGATCGTGGCCGCACCGAGTGCACTGCCGCCGATGCCGACCAGGATGACCTCCTCGGCAGCCGGAAGCCGATCGACTGCCGCCTGTAGGTCCTCGACATCGACCATGTTCGGCAGATCGAGGGCCGCATAGCCATGATCGGCGGCATTGCGTCCTGTGACAATCCGTTCGTGGGCGCGCTCGACGCGTTCGTCCAACCGTGCAAGGGCGGCCTGTGACACGCCCGGTGTTGCGACCTCGTCTAGGGCGGGGCCGATGTCGACATCCATATCCACTGCCGCGGGGAGCCGATCCAAAGAGGTACCGCACCGCGAACGGGAAGGCTTATTCGGCGCGTACTCCCAGCCGTGGCTAATGGAGCGGCCGGAGGTTCCGGTAGTCGATTATTCGGCCTACACGAACCGCCAACTGGTACTCGTGCCGCTCACGTTATTGGCCATTGCCCTCATTATCATTAGTGGAACTTGGGCGGTGACGGGAACCCCCGTTCATCTCGGCGTCGACTTTACGGGCGGCGTGGAAACGACGATCGAGGCCGATGCGGACGCAGACGAGATCGCGGCCACCTTCGATCCCGAACCGGAGTCAGTGACCGGGGTCATCGGCGAGGAGAATCGGTATATCGTGACCTTCCGAGCCGACGATGGTGACGCCGCCGAGGCGCAATCCGAGGAGATCCGTGGTCAGGCCGAGGCCGCCGGGTTTGAGGTGCTATCGATCGGCGATCGATCGGCAGCTTTCGGTGGTGATATCCAGCAACAGGCGCTCATTGGGGTCGCCGTGGCGTTTCTCGGGATGAGCATTCTCGTCGCGCTGATCTTCCGCAGTTTTATCCCGAGCATTGCCATCGTTGCCTCGGCGTTCAGTGACATCATGATCCCGCTCGCGTTGATGAATCTCCTCGGCATCGAGCTCTCGCTTGGCACAGTGGCGGCCCTGTTGATGTTGATTGGGTATAGTGTGGACTCTGACATCCTCCTCAACAACCATATCCTGCGCCGCCGCGGCGACTTCTACGAGAGCACCCATCGGGCCATGACCACGGGGGTCACGATGACGACGACCTCCATCGTCGCGATGGCCGTGATGACCGTCGTGGCGACCATCTTCCAGATTCCGTTATTGCCTGCCGTTGGTATCGTACTGGTCTTCGGGCTGTGCGCGGACCTGATGAACACGTATTTGCTCAACGTGAGCTTGCTGCGCTATTATAAGTACGAGGGGGTCAGCCGATGAGGCTGCTCGCGGCGGCCAGGGATCATTGGCGCGTGACGCTCCTTACGGTGATGCTCGTCATCAGCCTCTTTCTGTTGTTTGCACCGGTCGACGGGTTGGGGCCCGACCCCGTCGAACTCGACGGCGATCGGGCGGAGCGGGCTGGGATCACCAATCTCCATTGGGGGCTCGACCTCTCCGGTGGGGCAAGTGTTCGCTCCCCGCTGATCGGCTGGATCGCAGCGGATCTCGAGTTCGAACCGGAGAACGAGACCGATATCGTGATCGAGGTCGCGGGTCATCTCGACATCAATGAGCGGGACGTGACCGCTCGTGCGGGCGAGCGCCCCGGTGACGGTTCCATCGAGACCACCGACGCCAACGTCACCCGATCGGAATTCGTCGCCGCGCTCCAGGCCGCCGGCTTCGCGGTCACCGACAATGACGTCGAACGGGGCGTTCACCCGGAGACGCTCGAACGGACGGCAGAGGTCCTCTATCAGAAGTTCGCCGAGGCCGGCTACTCCGGCCACCGGGTCGATACGTTCACCGGCCAGGGGTTCGTCGTGATCGAGGTCCCCCAGGCGAGCGAAGAGGACGTCCTCGAGATTATCCGCGAACGGGGCCTCCTCGAAGTCAAAGCCCACTTTCCGGTCGACGATAACTATCAGAATGAAACGCTGTTGCGCCAGGGCGACTTCGCCCACGTTGACAACGCCGAACGCAACGGTGATCACGGTCCCCACGTTCCAGTTCAGGTCGATGGCGCCCACGCAGGCGAGTTTGCGAGCAACATGGAGAGCTACGGGTTTGCCGATCCCGGCGGTGCCCGGTGTAACTGGCAGGCGCCAGGGCCACGGCCGGACGATCCCGGCCACTGCCTGTTGACCGTCCTCGATGGAGAGGTGGTTTACGCTGCGGGTGTCGATCCGGATTTCGCCGATACCTTGCGCACCTCCAACTTCGTTGATCGGCCGACGTTCATCATGCGGACGACCGAATTTGAACACGCTCAGGCGCTGTCGATTAATCTCCAGGCGGGTGCCCTGCCGGCCGAACTCGATCTCGATCGCGGGGATCGGTTCTCGACGGCACCAACGCTTGCCGAGCGGTTCCGGTCGCTCTCGCTGTTGGTCGGGCTCGCAGCCGCCCTCGCCGTCGCCGGCATGGTGTACTGGCGCTATCGCGAGCCACGGGTGGCTGCCCCGATGTTGTTGACCGCAAGCAGTGAGGTCGTCATTCTCCTGGCGGTCACCGTCCTCGCCGGGTATGCACTCGATCTCGCCGCCATTGCTGGGTTCATCGCAGTCCTCGGTACCGGCGTCGACGACCTGATCATCATCGCCGACGAGGTGATGCAACGGGGAGAGATCCGGACCGATCGGGTCTTCGAGGATCGGTTCCGGAAGGCGTTCTGGGTCATCGGCGTTGCGGCGGCGACGACCATCATTGCAATGTCGCCACTCGTCTCGATGAGCCTGGGCGACCTCTCGAACTTCGCGATCATCACCATCATGGGCGTCCTGATCGGCGTTCTCATAACCCGACCGGCGTACGGGAACATCCTCCGGATCTTGATGCTCGACTAGCTCGGTCCTGTTTCCGGCCGTACTGGATGTAGCCGACGATCACCAGTACGTGTCACCGCACGATGGTCACCGGAACCGGTGACCGCCCGACCACGGTGTTGGCGATGTTTCCGACGAGAAATCGGTGTGGCACGCGGCCCGAGTCGGCACCATGTGCGCCAAGGATGATTGCGTCATAATCTGGTGCTCGCTCGAGGATATTTCTGGCTGGATGGCCGATGCCGACGATGGTATCGATCTCTCGCTCCCGTTCCCGAGCGATCTCGCGTGCCCGCTCGATTACGGGTGCTGCGCGATCGACAGCAGCAGCCTCAAGATCGGCTTCCAGCGTGAGCCCGACCGCCTCCCCCATCATCATCGACGGGACGCCGACGACGTGTAAGACGGTCACCTCGGCTTCAGGATGGTTCTCAAGGGCATACGTTAGTGCGTGCCTGGCATGAGAGGAGGTATCCATCGGGACGAGAATGCGTGATAGCATTGAACAATCTAAGCCATCCAGGTATCTAAGCCCGCGTGTCACACGACTCCTGGTACGAGGGTAAAGAATCCATAGGCCAGCACCGTCGACATTGTCGGTCCGATAATCCACATTGATACGTACTTGACGACTGCTTTCGGGTTGAAGAGCTCTCCCGCATCAAGGACTTCTTTGGGCTCATCTTCGCCAATCGGGGGTGTCCGTTCCCCTACCATCCCTTCCGCCGTAATCGCACCCGGCACGATCTCTGTATACTCGACCTCCTGTGTTACTGCATCGCGGAACGTGATCGGACGCGTGGCACGCCCCCATCCAATGCCGACGATGGTCATCACCGTCGCCATCACGAGACTGATCGGAATGCCGATCCAGGAAAGGATGGTCGTAATCGTGGATGCCGTCACCATGACGAACAGAGCGGCAAGGAGTGGAATGTCGCTCAATTCGTTGCCCACCGATTCCATCGTCCGACGGGCGATGGTAAATCCGCCGAGACCGATCGCAAGTGTGGCGAGCACGATCGCGATGTCAGGCTGTAGGCCCCCAGCCCCACCAACGAGTGGAGCCGCTGCATTGGGGACGTTACTCGCGCCGGCACTGAATGCCATGTAACACCCAATGAGTAGCACCACCGTCGTGCTGGCAAGTTCCGACCGTGTGGTGTTTGGACCGAGCACCGGCCGCGGAATCGTGCCGTTCGAGTCGACCGCGAGCAATGGCCCATCGGACGTTTTGATCTGGACCCGACGGTTGACCTCCGGATAGACGTACCGTCCGATCACCCCACCGATCCAAAACCCGATTATCGGTGTGACGATCCACCAGGACATGATCCGGAGCACCGTCTGATGATTGAGCGTACCAGTTGCGAGTCCAAGGCCAGCAATCGCCCCGACGGTCGTCATCGAGGTGGGCACTGGGACCCCAAAGATGTTGGCCACGAGAATACCCAATCCGATGAACACGAGGACTGCGACGCCTGCTGATAGCGTCAGATCGATCGTGATGATGTTGTTACTCAACGTATTCATGACGTTGCGGCCGACCGTCCAGCCGCCGAGGAACACGAACACCGTCATAATCGCCGCCGCCGTGGTTTTCTTCACGATTCCGGCACCGACAGGCGGTCCCCACGCAATACCGGTCGAGGAACCGCCAATATTGACCCCGACGAAGATCGAGGCGAGAATCCCGACAACAAGAACCGTTTCAACCACAGCTACCGGTAGTCATCACGGCGTGAAATAGGTGGTGTGCGATCTGCACACGGCATCCACCGTGCACGGTTGCGGGAGACACCGGCTGTCGATTGATCTCGTTGTTGTGTGGTCAATTGACAATAGACCAACCGCGTTCGCGCGTCGAGGCGTCTATCGGTTCGTTGCATACCGGTTGATGGCCACCGGACGTTCACGATGGAATCAAATCAGTTACTCGTCGCGCTTCGACGTAACCAGACCTGCGATCAGGCCCGGTCGCGCGCCGCTGCCGCTTCCAGGAAGGATTCGGGCAGCGCCTCGACTTCGCCGACCTGGACCCGCCAGAGGTTGGCATAGAGGCCATCCTCGGCGAGCAGGTCTTCGTGCGTACCGCGTTCGGTGATCTCCCCGTCGTCTAAGACGAAGATCCGATCCGCGTTCCGCACCGTCGACAGTCGGTGGGCAATCGCGAACGTCGTCCGGTCCGCGATGAGATCCTCAAGACTGCGCTGGATGAGCACCTCGGTTTCGTTGTCGACGTGGCTCGTAGCTTCGTCGAGAATCAAGATCCGTGGATCCTCAAGAATCGTCCGCGCAATAGCGATCCGCTGGCGCTGGCCACCGGATAGTTTGTCGCCACGCTGGCCGACCTCGGTATCGTAGCCGTCTTCGAGATCCATGATGAAGTCGTGGGCGTTCGCGAGGCGGGCGACCCGTTCGATCTCCTCTTGATCTTCACCCTTCCCGTAGGCGATGTTCTCGCGGATCGTCCCAGGAAAGAGGAACGGCTCCTGGCTGACGTAACCGATCTCGCCTCGCAAATCCGAGATCTTCACGTTCCGAACGTCGAAACCATCGACCCGGACGGCGCCATCGCTTACATCGTAGAACCGCAACAACAGCTTCATTAACGTCGACTTACCCGAGCCGGTCGGGCCCACGAGCCCGATCATCTCGCCGGGCTCGACTTCGAAGTCGGCGTGTTTGATTGCCTTTTCCCCGTCGGGGTACGCGAACTCGACGTTGTCGTACTGGACCCGGCCAGCGACGTGATCGAGTCGGACAGGGTCGTCGGCTTCCGGAATCGTTCCGGGGAAATCCATCAACACCCAGACCCGTTCTGCCGACGCCTTGACGCGTTCGTAGGTGTTCAGCAACTGTCCGGCCTGGGCCATCGGGGCCTGGATTTGCCGGGTGTAATCGAGGAACATCACGATGATCCCCACGGTAATGTCACCGGTGAAGAACAGCGGTGCCCCGAACATGAGCCAGTACCCGCCCGTGAACAACACCAGTGCGAACCCGGCCCCGCTGATGAACGTAAGCGACGGGCCGAATCGGACCCCCCAGCGACGGGCAGCCCAGCGTGCGTCCTTGTGATGTTGTGAGGACTCTTGGACGCGTTCGGATTCGTACGCTTCGGTGGTGAACGACTTCACCACGGCAATCCCGCTCACGTTGTTCTCGAGCCGGGCTGCCAGCTTCCCGAACGTCGACCGGGCGGCCCGGTACTTCGGCCGGACCTTTCTGACGAACAGGTAACTCACGACGAGGATCAACGGTGCCGGCAACAACGCCACGAGCGCCAGCTGCCAGTTGATCGCGAGCATCACGATCGTGATGCCCGTGACCTGGACGACGATGTTCATGATCCGACCGACCCAGCCGTTCAGAAATCCCTCGAGTCGGTTGACGTCGCTCGAGAGGATGGCCATGAGTTCCCCGGTCTGCTTATCGGAGAAAAAGCCCATGCCCTGATACTGCATCTTATCGTAGACGTCGGTTCGGAGCGCGTGTTGGACGTGTTCTGCGAACAGCGACCAGCCCCAGCTACCCATCCACGTGGTGATCGAATTAAACGCGTAGACACCGATCAACACCAGGAAGATGAACGTGATCTGTTCGGCCGGCGTCCCCGGCAGTAGCTCGGTCGGTACGAACGGCAAGGCGAACGGCTGCTCCTGGGTGAACAGCGAGTCGATGGCAACTGCCAGCAGATAGGCTGGTAGCAAGCCCATCAGTGGCGCGACCATGTTCGCCGCCAGCGCGACGACGACCGGTTTCGGGAATCGTTTCCCGTACTCCCGGAACAGCCGAAGCATCGGCCACTTGACGTTCTCCCGTTCCTCCTTGAAAATGTCCTCTCGTTTGACCCGCGGACTCATGACCTGAGGATGCCCCCATGCCGGCCCCGTTCAGGAGGTACGCGTGGTCCGTTCGGGCTATACGACCGTACCTGCGGGCTCAGGTGTCCCTGCAGGCGCGATATTTGTGCCATACGAAGGAAACTTCACTGGGGGTTAAGTACCTGTTACTTTGGGCAAGAGACGACCGGTATTCGAAACCGCGGTTACTCGTCCGTTGCCGGATTAGCGTGTCCGAAGGGAACAAACAGGTGGGATAACCGGCCCACGAGTAAGCCCGCAACGAACGTGAGCACACTTGGGATGATGACCCATGCGAGGTTCGGATGTTCGGCACCGGCGTGGAACAGTAGTTCAAGCATGATCGACGCCACACAAACCCGATTGATAAAGATACCTGGATTCCCAGACCGTGCTTATGAGAGCGGATCGGCCGACGATAGTCATCATCGCTGCGGTCGCCGAAAACGGCGTCATCGGCCAGGACGGAGCCATTCCGTGGCACGTCCCGGGCGAACTCGCCCATTTCAAGGAAACCACGATGGGCCATCCCGTCATCATGGGACGCCGGACGTTCGAGAGCATCCTCGCACAGCTCGGCGGCCCCTTGCCCGGTCGTACGAACATCGTCCTCACGACATCGGATCCGGACGTGCCCGACGAGGTTGTCCTCGCCACATCGATTCCGGATGCCATCGACCGGGCGGCCGACGTCGGGGAGACCGCATTCATCGCTGGCGGAGCGACCGTGTATGCCGCGATGCTCCCCCTCGCTGATCGAATGATCATCTCGGAGATCGCTGCCAGCCCGACCGGTGACGTCACCTTCCCCGACTGGGATCCCAATGCCTGGTGCGTCCTCGACCGCGACGCCCGCGAAGGGTTTACCGTCGTCACTTACGAGCGGTCGTGAGTATCGTTGAGGGATGACTGTTCGGCCGCCGCGAGCAGATCCGCACACGTTTGCCAGCTGGTCCGTGCACATGGCGGCAACGAGCCATGCCGTTCGATGTGGGCGGCGATGAACGACCGCGTCGTCTGATCGCTCGGATACCCGCTCCCGACCGATCCGTGTGTTGCCGCCAACGCCGCGACGTGATCCTCACGTCGTTGTTTTGCCAGGATGCTCGCCGCACTGACGATCGGTTCATCGGCGTCGGCACCGTGTCTGGCTTCCACACTAATGCCGTCGGGAAGGTCGGTTTCGAGCAGTCGACCCCAGCGGTCCGCATCCACATCACAGGCATCGACGATACACCGCGCCCCTGGACACCGCTTGTGTAACGCGTCGATCACGGCTCGGTGGCCACGTCGGGTCAATTCGTTTAATGCGCCCGGTTCGTCATCGATCTCGGCCGCGGTGATTTCGTGGATGGCAACTGCCACGGCCGGATCTACCTCGAGCGCCTCTGCGAGCCGTTCTCGACGTGTCGGGGACAGCTCCTTCGAATCCCGCACCCCATCTGGCAACGCGTCCGGGTCCTCGATCGCGACGCCCGCGACGAACATCGAGCCGAGCACTGGCCCGCGGCCGGCCTCGTCCACCCCGAACAGCCACCCCATGGTCGACGCTCGTCGACCGGCGCCGTAGCGATTGCGGTTACTCGGCGAGCAAATACGCGGGGTCGTCGAACGGTTCGGTTTCTCCCTCGACGGCCACCACGTCGAGGGCGGTCACGGTCGCGGGGATATCGAGCACCCCGGCCAGGCTCGGCTCGGTGCGGCCCGCATCACCCGAGACGAGTTCCTTTACGTACAGTCCGCCGGCGGTATGGACCTCGATTGTCGCCGTCGTCGGCGACTCGAGCGATCCCGTGGCTTCATACACAGCTCGCGTCCGGACGCGGTCGGCGCGACGATGATCGACACGGTTTGGGGTTCGTTGCTCGATTGTCGCCGCGGCGAGCTGGTCGAGCGCGCTTGCAAACGCCGGCTCATCGACCGGTGCATCGAATTCGACGTCCATCCGATAGCGCTTGCTGGCAGGGAGTTCCTTGACGCGTTCGACCATCTCGTGGCTCGCGTATGCGAGTTCAGACACGACGACAGCCCCATCGGCCGCCTCGTTCATGTGCCATTCGAGCGTCGCGAGATCCGGCGTCCTCCGGCTGGGGGATTTGACTTCGATGACGAATGGGCGGCCGGTGCCCAGCATCCGTGCATCCACGTCCTCGCGACCGGCACCGTGAAAGACGCCTTCGGTGCCCTTCATTGCCTCGACGACCTGTGGGACTGTCAATCCCTCGACGCTCCGATCGTACCGGTATCCGGTTCCGTCACAACCCGCACACGGTTCTTCCCCGTCCGGGCCGAACTGTTTGCCCGTGGCCCCACAGTCCGTACACGGCCACTCCGTCTGGGGGATGTCGCGTTCGCGTTTCTGGTACCGGCCGTAGACGAACGCCGGATTGATCTCGCGTTCGACGGTCCCGCGCTCGAGATGCAGTAACACAACCACGTCTGGCCGGTCGAAGTCGACGATCGTGTCGGTTGTTTTGCCCACCAGCTTGCCGACCTCGCGGTTCAACTCCGCCTTCAACGGCTCACCGGCGTCCGGTTCGAGCCCGCACAGCTCGCGCAGGAGCCGATCGTTTTCCTCGAGTAAGGGCGGCACGCGACAGCCAACCATGTACGTGGCAAACTCGATGCCGTCAAGACACTCGACCGCTCGCGCTGCCCACTCGTCAACGCGTGCGCTGTGACCCTCACAGACCCAGCACTCGGTTGCAGCCGGTGGCTCGTGTGGTTCGTCTGCAGCGAGATCGGCGACGATCCGCAACGCGTTCCCCCGTGCTTCATTGGCTAATCCGAAGCTTCGGTCGGCGACCAACCGACCGATGCAGGCGGCACAGACCGGATCCTCGGCCGTGGCCGTCCGGGCGATCGCCAACAGCTCCTCGGCCTCCATTGGCGGTGGGTCGGCCCGACGGACGTAATGCTCTTGTGACTCGAAGGCGGTAAGTAGCCGCTTGCCGATCCGCACGTATGCGCCGGTTCATCGTCATTGGCCACGAGGCACCGACGGATCCGGATTTTCCGCTCGATGATCTCCCCGGCGGTGCCGGTCGCCTGGACCTGCTCTGTCGGTCCGTCACGGCGGGCCTGCTGTATTCACACGGGATCAGATCGGATGCGAGCGTGACGACCCTCCACGACGACGCGTTTGCGGTCGAGTTCGACGGGGCTGCTCTCCGGGGGTTACACCCAGACGAGCGGAGCACGGCCGCTCGGTTCCGGGAGGCGCTCGCTCGGGTCGACGAGGCCGTGGGCATGATCGAAGTCGACGTCGCACCGGGTATCTCCGTCGCGCGTCGGACCATCGAACAGTATCTGGCAGCCCTCGATCTCCCGCTCGTCCAACTCCACGAGGCCGGCGATCCGATTACCGAGCTCCCCGCCGACGGCGAGTACGCATTCGTCCTCTCCGATCACCGCAATTTCACTCCAGCCGAGGCGACCGTGATGGAATCGGTGGCCGACCGGCGTGTGAGCGTCGGCCCGCTCCCGATTCACGCAGACCAGGCTATCACGATCGTGCAAAACTACCTTGATACCGACGGGTATCACCGGTACGGGTGACCGACCAGCACACTCATTTTCCTGGTTCGCATCGGCTTCGCACATGCATAACTCGCGTACCGTCGGCGTCGTCGGCGTCGGCACGATGGGCGGTAGCTTCGTCGAGTGGTTGTGCGGGGACGGCCATCCCACGGTGGCCTACGATATCGACGAGGATCGGATGTCGGTTGCCGCCGAGACCGGCGCCGAGCTCGCATCCCATCCGGCGGACCTCGCCGCGCAGGCCGAGGTCATTCTGCTGTCGTTGCCTGGCAGCGCCTATGTGGAGGCCGCCATGGAAGGCGGGGACGGCGTCCTCGCGGGGCTCGGGGACGGTGATATCGTCCTCGACACCGGCACGTCGCGTATCGAGACGGATCGATACTACCGGACGTGCTGTCGGGAGCGCGGTGCAGACCTCCTCGATGCGCCGATCACCTGGGGCGGTCCCGGCGAGCGCGTCTCGATGTTTGTCGGCGGCGACGCCGAGACAGTGGCAACGGTCGAACCAGTCCTCGAAACGGTTACAGCCCAGTACGCCCACCTCGGCCCGCTCGGGGCGGGCCAGGTAGCCAAGGCAGCCCATCGACTCCGACAGAACAACCACGCCATGGTCGATGCCGAAATCGTCGAGTTCATGCGGCACGCAGGCGTCGACCCCGCGGCCGTCGATGAGCTCCTCAAGCTGGGCATTCACGATGGGATGATCGAGCAATCATACTCAGGGACGGACGGTTGGACTCGCGCTCATGACGAGTCGCCGGCGGCGCCGGAAGTCGAGGATGCCATTTCGATGCACGAGGGACAGGATCGCCCCCGAATGGACGTCTCCCACTGGGCAAAAGACCACGCGTATGCCATCGAAATCGGTCACGCAACCAAGGCTGCGTTGCCGATCTCCAGTGCCGCGTACCAGGCGTTGTTGGCCGCGGAGAACTACGCGTCGGCGCTGCTCGAACGGCCGCTCGTTTTTCAGGATGATGCCTGGTACGATCGCGCCGATCCGGTCGCCCACTACCGCCGATTGAACCGGCCCGCCGAGGAATGGCACCGGCTCGAGCAGGCGACGGACGATTAGTCCGGCGAGTCGCCGCCGACCCCGACTGCCACCACATCGACGAGCGGCCAGCCCTCGCTTGGGAGATGATGAGCGGCAAGGAGTACCTCGCCGGACAGATTGGTGCCGTCGGATACCTGGAGGTCCCATCCATTGGGTTCTGATTCTCCCTCCTCCCAAACCTTGAGCCGCTGGGTGGCGCCGTCACACTGGAACCGCAGCCAGAGCCACTCGTTGCCTGGTACCCCCTCCTCCGCACGGATTTCCTGTTCGTTGGCCCCGGCGTAGATGCCGTAGGTGCCGTCCTCCCCGGCGGTCGGATCGAGCTCTGCGTAGTATCCAGATATGTCGGTCGACCCGACCTCCGCACGCGTGTACACCCGGAACCGCCGGGACCCAGACCCGTCATCGGTCGGCATCTTGACGCGGACAAGCACCTCGACGTCTCGGACGGGCGTGGGCACGACGTCCCACTGAATCGGCTGGAACGCGGAGCCAGCATTCTCGCTGCCCGTCATAATTCGATCGCCGGTTGCGTCACCGTCCTCCTCGACGATCCAGGCTTCCTCGTGTCGGCCCATGCGTGTGGTCCAGTCGGCAGGTGGCACACCGGGGTCGTCTTCGCCGAAATCCGTCTCGTACACTGCAGCGTCCGGGTCCGCTGGAATCGCGCGGGTTCGGCGTCGGTCCCACACGCGCCGATGGCTGCCGTCGACGACGGCGGTTGCCTGGACGACGAATTCGACGTCGACGACCTGGTCGTCGCCCTCGACCGTGACGCTCCACTCGACCTCTGCAGTCTCTCCCCCCTCAAGCGCGCCGGTCGATTGGACTGCCTCGCCGTCGATCGACACGGTCGCCTCCTCGGCGGTACTGGCCCACAATTCGAAGCTGACCTCGTCATATGCGTCCTCGTGGACGTTCTCGAGCGATGCCGAAATCGTGTTCTCTTCACTAATGTCGAGCAGCGAGGGGACCGACAGCGACGGTGACTCGACGAAGAAGTCAAACCGAACCTCGCGGTCGCGGACATCGTCGGCTGCTGCCGCGGTAAGCGCCGCGTCGATCTCGTCCGCGTCGAAATCCCACTGGGTCATCCGCTGTTCGAGCTGGGCAAGGTACAACCCGTGGGGCCAGATCCCGTCTTCGTCGTGGCCCTCGATGTGGCCCTGCGGTTTCCCGAACGGGCCAGTTTGGGCGACCGGCCCGGTTCCACCGAACGAGTAATTCTGGGCGGTCGGCGGATTCTCGATGACGAAGCCGCTGCCGCTCTCCTCGTGGATCTCCGAATTCCACGCCAGCGAATGAACCGCGCCCCACCCGTGGGCGGTCCCCCAGTCACCGCGGTTGCCGATGTGCAGCCGGTGGGTACTCCCGTCGGGAAAGTCGTGTTGGCTCACGTACTGATCGAACAGGACGCCCTGGGTCCACCGGCGGTGGCCAGCTTCGCACGCACCGGCCGGTTGCTCGGCGATTACGTTCTTAAAGACCAGCCCCGAGGCTACCGATGTGCCGTTCGAGATGTAACAGTGTCTTCCACGATTGGCGAAGCAGCGATCGAACAAGATCAGGTTCGAATACGAGGAGACATCGAAATTATATCGGAGTGGCGGGACGATCTCTCCGAACGGATCCTGTGCACGACAGTCCCTGATCGTGATGCGATTGGCCCCTCGGGTCTGAAACCCCGCATCCTGGAAGTTCCGCACCGTACAGCCCCTCGCCCACGCGTCCTCGACGCCCCGGAAGACGATCCCGTGGACGTAGTGGTCGTCGTTGCGTTGTCGATTGCCGGTCGCGAGGATCTCTACGCGGAGGTCCTCGATCCCGATCTCCGTCCGGACGCCACTGCGGTTGATGGGGTAGATGAACGGCTGGGAGAGCGACCGATCGAAGAAGTTGTACGAGGGTGCATCTACGGTGACCGCATCGCCGTCGATGTCGATAATTTCGCGACTATAGACGATGGTTTCATCCCCCGGGGACCAGTTCGAATCCCCGGCCGTTCCCCCGCCATCAATGGCGTCGATCCACTCGCGTGTGGCCGGGTGTTCGATGGCAATGTTGTCTCCGACGTCGAATGCTGAGGCGTCCTCGACCTCGAACGATCGATCGCCGGCCCGAATGATGTCGGTGGTGATGTCGACCTCAGGGCCGTCCCGTTCGGCCGGCATGTTGTGTGGGGAAGAAGCACCAACCCGCATCGCGTAATCGTCGCCGGCTTCGCCAACCGCCACGAGGATCGAGTTCTCGGCAGGATCCGTACCGTCCCCGGCACCGCGGAGGATGACGTTTTCGCGGGAGACGGCCAGGGTATCGTAGAGATAATACAGACCGGGTTCGAGTTCCAGGGCAGCGTGCTCGAGCCCTTCCTCCTGGCGCATCTCGTCGGCACGGCGGAGGCCATCGCGGATGTGTTCTCGGTTGTCGCCCGCGACGGGCCCGATGGTCTCGACGGTTTCGACGTCCGGAATCGGTTTCTCACCCCGATGGTAGCCGGCACAGCTAAAATCGGGAATTCGGTTGTGCTCGTCGTCGATGAGATAGGTCAGCCACCCGTTCTCGAACCCGACGTACTCGGTCGTCCAGTCGTCGTCCGTCGGCCCGTCGAATGGGCCCGTCCCCTCCGGGACGATCACCTCCGGCTCGTTCGGCGGCAACTCGTACGCGGGCTCCGGCTCAACGCCGTCGTCCGCGGTGTCGTCTGCATCGTCATCACTAGTCGGAACGTCGTCACCGTCGGCTGCGGTGTCATCGACCGGCGCTTCGTCATCGCCGAAGCAGCCAGCGAGGGCGGCGATCGCTGCCAATCCCAACACGGGGCGGCGGCGGAGGCGGGTATTGTCGGAGGACATGATGCTATCTCGAATTGTCATGCCCAACCAATAGCGCTTTCCAACTACGTCCGTTCGGAACGCTTAACCCCAACCTCGGCGATGGTGTAACTGCGGGCCGGTGGGGTAGCCTGGTATCCTTCGGCCTTCGGGTGGCCGTAACCGCAGTTCAAATCTGCGCCGGCCCATAGGGTGGATACCCTCGTGGGTTTTCTTTGGGCGCTCCGAATGGAGTATAATCTCATTATTTGAGTGAGCCACAGGGTTATGCTGTTGGATCCCATGGTCCGTTCAATGGCCGATACGAAACGAAGCCGCGAAGCACAAGCGCGCAACGCAGAGCAAAACCAACGGGCTCGCGAGCTTGAGGAAGCGCTCGATCGGCGCGAGGAATCCCTTCCCCCCTTCGGGCCGGATGGAGAGCTCGGTCATCTCGACGCAGCCCTCGACCGGCACGAGTATCCCGCCACGACGGCCGACATCATTGCGACATTCGGTGATTGGGAGGTCCAAACGAAGCGAGGGACGACCACACTCCGTTCGCTTCTCACCAGGTTCGACGGCGAACGATTCGAATCGCCCGATGCCGTTCGATCGCGACTGCTCGGTCTGGTGAACCGCGGGTGAACTAATATTCGTCGGGAAACACGCCCTGGAACTGTGAAGCTGGTCACCTGATCCTTGCGAACTACGGTGGTATCCGGGGAGGTACGCTCCGATACGAACTGGAGGAATCGAGAGTAACCTTCATCATCGTTGCGGCCATAAATTCAACTACATGATACGGCGTGTCAGCCGTCTTGGTTCCTCTGCAACCCTCGATCAGGTTGTGATTGGCTTGGTGATGCTCGTCATCGTCGCCGACCTCGCCCTCCTCGGCATTAACGGAGTAAGTATCCTCATCGCCATCGCATGCTGGAGCGTCGTTGCAATCGTGCTCATGGAATTGAGTCTTGGGCCGAGCAAAGTCGGGACATCGACGCTCCGGCACTGATCGAACGCGCCGCGTCCCTTCTGGCTATCAACGCCACCGATTGATTGATTGGCACCACCTACGATCAGGGATGACACACCCGGGCTCTCATGGCGATTCCGGATCCTGTCGTGCCGTCTGGACCCGATCTTCGATGAACGCCGCCACGTCGTCGGCAAATGCATCTACCTCCTCCCAGGCGGTGTACTCGTAGTCCCGGCTCGTGTCGATATCGCCAGTCGCCCCGCGAGAGATTCGTTTCATCATGAGTCGCTTGAGAAAACCGTACTTCGAGTACCGCAACGCGCCACCAAACAACGCAATACGATCGGGGTCACAGCCCGACGCCTCGAGCAGCTCGTCGACATAGGCCGCGGCCGCTGCCTGACGTTCTGGATCGTCGACCGCCGAGGACAGTGAGACCTGAAACAACGCCGTCGGCAAGGCGCGGAGACTGTCCCGATGGTCGGTGAGAAAATCACGGACTGCTTGGCCGTGACGGCCGTAATGCACTGACGAGCCGACGATGATCCCATCGATCCCGTCGAACGACGGGGCCTCGTCCCCAAGATCCGCCAGGGTGACGTCGTGGCCCCGACGGCGGCATCGGTCAGCGATACGCGCACTGATTGCATGGGTCTGGCCCTCGCTGGTACTGTACGAGATGAGGATGGATGCCATACATCTTGTCTGCCGTGGCGACCGCCTAATCGTGATCGCCGGTCCCATCCGATGAGAGCCGGCGGCTGCTGCTCGCGATCGTATCGACACCGGGACTGTAAAAGTGCGGCCCGGCGGACGTGGGCATCGGCAGTTGGTTTGCCGCAAGCAGTGTATTCGACGCGATGTCGACGGTCGCAGGATACAGCGGCCACGGCCCGTGTTGGACGTCTGCATACCGAAGCGTTCCGTCCTGGCCTTCGGTATAATACCGATACCGATCAGTGAGAAACGTGGCCAAGGGATCTGTTGACGACTCGATTCGGGACCCGCTCGCTCGATAGTTCATCTGGAGCTTGGCGGGCCGTGACCCGGGGTGGCGGCGTTGACTCGTAAATGCGACTGTTGCGTCCGTGACCGCGAGGTCGATCGCCGCATAGTAGTAGGGAAGGTGATGGAACAATCGCGCCCCGACGACGCCAAGGATGCCGTCGGCGTCGAGGCTCAGAAAGTACACTCCGGGCACGTCGTCGTGGGTGACGTACGTTCGGAGGTTGAGCTCCGGGAGTGCGAATCCGAGGCGACGCGGGAGCCCTCGTGGGCGGACCGCTCGGTTCGTAAACGGAACCATCGAGAGCCACGCGGTATCGTCGTACTGATCGAGTTCGAGTTGGTCGGGGACGTGGGGCGCGAGGGTGTTCGGTGCGATCGGCCAGTTCACAAACCCCACGAACCGCCAGTCCATCGCGATCGCCCCGGCCATACCCGGATCGTTGCCGGCTAGACCGTCAGTCTGTCGGCTGCCATGGAGTTCTGGGATTGGTAACGCCGGCAGGTGGTGTGACCCGGTACCGACACTCGAACAGCCGGCCGTGTTCGGTGTCTGCAGACACCTGCCGCACTCCGTGTTCCCACCGGTCGAGCGTCCGTATTACAACGACCCCAGCGGGAGCGTTTGTCGCGGGTTTGCGAAGTAATTCGATCATCCCGGGAACGATTCGTCATTGTTCGGTTGGTCGTCGTCGGTACTTCCTTGCGTACCGAGCGGAGACTGATGTCGATCGGTACTGGTGGCGACCATCACCTGCCCGTATCCTTTTTGGGCCGGTTGTCGATGTCGGCCCATGGATCCAGCTCCGGCGGGGGCGTCGCCACCTCGCTATGGTGTCACTGTCCACCACGACCGGCAGGTACCGATGCGAGACGGGATCCGTCTCGCGACGGACGTCTACCGACCGTCCGACCCGGACGACGGCACGGTTGATGAGCAACCGCACCCGGCGCTACTCGTCCGGACGCCATACGACAAACGCGACCGCGATCGCGTCGAGGGCTGGGGGACCTACTTCGCCGAACGGGGGTACGTCGTTGCCATCCAGGACGTCCGCGGTCGATACGCAAGCGAGGGCGACTTCGTTCACCTCGTCAACGAACCCGAAGACGGCTACGATACGGTGGCCTGGCTTGCCGAGGAGCCATACTGTGACGGCCAGGTCGGGACGATGGGCACCTCCTATATGGCCTGGGTCCAGCGGGCCCTCGCCACGCTCGATCCACCGGGGTTGGCCGCGATGTTCGTGAACCAGGGCGCGGCGAACGGCTGGGAGGCAACGCTCAGGCACAACGGGGCGTTCGAACTCCGCTGGTTCACGTGGGCGCTAACCGTCGGGGGCGGGTTCGCCCACCGCGCACTCGTCGAGCCGGACGTCCAGCGGGTGCTCGCGGCTGTCGACACCGGTGAGCTGTTCGAACGCGGTCCGATCCGACCGGGAGACTCCCCGCTTCGGCATCTCCCCGAGTACGAGGACTGGCTATTCGCGTTTATGACCGCCGACGGCACCGATGGACTCTGGGACGAACGCGGCATCAACTTCTCTGCCTACGTCGATGCAGCCGCTGACGTACCGACCGTCTTTGCCGGCGGGTGGTATGACTCGTACGGGAAGGCGACCAGCGACAGTTTCCGGCGGACCGCCGCCCGCAAGAAATCAGATCACTTTCTCATCATGGGTCCGTGGACCCACGGCGGGACCGGTGCCTGGGACGATCCTGTATCCGGTGAAGTGTGGGTGGGTGACGCTGCTGTCGTCGACTTTCGAGCGACCATCCTCGCCTTCTTCGATCACTACCTCAAGGAGCTGGACACGTGGGATCGAGCACCGGTGTCGTATTTCCGCATGGGCGCGGACCGCGAGCGCGGCACCCACGACCACGACGGTACGCTCTCGTTCCCGGGGCGGTGGGCTACCGCGGAGGACTGGCCGCTTCCCGATACGGCATTCGTGTCGTATTTCGCCCAGCCGGACGGGACCCTCGCGCCGACGCGGCCGGAGGCCGCGGACGCCGCAACCACCTATCGGTTCGATCCGGACGATCCAGTCCCGACGATCGGCGGCAACTGCTCGTCGTACGTCACCTTCGAACCGCGATCGGAATCAATCGAGGAGTACCCCCTTGCCGATCGCCAGGTCGCGAGCGTCACCGGTCGCGGTGGCTTCGACCAGCGGACCCGACCGGGGACGGTGGGTGCGGACCCGCCATACGGACCGCTCGCAGAACGCGACGATGTCGTAACCTTTCGAACGCCACCGCTCGCCGAACCGCTGGAGATCGCCGGGCCGCTCTCGGTCCGCATCTTCGGCACGACGGACGCACCGGACACCGATTTCACCGCCAAGTTGGTCCAGGAACTGCCCCCGAGTCCGGCGTACCCGGCCGGGTTCGCACTCAACCTCGCCGACTCGATCTGCCGGGCTCGCTATCGGGGGTATCGGCGCGAGCCCGACCCCATCGAACCGGACACGGTCTATGCCTTCGATATGGAACCATATCCGACGGCGACGACGGTTGCCCCGGGCGATCGGCTCCGGCTCGATATTTCCTCGTCGAACTATCCACGTTTCGACGTCAACCCGAACACCGGAACGGCCGGCGGTCGCGAGCGCAGGGTCGCGGCGAACACGATCTACCACGACCGCAACCATCCCACTCACATCTCGTTGCCGGTCCGATCCGCCTAGGGGGTTATTCTCGGGCCCGCAGCTCGACGCGTCGGATCTTGCCGGTCGCGGTTTTTGGCAGGTCGTCAACGAACTCGATCTCCCGTGGGTATTCGTAGGCGGCCAACCGGTCGCGGGCTTGCAACTGGAGCTCCTCCCGGAGCGTTTCGTCTGGTTCGACATCGGGGGCTGGTTCGACCACGGCTTTGATCACTTCGCCACGGAGCGCATCAGGAATCCCGATTACGCCGACTTGTTCGACGGCCGGATGGTCGAGCAAAACGGATTCGACCTCGAGTGGGCCGACCCGATATCCAGACGTGATGATGACGTCATCGGCCCGCGATTCGAACCACACGTAGCCGTCCTCATCGATTCGCGCGAGATCATCGGTCAGGTACCAGCGGCCGTGGCGTTTGTCCGCCGTGGCGTCGGGGCGGCCGAGATACCCCGAAAAGAACACCCGCTCGTCATCCGGGGCGACCGCGAGTTCGCCCACTTCGCCGGTCGGCACCGGTGCTCGGGTCTCCTCGTCGAGGATCGTCACTTCGTACCCGGGCAAGGGCTTACCCATGCTGCCCGGGCGAACGGGAAACCACCGCGACGCGTTTGCGATCACGAGGTTGAGTTCTGTCTGCCCGTAGTATTCGTTAATCGTCAGCTCCGCGAACGCCTCTTCGGCCCACGTCAGGATCTCCGGGGTCAACGGTTCGCCCGCGGTGGCGATGGTGCGCAGTGAGAGCTCGTATTCTCTCGGCTCCTCGCCCATCAACATCCGGAGGGCCGTCGGCGGCGCCAGGGCGTTGACGACGTCGTAGTCCGCACAGAGCCGGTAGGCAGCCGCGGGATCGAATCCTCGCATGGGCGCGGCGACGACCGGATCGCCGTGTTGCCAGGCGCCGAGTAGCAATCCGCCGAGCGCGGAGGCCCATGCCCAGTCGGCCGGTGTCCAGCAGACGGCACCGTCGCCGAGACCACCCTCGAAGAAGTTGTA
>SKNY01000091.1 GCA_007123105.1 Salinarchaeum sp. | reverse complement strand
GTTACTTTTGGAGTGCGTACTGCAGTCAACTCCGGTCATACCCGGTGAGGATACGCCGGTCATCGACTGGTTCCGATTACTGTCTCATTGCTTGGGGCGGGCAGGCCGCCATCGGAGGACTAGGCGGAATCGCTCCATTCCAGCCTGATTCCTCCGGCATTGGTGTGATGCCTGACCACTTGAAATTTCGCGTTGATGGATCATGTGGATAGATCCCCAAGTGACGGCGCGTATCCATGCTGTGAATGACGTGGTATTGCGCCTGCTCCGCGGATAATAGCAATAGCACTTCTATCCCGGTAACGACGATATAATGGCGGGTGTCACTCGCGATGGAATGATCCAGCCACAGGTACTGGACGGCTGCCATTTCGACGCAGGTGCGTGGGTCCCCAAAGGACCACTACGAGAGCTACGACGAGTATGAACAGCACGGCCTGGACCGATCGTGTCGTTGGAGTGGGTGCGAGAACCTGTCCCACGAAATTTTGCATGAAATGAAACACGATCGTCGCGAACACGCTCCGCCTAGCATTATTGTGAACCCAGGTGTACAGTACGGACGTGATGACGATACCAGTCGCAAACGGAAACAGGTCGGGGGAACCGCCCACTGCATCGTAGTAACCGGCCATTACAAACAGTGGCGCGTGCCAAACCAACCACACGATACCAACCAGAATGCTCGCCGTCACCGCTCCCCATCGGAGCTGGAATCGATCGAGGAGGAATCCCCGCCAGCCGATCTCCTCCGGCACGGGACCGAGGAAAAGGACAACTATCGTCGTGACCAGGAGCGATATCGGGCTTCCGAACAGCTCGCTGGCCTCACCGGCATCAATAGCCTGTCCTGTCACTCCTAATTACACTGCTATCATTGCCGCGAGCACGGTCATGGTCGGGAAGAATCCGAGAACCACGATCCACCACCGGAGAGGTACGAGTCGTGGATCGATGATTCGTCTGGCTAAATCACGAAGCCCAGCCCAACCACCGACGACACCGCTCATGACCACCCCACCGAGCAATGGTCCACTCCCGCCGAGTACCAGGAGGAGCACCCCCGGTGTTACAAATGGGTCCCAGCCCACCACGACGATGACGCCCCAGAATAGCCACGTCCAACCGTGCGAGAAGAGTAGTAACCCCCAGATGTCAGAATATTGTGGTAAAGTGGGGTCCATGGATGATTCTCGGGTGTTCCTTATGGATTATTGCCCCGTGAGGCACTGTTCAATTAAGCGTATTGTGTTTCCACGCTAATGCTTTCAGCCACTGATCGGCGGTGCCCGGATCGGCGTGGCTAAACGTGTTGTAAAACTGTTCGGTCCGTCGTTTTATCTCTTGAAATGCACGTTCAACTGGATTGCGTTCACCGAACGTTTCGTGTCGAACCGCGAAGCCACGTTCAAACAATGCGGTCTGCAACCAAGGTGCTCCATCGACGAGAAACTCGGCGTCTTCGACGGCGTGTTTTGCGGCTAATTCATCGAGAAAGATCTTCGTGGTCACGATGGTTCGGTGCGGAAACAGCCTGATATGGAGGATTCTGCCGGTTTCGGGATCCACCGCACCGAACAACCAATATCGTTCACCGTTGACCTTCATCACCGTTTCATCCAGCGCGACCTGGTCCGGCTGACAGCCGCCAGCCGGTTCTAGGTCGCTCTGCTTGACCCAGTAGTGGATGGTCGATCGAGCTCGTTCGACGCCGAAACTCTTTAACATCAGTCGTATTTATGATATTAATAATACGCCGATATGTAGTTGGACGGCCACCCGCATCAAATCGGTCGACGTGTGAACTCGCTCCACAACGTTTAGTTGAATTGATTCGCAAGGGCCGGTGAGGCGGGTGAATTCGGCCATAGACACCTGAATTTACCCGCCTCGTTCTTTGAGAGCTTAACGTCAGACGCACGTCTGACGCGATTGAACAGTGCCCCGTGACGTGGGGAAATGCTCATATGTGTGATCGGCGCCATTCGGGACGCGTAACGTGGGTACGAGGTGGATAAGGATTAGCGCTGATTACCAGGCGGGAACAACTGGTCGTGATGGATGCGACCAGCGTTGTCCCAATCACGAGTTCCACAGTAGTGTGGTCAATCTGCTACGGTTGATACAGGCAGTATTCTCGTATATGTGGAAATGCGGGTAACGACATAGAGACGACAGTTCCGGGAGCTGTGATCGGCGGTTTGAACATCGACTCGATGTACCTGTTCTCGAAGGAACGGACGTAGATTCACGACACGACTGTGCGACGAATCGTCTGAGCGATCGCACGGGAGAGAGTCCGCCACGTCGGCGGTTCGTCACCGCATGTTGGGTCGATTTCGGCGGCTGCGAGCGTCCGATTAAGCAAAGTTGTGGAGGCTTCAGCGCGACGGTCCGTCGACGACGGAAGTATCACTGCATCGCTGCGGAACGAGATCGCGGTCGCAATGGCATTGAATACCTCGCCGTTGGTCACCGGATCGTCGAGGTCGACGGTCAGCCGATCGAACCGTGGCGCGGTCCGCGGGATCGCCCCCCACGCAACGAGCAACTGGGTGACGTCGAAGAGATCATGGTCGTAATCGACGTCGGTCGTCCAGGCGATCGGTACCCCCCGGCCGAGGAGTCGATATTGCAGGCGTTGGATGGCTGATGTTGACTCGAGCATTGCGGACGGAGAGGTCTCCCGTATGATGGCGTCCGCGGCGAACGTACCGGCTGCCTCACCGATCGCCCATTCGGTGGGATGGAGCCGATACGCCCCGTTCGTCAGGTGCGTCGTCCCGATGTTCTTGCAGGCGGCGAGGAGGTTCGTCGGACCAGCTGCCGGAACCAACGCCCCCACTGGAATCTGGTATGGCCGAGTTGGTTCGTGTAACGCCTTCTCCGGAGCATCGACGCAGTGGTGAAGATCCATGCCGTACCAGCCGATGCCAACTGATGTGGGGAATCGGCGGGATCGAGCACCGCGGACCGATGCCACCGCAATGTCGCCCTCGACTACCCGGGTCGCCGGGATGATTCGACGACATTCCCGGACGTACGGTTGCTTCGAGAGTCCATCCTCGGTTCCCATGAGGTCCCGACGGAGTTTGAGTTCCGGATACCCCGTCCCAGATCCATCGTCGCGGGGAGCGTCCGTCTGCAGCCAGTACAACAACCCGAGCGCGAGCCGCTTGGCCTCGTCCTCGATGCGGGCCTGCCTCTCCGGTGCCGCGTCAATCGGAGAGTCCCAATAGTAGTCGTTCCCACGCCAGTTGATGAGTGCAATGTCGTGTTCGAACCCCTCGAGGATCGATGCGTCGACGATGCGCCGGTACGTCCAAAACGGCCGTTCGCCGTCCGGTCCTTCCTCGAACATCCGATAGTGGTCGACCTCGCCCGCATGATCGACGTAATCGAACGTGTAGGGTTGCTCATCGCGAAACGTATCATATCCTGCGGGTCGCTCGATCGTGTGGTCCTCCCCCGGCCGATATTCGACGGCAAAACAGTACGTAAACGACTGGATTTCCTGCGGGTTCGCCGTTGGTGGTGCGTGGGCCTCGTGCGTATCAGCCTTTGCCTCCGCCCCGGTGACGTAGTTCGCGTCGACGATGGGCAATAGATCGCCCCATTCGGTAGCATCGAGATACACGGTGGCGGTGAGATCGTCCGTGTCCGCCCCCGAGTCGAGACGAAGTGATTGGATACAACCGTCGGCCACGGTTGCATCGATGGGCGAGCACGTTTCCAGGATGGTCATTCGGTCGGCTCGTCCAGACGAAGCGAGCATGTCACGAAGCACCGCTTGGCCGACGGGTGGCTCGAAACAGAGTCGGCTCACCCAGCCGTTCCCAGGGTTCAGCGGGCGACCGTCCGGCATCGTCGCCGGTGCGTCGTGGTCGCGCCGATAGTGGGCTCGTACTTGCTGACGAAAGGTATCATACGTCCGCGTTCCGCCGAACGATTCGATATGGCGGTGCTCATCGAGTGCTGACACACCCTGATTGGTGATTTGGCCGCCGACCCAATCGGTCGGCGTGGTCAGGATGACGTCCAAGCCGGCGTCGGCCACGGCGATCGCGGCGGCAACGCCGCCGAGGCTCCCCCCGATGACCGCGACGTCAGCGTCGTATGCTGCCATACCACGTCCTCACGGCAGACACCCATGAGCCTCATGGTCTTACCGGGGTGGTTCCTTGGTTCCAGACCGACGTGAGGGTATTTCAAAAAATTGCCACGGGACCTGCCGGCCTGTACTGGTCCGATAACGCGCCCTAGTCCACGCTCCGCCACCGACGATCCGTCAGCGTGACGGAGTCGCTCCCGATTGCCTATTGTGTACCGGCTTAACTTCGCACCTACCGACCGCAGCTCGCTCGATCAGTCGACGGCCAGCGTTTCGTCCGGCAACCGGGCGACCGTGCCATCCGACATCGTGGCGGCCAGCCAGGTCATAATTAACGTCGTGATGACGAGCAGCACGCCGAAAACGTATGCGAGGAGAGTGAGCGGCGGGAATTCGAGGAGGCTGGCAACGACGGTCGTCCCGGGCAGTCCCCATTGGCCGACGATAAACATGCCAGTGACGGCGGTCCGAGGATTGCCGGCGAGACGGTATGCGTCGAGGGCAAACCCAAGAACGATCGTCAGAATCGAGAGTACGCCGAGAGAGGCATATGCACCCACAAACCACGCTGGCACCCCGCTGCCGGGGATTTGTGATACCCACCAGATGCCGATGATCCTGACGACGACCAATCCAAGGAATCCGGACGTGTTGAGTGGACGTGACAGTTCAGCTGGCGTAACGGGCGAACTCGACTACCACTGATTATTCTGTTACGTGGAAAACGTCGTTGGAAACCGGTTCCCGTGCTGGATGGCCTCCATCGCTTCCATGCTCGCCACGGTCTCGGTGAAGGTCACGTCGGGTTGCCGATCGGCGGCGACACACCTGAGAAAGTGATCGTTCAACTGATACGTCCCGTCGATAGCCGTTGACGGGAGATCGGCATCGATGAACTCAGGTATCTCAAGCTGTTCGGCCTCGGCGTATGGCGTGTCGTCGGCCTGGATGCGCAGGGCATCGACATCGGCCGATCCCTGGATCGACCCAATCGTAGAGATGGCTTCGCCGTGGAGCTCGAATCCGAGTGTCCGGCCCCCGGCGATCCGGTTCGCGTTGAGGACGCCAATTCCGCCATTCGCGAGTTCGAGGAGCGCGACAAACGCGTTCGAAGCGAACTGGTCGTAATCCGAAGGATCCGCGAACAGTTGGCCATGATACCCGTCGACACCCTCGATACCGCCGCCTGCCCAACTCAGAAAGTCGATCATGTGGATGACATCATCGTGAAGCTGCGTAGACCAGTCTGGCGTGTGCTTATGGAAGGTCGCCACCGCGTACTGGATCTCGCTCGTCTCCGCGATCCGATCGCGTGCGGCGACTGCGAGTGGGTTGAATCGACGCTGGAACCCGACACACGTGAGACAAGCATGCTCGTCCGCGAGTGCGGCCCACCGTCGCGTTTGCGCAGCGGACATGCCGGGTGGTTTCTCGATGAAGACGTTGTGACCAGCCGCAAGGGCATCGGTCACGATCGGATCGAGTAGCTCCGGGCCCATGACGATGTACACGGCGTCCAACCCGTCTCGTGCGAGCAGCTCCGAATACTCGGCATATTCGTGGTCGATTCCGTACTGATCGGCAGTGCGTTTACGGGCGTCGGCATCGAGGTCGCAGATCGCGCTGACGGATGCGTCCGGATGGGCATCGATCGACCGGTAGTGAGCCTGTGCTCGGTTGCCGGCGCCGATGAATCCGACTGTAAGCGATGACATACCACCGCGGGATCGGCCATTCAAGTAAACGTTCCCCCTCACGCCCAGTCGAGCCCGGCCGTCGGTTCGAGATCGGCAACGTCGACGAGGTAGATCTGGTTCGTTTCGGTTTTCTGATCTCCCGCCGTAACGAGCATCCACCGGTGATCCGGCGTGATCTGTGGATGGAAGTGCGCCTTCTGGCCGCCACCGTAGGTCGGCCAATCGTTCACGATGGGTTGCCACTCGTCCGATCCGTCCGGATCGTGCTCGACGAGCCAATGGATGCCGTGTCCGTGGTCACCTGCGGTCTCGTAGAAGAAGCACTGGCCCGCGGGATCGTATCCGGTGTGGGTGTATCCGAAATGATCAGGTAGCGGAAACTCCCGGGAAGCGTGCGTGGATGGATCCCAGATGCCGCCGACAAGCCCTCCGTCACCGCCGAGTACCTCGTAGGTGATGCCCGCAGCCGTGGCGAGGTGATGGCAGACGGTCCCGCCGCTGGCATCTTGTGTCCGCATGTGGGTGTACCAGCCACCGTCGATGTCCGTGAGCAGCATCCCGTTCTCGGTAGCGGGATGACAGAAAATCAATCGACGATCGTCGTATGGCAACACGTGATGGATCGGGCTGTTGATGCGCAGTAGCTCCCGATGCTCTCCCGTACGAAGACAATAGGCCGCGAGAACCGTACCGCGCGACTCGTGCCGTGTTACTCCATCGCCAGCCGTCATCCGGTCGAACAAGGCCCGGTCGTGATGGATGTACACGAACCATTCCCCGTCGGGAGTGACGCAATTCTGTCCGATCGCCCGGCGATCCGACCCGATTGAAAAGAGGTGTTCGTCGCCGTCGCCGTCGAGACCGACCCGGTGGACGTCGGGGCCGTCGAAATAGAGCACGGCGTTCCCGGTTCGATCGAGAACGCTCCGGTGATCCAGCACGCCGGAACCGGGATCGGTACACCAGTTTCGCCAGTGGGCGTCTGGCGCATCGGCCTTTGTGAGTGTGACTGATTCCCCGGTTGCCAGATCCAATCGATGGAGTTGCACCTCCCCATCATGTGCCCGGTGATACACGAGTTGTCGACCATCGGTTGTGATCGTCGGGATGTAATAGTACAACGGGTAGCACGTCCCCGGCCCAGTCGTCAGCTGCCGAACGAGTCGATCGCTACCGGGAACCGTGCCTGTTGGAAACGATGTCGCGAGCGTCGTTTCGCAAACGCGATCTTCCATGGCCGAGCAATGCGCAGATACTACTATATCGTTCCGGACGGAGTGACGTTTACCGCATTACGTAGTAGATGGCGCCACCCATGGCGGCGAGGATGACCACCAAGGGGAGCAACTGCGACATGGGCAAGCCATCTTCATCGTCGTCGTTACGCGTGGTTGTGGAGTCGTCATCGTCGTCGCTTCCTTGCGGTCCGAGATGATCGAAGCCACCCATGGTGCCCGATGATTCGACAATGGTTCCGGTGACAGTGGCCTCGAGATCACCGAGCTCGTCCTGAACGATGAACACGAACTGATCATCGATTTCGAGATCGTCCTCGTCAGCAGCAAGGCGGGCGTTCCAGTTACCACGGTCGGAAACTTCCGCGGTTGCCGTTGCCAGCAATCCGCCGTCCGGATCCTCCATCCGAACGAACAACTCCGTCCCGGGTGCGACCGTGGTATTGCCTGAGATTGCAACGGCCGCCTCGTCGCCGGAGCCAACGATCCGGTGGGTCTGGGCGATGCCGCCGGAGACGATCTGGATGGTGCCGTTCTCGGCGTCATAATCACTGAAGAATGCTGCTCGCTCGGTCACGTTCAGGGACCGCTCGATTGATTCGGTGTCCCCGCTTGAGACGGCCGGATTGCGATCGTCGAGCGTAAAGGTCGCCTCATGGTCACCGAGATTCATCGGCGCCGTATCGAGGAGGACGTACACGCTCCGATTGTCGACATCCGGGAAGACCCCTTCGACCGCCACGTCGAGATCGAGCGACGCGTCAGTTGCTGCCTCGACGACCTCGAGGTACGCACCGTACTCGTCGGCGTCCGCAGAGGCCGGAGCCAGATCGTAATCCGCCGTGAGGAAGCCGGTCACACTGGCGTCAATCTCGATGACCATGTAATCCTGGTGGGCGACTCGATCGCCGAGTCGAACGGTTGCGAGATCGCCTGCATCATCGATGTCCGCATCGAAAGGCACCGCACCGATCCCAAGTGCAACCAATTCGTGATCGGAGATCGCGAGGATTGCACTATCGTGGGCCTCACCGGCGGTTCCCGAGCGCAACGTCAGCTCGGATGGTTCGAGCACGCCATCAAGCGTGCCATCCCGACTGACAGCCTCGATCGAGTCGTCGGGATCGGCCGTCGAAAATGCGTCGGCCTCGTCGTCGGTCCAGCCCGCGAGGAACGTGTTCATCTCCACGGTTACCGTGCCGTCACGGTTCCCGTCGCGAACCTGGACGATCGCCTCGTACTCGCCATCCTGTGATTGAATCCGCAACTCGCCCGTCGTCGTGCCATCGAGCGTGAGCGGAATCTGGACGACGTCCATACGCTCTGCAGAGATCAGACTTGGTCCGATCCGCACCACTTCAGTCGGTTCAATCACGACGATCTCTGCGGTGGTACCGACCCCCGTATCAGCGGCCACAAAACTAATATTGTACGTTCCCGGTCCCACAACGCCGCCAAGATCGGGCGTCAGGAGTTCAGTCGGTGCGGCTTCGAGCTCAACGGCATCCGGGAAACCATCGTCGGTTGCGTCTACCGTGGAAGCGTTGAGTGCCTCTGCGAGATCGTCTACGTCGACATCATTCGAGGACACGTGCAGGGGGTAGCCGGCCCGGTTGGAGTTGACGAGAATCTCGACCTGCTCGTCGAGGTGGAACTCATCACTCGTAACCGTCACACCCAGGGTTTGCTCACGTACCGTCCAAGTGGCCTCGTCGGCCGTCGTGGAACCGACCACGGTCCCCGCATGATCGAGGGCGACCGGTTCGTCATGGTGGTTGACGATCATGAGCGGTTGGACCGGGAACCGATTCGTTTCCAGGGTCGCGTTGCCGTGTTCATTGAGGATGAACTGTGTGATCAAATTACCATCGCTCGTACGGACTTCGTAGATTTCGCCCGCATTCGTTGGGGTGTCATTGAGCTCGATAGTCTGGCCGTGCCAGACGGCATCGAGCGTCTCGACATCAATGGGATCGGTGATCTCGAAGGTCACCGTCTCTGCAACGCCCGTGTCTGCGGTTCGGAAGGTGAGATCATACTCGCCGGCACCGAGGACGTCGGTCAGTTCGGTGTCGAAGATCTCGTAATCGGAAGCAGTCAGATAGATGGCGTCTGCGTCTCCGTCACCGGTCGTATCCGCAGCTTGTCCATCGAAGTATGTATCGAGATCTTCGATCGCAATCGAGTCAGAAGAGACCAACAACGGATACCCGGCACGATTGGAATCGACTCTGAATTCGACAGATTCGTCCGTGTGGACGATATCAGGAGCACGAACGTCAAACTGCTGGCCGATGAGTGACCAGGCCGCTTCGTCTACCTGACCAATTCGTTCGACCGTACCGTTCTCATCGAGCACAATCGGCTGCCCCGTTGTGTTGTAGATGACGAGCTGGCCGGTGGGAAAGCGCTCGGTTCGGAGGACGGCGTCGCCATTCTCATCGAGCATAAACTCGGTGACGAGATCTCCACCAGATGTTCGGAGTTCATGGACCTCGCTGGCGTTATCTGGGGAACCGTTGACCAAGAGGTTCTGTCCGTGCCAATGTCTGTCACCTGACGACACTGAGCCGTGTACGTCGTCGCCATCGATCGTGACGACGGGGTCGACATCGGCAATCACGACCCCCGCTAGGGGTAAGGAGAGCGCTACGAGTAATACCACGACTGCCACCACCGATCCAGGGCGATGAAATATCATCGATATAACCAAAATAGTGAGTGAACATATATGACCGTTTCGGGGTAAAGCCGAACAAATAGTCATCTACCCCCCGATAAAGTACACGAGTAGGCACCGGGCAATAACTATTTAGATATCTATTTCTTAAATAGGGTACCAAATGAAATATAGAACGCTAGTCAATTATCTGATAACGTAGTAGACGGCACCGCCAAGTGCGACGAGAATGACGAGGAGGGGAAGCACCTGCATCGGATTCATCCCTTCATCGCCATCATCCGTGGTGCCCGCGTCGGTGTCGTCTGCATCGTCATCGTCACCACCCGGTCCAAGATGGTCGAGTCCACCAACGCCACCATCTCCCTCGACCACCACGCCCGTCACGTTCGCTTCAAGCTCGCCGAGTTCATCTTGGACGATGAACTCGAGCTCTTCTCCTTCCTCGAGGTACTCTTCATCCGCCGTTAGACGGGCGTTCCAGTTACCGTTCGTAGAGACCTCGTCTTCGTCAGTGGCGAGGAGATTACCGTCTGTATCCTCCATGCGGACGAATAACTCCGTCCCGGGGGCGACCGTGGCGTTACCGGAGATCGCCGCGGCGAGCTCATCGCCTTCCTCGACGATACGGTGTGAATCAACGAGGCCACCTTCGGCAATATTGATCGTTTGGTTTTCAGCGTCGTAGTCCTCGAACATCGCTGTACGTTCGGTGATATTCAACGATCGGTCAACCGAAGTGGCCTCATCGCTACTGATACCAGGATTGCGATCGTCGAGAGTGAACGTCGCCTCGTACTCTTCGCTGATCGTCATCGGAGCCGAATCGACGATCACGTACACGGATCGGTTGGCGACATCCGGAATCACACCTTCGACGGTCACGTCGAGATCGACCTCGTCTTCGGTTGCCGCCTCGACGAGATCGAGATAGGCGCCGTACTCGGCGGCGTCATCCGAGTCGGCTGAAACGTCGTATCCTTCCGTGAAAAAGCCGGTGATGCTGGCGTCGATCTCGAAGACGATCTGGTCGCGGTGGGCAACGTCCTCGAGGGATCCAATGTCAGGAACATCTCCCGGTCCCTCAATTTCTGCATCCACGGCCGCCGCCCCCACAGAGAGGTCATTAATGCCGGCGTCAGACAGAGTGAGGATCGCGCTGTCGTGTGATTCACCGACGGCGCCCGAGTCTAGCGTGAGTTCATCAGCTCCGAGTACTGAGTCGGTGCCAGCGTCACGTTCGACGTGTTCGATCTCATCATCCTCGTGTGCGGTATCGAAAGCATCGCGCTCGTTGTCGGTCCAACCCGCAAGGAACGTATTCATCTCGACGGTGACGAAGCCGTCGCCGCTACCGTCTCGCACCTGCACCGTCGAATGGTATTCACCGTCGTCCGATTCAATGACAAGTTCACCGGTATCCGTGCCGTCGAGATCGAGCGGGATCGATACGATGTCCATGCGATCGCCAGCGATTAGGCTGTCCGAAATGCGAACGATCTCCGTCGGTTCAATGATCTCTACACCGACCTCGGCCTGAACGCCCGTATCAGCGCTCGTGAACGTGAAGTTATACGCGCCTGGGCCCGCGACACCACCGAGGTCAGGCGTGAGGACTTCTGTCGGCGACGCTTCAAGCTCGACGCCGTCTGGAATGCCATCGTCATTCGTATCAACAGCGGATACGTTAAAGAGCTCCTCCAGTTCGTCAACGTCGAGTTGGTCGGAAGTCACGTACAACGGGTACCCCGCACGGTTCGAACTCAACAGAATTTCTGGGTGTTCATCGAGTGGAACTTCGGCATCGGTCACCTCTGCATCCAGTGACTGTTCCCGCATGGTCCATGTGGCTTCGTCTGCCGTGGTCGACCCGATAACTGCCCCGTTCTCGTCAAGGGCAAGGGGTTCACCGTCGTGATTGACGACCATTAACGACTCCATCGGGAACCCATCCGTTTCCAGGGTTGCATTCCCCGTTTCGTCGAGGATGAATTGGGTGATCAGGTTCCCACCGGCATCCCGGACCTCATAGATTTCGTCTGCGTTTGCTGGGTCGTCATCGAGTTCGATGGTCTGGCCGTACCAGACGGCATCGAGGGTTTCCTCGTCGATCGGATCGGTGATTTCGAAGGTGACCTCGCCTTCAACGCCGGTGTCGACTGCGCGGAAGGAAATGTCGTATGCACCGGCGGTCAGATTGGCGGTGAGATCAGTTTCGAACAGTTCGTAGTCCGACGCTTCGAGGTAGATTGCGTCCGCGTCCCCATCGCCGGTCGTGTCGGCGGGAATGCCGTCTATGTGGTGATCAAGCACATCGAGTTCGATCTCCTCTGACGAAACCACCAGTGGATACCCAGCCCGGTTCGAATCGACGCTGATCTCCACTGATTCGTCCGTATGCACGGTGTCCGGACCAGAGACGGTGAAGTCTTGTGCGATTAACGTCCAGGCCGCCTCCTCGGCGCTTGTGGTACGCTCGATGGTTCCGTTTTCGTTGAGGTACACCGGCTCGTCACTGGCGTTATATACGACGAAATCACCGGTGTCGAACCGATCGGTGCGGAGGATCGCGTTCCCATCCGCATCAAGCTGGAATTCCGTCACTAAGTTGTCGTCCATCGTTCGGAGCTCGTGTACTTCGCTCGCGTTGTCAGGAGAGCCATTTATTTCGAGGTTCTGTCCGTGCCAGTGTCGCTCACCAGAGGCGACTGGACCGTCGATGTCATCATCGTCGATCTCTATTTCCGGTTCGACGTCAGCGACTGCAAGCCCGGTGAACGCCAACCCGAGCGTTATGCCAACGACGACAATGGCAGTGAGTATCAATCCAGGACGTGGCAAACTCATCAACACGGTTACCAAGTTTGGTGATTGTATATGAATGTTTCGTCAATAGGGCAGAGCATGGTGGTCACAATATCCGAAGCAACAGTTCAGAGACGCAAAATCACCTAGATAGATAGATTAGTGAATTGACACGGACGGCTAGTTTTTCAGTGTATAACAAAAAAGAACCGTGTTTCGCCTGTCAGTCGTCGGTGTCGACAGGGGTCAAGGTTCCCTCAGAAACCATCGTCTCGAGCGGGTGATCCTCGATCTCCAATGGCAACTCGACCCGACCACGCTGTCTGACTGATTCGTAGGCGGCGAAGATGATCTCCGTCCCGTTGAGCGCATTAGTCGCAGCGAGTCGAGAGGTCCCATCGGTGCGATACGCAGTTACGACCTCGGCCATTGCGAGCTGAATCGCATCAGCCCCTTCTGGATCGTGGGTAGACCCATCGCCATCATATCGGCGAACGTCGATCCCTGGTCCGTCCGTGACGTCGACGCGGAGTTCTCCCTCTGAGCCGCAGATACGATGGCGACAGTCAAGCGGGTTCCACGGTCCACCGGTGAACGCATGCCCGTGAATGCCGTTTTCGTATTCCCAGGACACGGTGGCGTGGTTCTCGTTGTGCACGCCGAACCAGACATTCTCCGTGCGGTAATCGAGACCGGCCAGCACCCAGTCTGCTGGTACGTCGTCGGTAAAGAAGCCGAGCGCGTCCAGACAATGGGTCCCCCAGTCATAGAGGTTGGTTGCGTAGGTCTCTACCCGCTCGATGTCACCTACTGCACCATCGGCAAGCAGTTCCTGGGCGAGTTCCCAGGATGGTTTGAACCGTCGCTGGTGGTTGAAGGTCAATTGTACGCCAAACCGTGCCGCTTCCTGACACAGCAGTCGTGAATCCGCCCACGTGGCGGCGATCGGTTTCTCGCAATGGATGGCCTCGACGCCCCCGCGTGCACATTCGATAACGACATCTGCGTGGACGTGTGGCGGAACCGCCACGGTCACCATGTCCGGGGAGCGCTCATCGACAAGCTCTGCGACATCGGTGAAGACGGCCTCGTCACCAAGATCGTACGCGTCTGCGAACGCAACCGCATTTTCCTCGACGATGTCGGCCACCCCAACGAGGGTGCACTCATCGATGGACTGAATTGCTTCAGCATGGCGATACCCCATCGAAAACCCCTCTGGACCAACGGTGTCCGGATCGGCCCCGGCACCAATTACCGCAACTGTTACGGTCATACGGTAGCCGCGGTGGGTCGGTCCATGAACGTTTTGCTCTCGCCATGGCTGAAGATTTATTGCAATCTCCACAGCAAGACTGTGCATGATCGTCTTCGCGTTCGATCGAGACAGTACAGTCGATGTCAATCCGCCCGATGACGGGAGTCCAGCCGTCCCGCTTGAATGGGTCGCATATTTGGCCCACGAAACCGACCACGAGGTCTGGGCCACCGGCAATCAACGGCTCGCCGAGGAAGCCGATATTCCGGGCGATGAGGCCGCAGTCCAGGGATACATCGACCGATGGGGCAATCCCGAAGATCACATTGCAGCACGGCCGGCTCCGAACCTCGAAGAACAAGTACTCGATGACCCCCATGCCCCGGATCCGGATCTCACTACGGCCGTCTATCGGTATCAGACGGAGGACATCCGACCGTCACGCCAACAACGGATCAGGCTCGTCGGTGCACTCTTCCCACAAGCCGACCGTTACATCGCGGTCGACAACCGATATCTTGGGTTTGTGAACGGATGGGAACACTATCTCGGCTGGGAGCTGGTCAAGGAGATCGACGCGTTCGCCGAGCTATCCGGGTCGAGCAAAGACTAGCAACCGCATTTATCCGGACCCGCGCCATACCGTTCACGCGATGGCCTTCGAAAAAGCCACAGTGATCGGCACGAGCACCGAATCGTTTACGGCGGCGACCGACGACGCGATCGATCGAGCCCTCGAGCAATATGAGAACGTCAAGTGGGCAGAAACCGAGCTCCGCGGCGTCGAGCTCGCACAGGCAGACGATCGCGAATACCAGGTGGAGGCAACGGTCGCATACGAAATCGAGTGAGCCGCCTGACAACGCATGACCGCCCCTCATCGCCGGTCCACGCTTACTCTTCGAAGGTGGCGGCGATGAATCCGTCGTCGACCGTAATGATCTCACCGGTGAGATAGCTGTTCGCATCGCTGGCCAACAAGACCGCACATCCGACGAGTTCTTCGGGGTCGCCGAGTCGCCCAGTCGTCGTCCGGCGTTGAATCTCGTCGAATCGGGGCGTTCCCGGCGTGTACGTACCCTCGGTCTGTTCGGACCGGATAAAGCCCGGCCGAATACCGTTTACCCGGATCGCTGGGCCGAGTTCCCGGGCAGCCATTTTGATTAACACATCGAGCCCACCTTTTGCGCACGCGTAGGCAGCCACCTTCGGGATGGTACAGTAGACGGATGCCGAGGCAATATGGATAATCGACCCGGAGTCCATGGTCTCTGCGAACAACTGAGTCGCCCGGTGGGCACCGGTGAGTTGGACGTCGAAGACCCGATTCCACTCGTCCGGTTCGGCATCCATTACTCCTTGGCGAGCGATATAACTCGGCGCATACACGAGGACGTCAACACTGCCGAATCGATCGACAACGGCATCCCGTAACGACGCGACCGTCTCCGGTTTCGTGGCGTCGCAGGTCTGCTCGATCGTTTCCGCATCACGATTCCGGAGTTCTGCAGCGACGGAAGCCACGCGTTCTTCGGTCCGGGAACTCGCGACGACATCTGCGCCGTTCTCCGCGAATCCTAACGCAATGCCACGTCCGATGCCACTTGTTCCGCCGATGACGACGGCCGTCTTCCCGGCCACAGTCAGCGCTTCGGTTCGTACCATACCCGGAACGCTGGTGGAACCGCCACTTGAGTCGACCGATGCGTTGAGGACCCGGCCGAGACAACAACTGTACCGATGGAGGATGAAACGGTCCTCGTCGCGGGCGAAGCACTCATTGACGTCTTTCCAGACGACGGAGCGGATCTTGCCACCGCCGAACGACTCCGCCATCGCCCCGGTGGTGCACCGGCAAATGTGGCCGTCGCACTGGCGACCCTCGGCATTCCAGCCCGCCTGTGGGCGCGTGTTGGCGAGGATCCATTCGGGGACCGGTTAGTCGATGAATTCGCTGCAACGGGACTGTCGACCCGCTTTCTCGAACGGGATCCTGACGCCCCGACGACACTTGCACTGGTCAATCCAGCATACGAGACGTTTCAGTTCTATCGAGCAGGCTGTGCGGACGTCAATCTCGGCTCGGACGGCATCCCAGAATCCCTTCTCGAGGGGGTACAGTTGGCCATCTTCGGCGGCGTCGGACTCACTGAACGGCCCCTACGAAACCGACTCACACAAGTCATGTCGCGCTGTGCAACTCGCGAGATTCCGGTGATGTTTGATCCCAACTATCGGGACGTCCTCTGGGACGAGGACGAATTTCGACGCGTGATCGGCAAGCAGCTTCCGGCAATTGACGTCCTCACTGCAACCGCCGATGAACTGTCCATGCTCACCGGTACGACGGATGAACGGGCCGCTGCTGAACAGATCCACGACCGGGGATGTCCGACGGTCATCGTGACCGCTGGTGCAAAGGGCGCCAGGTTGTACGCCTCCGCGAGAAGTCCGTTCGGAGGCACGCGAACCAGTCATCCAGGGTATCGGGTCGAAGCAGTCGATCCCGTGGGCGCTGGCGATGCGTTCACTGCCGGACTGGCCGCCGAGCTTGCGAAGGGGAACATTGACCCGGACGCAGCGCTTGCCGTCGCCAATGCCGCCGGCGCGCTGGCGACGACCGACCAGGGAGCGATGACCGCTGTGCCCACGATGGACCGGGTGCTGGCCCTGATAGAGAATAGCCCGAACAAAGCGTAGCGCACAAGAACGTACCGTATCCCACAATCTTTTATTCGTTCCCCCTCGGATATTACGCGATGGGAACGCTCCAGGACGTCATTGAGGAGCATGTCGAGGGGGTAGAGACACTCTTTCTCTTCTCGCCGAGTAGATCGTTTTATCAACAATGTGCTGAGATCGAAGATGTCGACGTGACGGTGTTGGCCGCAGATAATGAGCAGGGCGCGTCCCAATTCATCGAGTTTCCACTCGACTTCGCCAACGTGCAAGATCGGATCCAGTTTGGGGTCGAGGCCGCCGTCGAAGCGGATTACGTCGAATCAGGAGACCGGGTACTGTGTGCTGCAGACATGCTCGGTGACGGTACGGATACCTTTGTCGTGCTCCGGGTTCCGGATGCCGTCCACACCGGCCTGTACGATCTATTCACCGACTCCCGCGCCGAACCGAACGTCATCCGCGACGTATTCGAACTCGCGATCGAACTCGGCAAGAAGGGTCAGAAGGGAAAGCCTGTTGGCGCGCTCTTCGTCGTGGGCGACGCCGGGAAGGTGATGAACAAATCCCGTCCGTTGTCGTACAACCCGTTCGAAAAGTCACACGTTCACGTTGGCGACCCGATCGTCAACGTCATGCTCAAGGAGTTTTCCCGACTTGACGGCGCATTTGTCATCAGCGATTCCGGCAAAATCGTCAGCTCGTACCGGTATCTCGAGCCGGCGGCCGAGGGTGTTGACATCCCCAAAGGGCTCGGTGCGCGGCACATGGCTGCCGGTGCGATTACCCGGGACACGAACGCAGTGGCAATCGTCCTCAGCGAGAGCGACGGCATGGTCCGCGCGTTCAAGGGCGGTTCGATCGTCTGTGAGGTCGATCCGGAGGCGTACTGACCGTGGTCGCCTCGATCCTTAATCCCGTCAGATTGGCTCAGTTCTTTGAGATCATCTTCTCGCCGATCATCGTAGCACTCGTGATCTTCCTCGGATTCATCGTCGTCGGCTACCTCATCGGGCGGGTCAGTGCCCAGGTACTCACGTCGATCGGTATCGGCGAGATGGTCGAAGGAACCACATTCGAGCGGACGGCCCAGGGATTGGGCAGTTCGACCGTCGCGGTGATGGCCCGACTGACGTCATGGTTCATTTACGGATTCGGCGCGTTGTTTGCCCTTCACATCGTCGGCGTGCTCGATGCGAACTTGCTCTGGCAACAAATCACGATCTTCGTCCCTCGACTGTTCGTCGCGGTTTTAGTGGTCATCATCGGAATCGTCATCGGTGAAAAGGCAGCGCTCGTGATCCAAGAGCGGCTCAGGAGCGTAAAACTCCCAGAGGTGACCGTGGTTGCGAAGCTGACGAAGTACAGTATCATCTTTCTGGCAGCACTGATCGCCCTCGGACAAATTGGCGTCGTCACGACCGCGCTGGTGGTTGTCCTCGCAGCCTATGCCTTCGGGGTCGTCTTCCTCGGTGGAATCGCGTGTAAGGATCTGTTGAGTTCCGGCGCCGCCGGTATGTATCTCCTCTACCACCAGCCGTATGCCATCGGAGACCACGTCCGCATCGGTGACCGCGAGGGGATCGTCCAAGAGGTCGGCCTCTTCGTCACATGGGTGGAAGGAGAGGAAGTCGAGTACGTGATTCCAAACAACCACGTCTTCGCCCACGGGATCGGGCGGATTCGCTAGGGTGAGACCGCCGTTGCAGGCACACCAGCAACGGTTACTCCCGCAGGTACGTCAGCGGTGACCAGCGAATTGGCCGCGACTCTCGCGTCTGGACCGATCGTGACGCCGGGCAGCACGATTGTGCCGGCCCCAATCATGGCCCGTTCACCGACGGACACCGGTCCGGTTCGGAGCTCATCCTGAAGAAAGGCGTGACATAAAATGGTTGCGTCATATCCGATGATTGCATCGGCCTCGACAGTGATCAGCTCGGGCCAGAATACGTCGGGGGTGGCCTCGAGTCCCCAGGCAACCCGCGGGCCAACGGTCATGCCAAGTCGGCGATACAGCCAATTCTTCAGGCGGAGACTTGGCGAGATGCGACAGATGAGGATCACGAGGTAATTGACCGTGACACGCATGGGATGGCGGTGCCGCGGCCACTCCCAGAGCGAACTGTGCGAACTGTTAGCAGGGATCCGCGTCAGTGCATCGTGCCGGGTTGAGTCCTCGTCAGCCACGGCTCGCCCTTTGATTGCTGGTGCTATGAACGGTCCGGCTCGGCGGCGGATTCACCCCGTAACGATGCCATGTGCTCAATTCTGGTCTCGATCAGGTCCGCCGTACCTATGTCGTGGCGGACGTCGAGTCCCTCGGTCCCCACCGCCTCGAGGGCTTGTTCGGCTTCGCGTTCGGCCGCCGCGATCGAATCGGCGACGCCGACGACCGCGAACGATCGGGACGTCGTCGTGTAAATCCCATCATCACGCTTGTCCACGCTCGCAAAGAACAACGAATCGTCATCCAGGGCAGCATCGTCGACCGGAAGCTTCGTGCCCGCCGTGGGGGAGGCCGGATAGCCTTTCGGAACGGCGTACTTACATACGGTGGCCCTTGGCGAGAAGGACAGCTGTGGCAATCGGTCGCCGTCCTTGGCAGCTTCGATTACGTCCATCAATGGCGTGTTCATCACCGGGAGCGTGTTCATTGCCTCCGGATCGCCGAACCGGGCGTTGTACTCGACGACCTTTACCCCCTCGGCGGTCAACATGAACTGACCATAGAGGATCCCGCGGTATTCGGGAAGGGCTTCAATCGTCGCCTGAATGATTGCGACCGCGTCGTGGTACTCCTGTTCTTCCATGAAGGGCAACTCCAACTGCGGTGCGCTGTAGCTGCCCATCCCCCCGGTATTCGGCCCCTCGTCCCCCTCGTAGGCCCGCTTATGATCCTGAACAGCTGGTGTGACCCGCACATCACCATCGGCGACGAACGCTTGGATGGTGAACTCCTCGCCAACCAGCCGTTCCTCGAGGACGAACGAGTCGTACGCACTCTCCTGGATGAAGTCCTTTGCCTCTTCGGCGGTAACTTGATCCCCGATCACGCGCACACCCTTGCCGCCGGTCAGCCCCGTTGGCTTGACGGCGAGATCGCCGTCGTAGTCGTCGATGTAAGCACAGGCCGCCTCCGGGTCGTCGAAGGTGGCGAAGTCCGGACAGCCCGGAATCCCGTGTTCGGCCATGAACGACCGTTGAAAGGCCTTGTCGGTCTCGATGCGGGCATCATCGGCCCGGGGGCCAAAGGCGAACACGCCTTCGTCCTCGAGCGCGTCGACGATGCCTGCCTCCAGGGGCGCCTCGGGGCCGACGACCGCGACTTCCGCGCCGACTTCCGCCGCATACGTCGTGACCTCAGCCGGATCGGTCGTATCGAACGTGTCGTACCCGTCGGCCAGCCTGTCGATGCCCGGGTTCCGATTGTCCGCGCAGGCATACAGAGCTGGAGCGCTGCCCGCCTCATCGACGATGGCTCGCGCGATCGCATGTTCGCGACCGCCACCACCGACGAGCAGGACCGTGTCGGTCATACGAGAACGCGCACCGGGGAGTCGCCTAAACGTTACCGTTCGCATAGACGGGCCGTGTGATCGGCAGAGGGGCTTTACGGCAACGGCCACGATCTCCTGCATGAGTGTACTCGATCGAAACCGGCTCGACGAGGAGGCGAGTCCGTACCTCCTCCAACACGCCGATAACCCGGTGCACTGGCAACCGTGGGACGAACCCGCCCGCGAGCTAGCCCGATCGCTCGACCGACCGATCTTCCTGTCGATTGGGTACGCTGCGTGCCACTGGTGTCACGTGATGGAGGAGGAGTCCTTCACCGATGAGCCGATCGCCGATCGGCTCAACGAGTACTTCGTTCCCATCAAGGTCGATCGTGAGGAACGACCGGATCTGGACCGGCTCTATCAAACTACGTGTCAACAGGTGACCGGCGGCGGTGGCTGGCCGTTGTCGGTGTGGATGACCCCGGACGGCCGACCGTTTTACGTGGGTACGTACTTTCCCCCGTCGCCGCGGCGTGGGATGCCGGGGTTCGCGGACGTGCTCGAACAACTTGCCGCGAGCTGGAGAAACGAGCGTGAAGCAATCGAGGCTCGCGCGGACGAGTGGACCGATGCCATGCGCAAGCAGGTAGAATCCATCCCCGAACCGGGACCACAACCCGACGACGCCGTACTACCGCGGGCGGCCGAGCGAATGGTGGCGCAAGCCGACCGCCAATTCGGTGGATTTGGCAGTGACGGACCGAAGTTCCCCCACCCGACACGGATCAATCTCCTGCTCGAGGCAACCGCAGACACCGGAGATGACCGCTTCGAATCCGTGGCGCTTGGGGCCCTCGATGCGATGGCAGAAGGCGGCATCTACGATCACGTCGGCGGCGGGTTTCATCGGTATGCGACCGATCGGGCCTGGCAGATCCCGCATTTCGAGAAAATGTTATACGACAATGCCACGTTGCTCATCAGCTACCTGGGTGGATATCAGGTAACCGGTCGCGAGCGCTATGCCCGGATCATCGACGAGACGATCACCTTCATCGAACAGGAGTTGACGCATCCCGATGGCGGATTCTATAGTACCCTCGACGCCCAGAGCGACGGCAAGGAAGGGGCGTATTACGTGCTCACGCCGGAAGACGTACAGGTGGCCGCGCCCGATCCGCAAGCTGCAGAGATCTGGTGTCACCGATACGGGATCACCGATGCAGGATCCGTCGAGGGAGCCAACGTACCCGCCATCACCGCCGAAATCGGCGACCTGGCTGATGAGTTTGGGATGGAGCCGGAGACGATCCACGCCATGCTCGATGCGGTGCGGGAGGCCTTGCGTGCGGCAAGAACCAATCGGATCCGCCCGGCCCGTGACGAGAAAATCCTCGCCGGGTGGAACGGGCTCATGATTCATGGCTTGGCTGAGGCCGCACTCGTTCGTGATCCGGTACATCGGGACCTTGCACGAGCGGCACTCTCGTTCGTAAAGGAACACCACTGGAACGGTGATCGACTGGCGAGACGCTGGAAGGACGGGGCAGTGGGCATCGCCGGCTACCTTGACGACTACGCGTATCTCGCCCGTGGCGCCATCGCCTGTCACGAAGCCACCGGAAACACGGCTCCGCTCGGGTTTGCACTGGACCTTGCCGATGCGATGATCGAAGAATTCTGGGACGAGGACGCCGGAACGTTCTATTACACGCCCCACACCGGGGAGAAACTCGTCGGACGTCCACAGGATCAGATCGATCAGTCACTGCCGGCGAGCGTTGCGGTCGCCGGTGAGGTACTCGATCTCCTCACTGGGTTCACACCGGATCGCGGGTACGACGACCGGGTCGAGACGATACTCGAGACCTATGGGACGGCAATTGATCGCGCCCCGCTCCAGCACGCCAGTCTTGTGTCGCTTGCCCACCACGTCGTGACCGGTCGCCTCGAGATCACCATCGCGGCTGACGAGCTTCCAGAGCCGTGGCGACGGTTCGTCGCCGACCGGTATCTCCCCCGCCGTCTGCTTACACGCCGACCCCCGACGACGATAGACACCGTCAGCGCGAAGCTTTCGCTCCCGTCTGACCCGCCAATCTGGGCGGGCCGATCCGCGGTCGACTCGGTGCCAACCGCGTATCTCTGTCGGTCGTTCACCTGTTCACCGCCACTTACCGAGCCAACAGCGGCCACAGACTGGTTAGGGCGGTTGAGACCCTAGCCATCGAAGGTGCCAGCACTCAGGTACCGCTCGCCTGTGTCCGGAAAGATCGTCACGACCAACGGATCGTCCACACCGCCGTCGCGAAGCCGACGCGCGACACGGGTGGCAGCGATCATGGCTGCACCACTTGATTGGCCGACGAGGATGCCCTGCTGACGGGCGAGCGTGCGGCATTCGGCCTCAGCTGCCGGGAGATCAACCGTTTCGACCGCATCGATCAAGGAAACGTCGAGGAGATCGCTGACGAACCCCGGTCCCATCCCCTGGAACGCGTCTTCGCCGGCTTCACCGGTGGAGAGCACCGCGTTCTCGGTCGGTTCGACGGCAACGATTTCGAGGTCCGGACGTTCCTCTCGGAGTCGTCGTCCAACTCCCGTCAACGTCCCGCCGGTTCCAACAGTGACGACGAACGCATCTGGCAACCGACCGTCAAGCGTCGCGAGCAATTCGACGGCCGTCGTCCGATAGTGGGCGTCGGCGTTGGCCGGATTTGCGAACTGATCGGGCTGAATTGCCCCAGTTTCTGCGGCGATTTCGTTTGCCCGATCGCGTGCGGCCGAAATATCCCCATCGACGAGCTCGATCGTCGCCCCGTACGCTGCCATGATCTGACGGCGTTCAACCGACTTCGAGGCGGGCATGACGATCGTGAGATCGTACCCACGAACCGCACACACGAGTGCAAGCCCGATACCGGTATTTCCACTGGTCGGTTCGACGACCGCGTCACCCGGCTCGAGCACCCCATCCGCTTCGGCCGCATCGATCATCGCTTTTGCCGGTCGATCCTTCGCCGATCCGCCCGGATTGAACGACTCGAGCTTGGCCGCGATCGTCGTATCCGCGGGCGAATCGACTTCGACCAACGGCGATCCGATCGTCTCGAGGATGCTCCCGTCCATCGTGTTGGTTTCGCCGGATCGGTATTTACCGGTGGCGGGTTCGCACGAGCCGTTTATACGGACGGCCGAAAAACCGATCATCAACATGCGGCTCGAAACGATGACACCCGATCCGTCGGCACATCCAGACGAGGGGGCCGTTGCCCGTCTTGCCGCACTGGATGACGACGTAAGTATTCACGTGTGGGGCGGTGACTGGTGTAAAGACTGCGTGGCGACACTACCCAAATTCGCTGCTGCACTCGTAGCCGCAGGAATCGATCCGGATTCGACATACCAGTATCCCGTAACGAAACGAGAGGACGGAAGCAAGGTCGGGCCAGCCGTCGAAGCCTACGACATCGAGTACATTCCCACCATCGTCGTCGAGCGGGCGGGCGTCGAGATTGCCCGGTTCGTCGAATCGGCGGACGAACCGGCAGCGGTGTATCTGGCAAACCGGCTCGCCGTCGTCGATCGGGTATAGTCACACGATGTGGGTCCGTTCGAGCGCACTGGCGCCGTTGCCGGCTCCCCCGGACGATGGCAGGGATCCGTGGGAAGCAGCCGTCCTATTCCAGCACGCGCTCGGACTCGAGCTGATCACCGTGGCACGGATTACCGACGCTGGCACCGTTCGGCCGCCGTGTCGGGTGATTGGTCCGGCCCCAGTTCCCACGGCGGTTGATGCAGTACCCCTGGATCGCCGGCAACTCGTTGCGGTCGCGCCGTATACGGCGTGTACCGGGCATGATCACGACGTAACGATGGCCGACATCATCGGTGCCACCGATCGACTGCTCGATGCGATCAATTCGGCGCCGGACTGTGATACGATCGTATTGACGGATCCCGCTGCTGTCGCGTGTCGACCAGCGGACGAGGACGCAATCGTGGACGCGCTCGACCGGACTGCCCGCGAAGTTTCCGCCACAGTGATCTGGTATCCGTGGGGTGGCGCCGTTTCGGAGCGGCTGCACGCCCTCGTCTATGACTCGGCTGTGGACGTGATGGCCCACGACATGGTGGCGGCACCCGATCAACAGCTCTATTCGATTACTGAATACCGGGGGACCGATCCGATTGGGTTCGGTATCGCGGACGCGAGCGGAGCCGTGGTGCTCGCGGCAGACGGTCTCGTCGATCGATTACAGTCGATCCGGACACGGATTCCTAGCCAATCGTTCACCGGTATCTATCTCCTCCCCGCAGAACCGCCGGAGTCGCTCCCCTGGGATTCCCTCGAACCGCTGTTCGACGCGATTGTGACCGCGGCCTACTCCTCCTGAGTCCGGTTTCGCAACGGCTTGACACCGGGCAATAACCCGACCAGCTTCGTCACGTACCCGAACCGAAAGAGACCGAACTGGGTGAGCACGCC